>NZ_JBPJUQ010000012.1:0-191947 GCF_051192615.1 Streptosporangium sp. G11
GCCTCGTCACGTACCTACCTCTTCCAGACTTCTGTCAGCTTATGTAGCTGACTGTCCGGAATCTGCTGGGCACCTCAACTCGTGGAAGAGGGCGTCGAACCCCTGGGTGAGGAATGGCTGCAGAGGCTGCATAACGACCATCGCAACGTTGTCCAGTTCAGCCCGCCGACGCCGATCCTGGCCGACAACGCCCGCGAGGCGCTGGAACGCGTGTTCCAGCACGTGATCATTGATTCGGTCACTCAATCCCGTGTTCGAGGCGAAGGAAGCCATGCCGGGAGCCTTGAAGAGACCCGGACGTGGCCGGGGGAGATCGGCGGTGAGGTGGATGTAACAGTCGGGCGCGAACGTCTGTGACGTCTGCGTAACGCCTGTTTCTTATGTTTCCGTCGTTGGATCCGCCCGATGCGGCTTTGGCGTCCCCGCTGTTCGGCGGAGGGTGTCACGGGCCCCTGCTCAGGGAGAAGGGACCTATGGCGGCGTCAGAGAAAGTGAAGACGGTCTGCTCGTACTGCGGCGTCGGCTGCGGGATCGTCCTGGAGGTGGACGGGCGGCGCCGGGTCGTCAAGGCCTCCGGAGACAGGAGCCATCCGGCCAACGCCGGTCGGCTGTGCACCAAGGGAGCCACCACCGCGGACATGCTCGCCGCCCCCGGCCGCCTCGAAAGCGGGCTCGTCAGGCCCGACCGGGGCGCCGAGCCCGTGCCGACCGGCGTGGACGTGGCGATCAACGAGACCGCGCGCCGGTTGCGGCAGATCCTGGACGAGCACGGGCCGGACGCGCTGTCGTTCTACGTGTCCGGCCAGATGACGCTGGAGGCGCAGTATCTGGCCAACAAGCTCGCCAAGGGCTTCGTCGGCACCAACCAGATCGAGTCCAACTCCCGGCTGTGCATGGCCAGCGCGGGCAGCGGCTACAAGCTGTCACTGGGGTCGGACGGCCCGCCCGGCTCCTACCAGGACTTCGACCACGCCGACCTGTTCTTCGTGATCGGCGCGAACATGGCCGACTGCCATCCGATCCTGTTCCTGAGGATGATGGAGCGGGTCAAGGCCGGTGCCAAGCTCATCGTGGTCGATCCCCGCCGTAACGCCACCGCCGACAAGGCGGACCTGTTCCTGCAGATCAGGCCGGGCACCGACCTGGCCCTGCTCAACGGACTGCTGCACCTGCTGGTCGAGGGCGGCCACGTCGACCGGGAGTTCGTCGAGCGCTACACCGACGGCTGGGAGGCGATGCCGGAGTTTCTGCGGGACTACCCTCCCGAGACGGTCGCGGCCCTCACCGGCATCCCCGAGGACGACCTGCGCCGGGCGGCCGAGTGGATCGGCGCGGCGGGGGAGTGGATGAGCTGCTGGACGATGGGGCTCAACCAGAGTACGCACGGCACCTGGAACACCAACGCGCTGTGCAACCTGCACCTGGCCACCGGCGCGATCTGCCGCCCTGGCAGCGGCCCGTTCTCCCTGACCGGCCAGCCCAACGCCATGGGCGGACGCGAGATGGGCTACATGGGGCCCGGCCTGCCCGGCCAGCGCTCGGTGCTGGTGGAGGAGGACCGCCACTTCACCGAGGAGCTGTGGGACCTGCCGCCCGGCACCCTGCGCACCGAGGTCGGCCAGGGGACCATCGAGATGTTCTCGCGCATGGCCGAGGGCGAGATCAAGGCGTGCTGGATCATCTGCACCAACCCGGTCGCCAGCGTCGCCAACCGCAGGACCGTCATCGCGGGCCTGGAGGCCGCCGAGTTCGTCGTCACCCAGGACGTCTTCGCCGCCACCGAGACCAACGCCTACGCCGACGTGGTCCTGCCCGGGGCCATGTGGGCCGAGACCGAAGGCGTGATGGTCAACTCCGAGCGGAACCTCACCCTGCTCGAGCAGGCCGTGGAACCGCCGGGACAGGCGCTGCCCGACTGGCAGATCATCGCCCGCGTCGCCTGCGAGATGGGCTTCGAGGACGCCTTCTCCTACAGCAGCGCGGAGGAGGTGTTCGAGGAGATCAAGCGGGCCTGGAATCCCAAGACCGGCTACGACCTGCGGGGCGTCACCTACGAGCGGCTGCGCGAGACCCCCGTCCAGTGGCCGAGCCCGCCGGGTGGCGGTGACCGCAATCCCGTCCGCTACCTCAACGACGGCATCAGCCAGGCGCCGCTCATCCGGCCCGACGGCAGCCGGCCGCGCCTCGCCTTCGCCACCCCGAGCGGCCGGGCCGCCTTCCTTCCCCGCCCGTACCTGCCCGCCGCCGAGCTGCCCGACGACGCCTACCCTTTCGTCCTCAACACCGGCAGGCTGCAGCACCAGTGGCACACCCTGACCAAAACGGGAAAGGTCGCCAAGCTCAACAGGCTCAACCCCGGGCCCTTCGTCGAGATCCACCCGCGAGACGCCGCCGAGCACGGGATCGGCGAGGGCGACCTGGTGACGATCGCCTCCCGGCGCGGCAGGGCCGTGCTGCCCGCCCGCCTGACCGACCGCGTCATGCAGGGCAACTGCTTCGCGCCGTTCCACTGGAACGACCTGTTCGGCGAGTACCTCAGCGTCAACGCGGTCACCAGCGACGCCGTCGACCCCATCTCCTTCCAGCCCGAGTTCAAGGTGTGCGCGGTCTCCCTGACCAGGGTCGCCTCGGAGGCGGGCGGCGCCGCCTCGGAGGAACCTCCCGCGGCTCCGCAACACCTCCCGGCCCCCCGGACGCCCGGCGGGTCCGAGCGGATCGCCGCGCTGGCCGGCCTGCTCGGGCTGACCGACCTGGTGCCACCGGTGCTCGCCGACCACGAGCGCCGCTACCTGTCCGGCTTCATGTCCGGCCTCGGCGGCACGGCATCCACGGGTACGGCGGTGCCGGTCCTGCCGGACCACGCCCCCGTCGACCCCGCCCACGCCCTGTGGATCAACGGGGTGCTGGCCGGTATGTTCTCCCGCACCGTCGCGCCGTCACCTCAAGGAGAGACCGGCGATCAGGTGTCGGCGCGTGACGTCGTCGTCCTGTGGGCCTCCCAGACCGGGAACGCCGAGGAGTTCGCCACCACCAGCGCCGACCGGCTGATCGGCGCCGGGCGGAACCCCCGGCTGGTCAGCATGGCCGACTGCGCCCCGGCCGCCATCCCCCGTGGCACGGACCTGCTCGTCATCTCCAGCACCTTCGGCGACGGCGAGGCCCCCGACAACGGCGTCGGGTTCTGGGAGGCCCTCATCGGGTCCGGCGCACCCCGGCTCGACGGCGTGCGTTACGCCGTACTCGCCTTCGGTGACTCCAGCTACGACGACTTCTGCGGCCACGGGCGACGGCTCGACCAGCGCCTCGAAGAGCTGGGCGCCGTGCGGCTGGCACCCCGCCTGGACTGCGAGCCCGATGACCATTCGCTGGCCCTCGGCTGGCTTGAGCGGTTGCTCACCACCCTCGCGGAACCTTCCGTCCCGTCCCCGGCGAACCCGGAGCCCGAGCCGCCGCGGGCGGAACCCGGTTCGACGTTGCCGGGTTCCGGATCGACGCTCCCGGATCCCGGGCCGGCCTCCTTGGGCCCCGATCCGGCATCCTCGGCAGGCCCCGGAGCGGCACCGTCGGGCCTCGGCCCGGCTCCCTCGGGTCTCGGTCCGGCTCCCTCGGGTCTCGGCTCGGCTCCCTCAGGCTCCGGCCCGACGTTCTCCATTCCCGGCCCGACGTTCCCAAGCCCCGCCTCGACGTTCTCCGATCCCGGTTCGACGTTGCCGGGTCCCGGGCCGGCGTCCGTGGGTGCCGGGTCGGCCTCCTCGGATCGTGAGCCGTCGGCGGGGTCCGGCAGGGACGCGCCCCTCAGCGCCCCCCTGACCGGTAACCGGCTGCTCAGCATGCCCGGATCCGCCAAGGAGGTGCGGCAGTTCACCTTCGACACCGGCGGCGAGCTGACCTACCAGGCCGGTGACGCGCTCGGGGTGCTGCCGGTCAACAGCGCCGACCTGGTCGCCGAATGGCTGGCCGTGACCGGTCTCGACGCCGCCGACCCCGTCGAGATCTCCGGTCTCGGCTCCCTCCCGTTCGGCGAGGCCCTGCGGAGCCACCTGGAGATCACCAAGATCACTCCCGGCCTGCTCAGGTTCGTCGCCGAACGTACCCGCGACCGCGATCTCACCCGGTTCCTGCGCTCGGGCAACGGGGGCGAGCTGGCCAAGTGGACCTGGGGCCGCCAGGCCGTCGACGTGGCCGGCGAACTCCACGTCCGGGCCACGGCCCAGGAGTGGGCGGGCGTTCTCAAACGCCTGAGGCCGCGCCTGTACTCCATCTCCTCCAGCCCGCTGGTCGACCCCCACCGGGTGCGCCTGACGGTCTCGGTCGTCCGCTTCGACAACCCGCGCGGTACGCCGCGCAGAGGGGTGTGCTCGTCCTTCCTGGCCGACAGTCCCGAGAACACCTCCGTGCCCGTGTTCGTCCAGCGCAACAGGCACTTCCGCCCCCCGGCGGATCCGGCCGCCCCGATGATAATGATCGGCCCGGGTACGGGCGTCGCGCCCTTTCTCGGCTTCCTGGACGAGCGCCGGGCACTGGGGCACTCCGGCCGCAACTGGCTCTTCTTCGGCGAGCAGCGGCGCTCCACCGACTTCTACTACCGTGACGAGCTCGACGCGTCACGCCGCGACGGCCTGCTGACCCGGCTGGACCTCGCCTTCTCCCGCGACCAGCGCGCCAAGGTCTACGTCCAGGACCGCATGCGCGAGCACGGTGGCCGGCTCTGGTCCTGGCTTCAGGACGGCGCACACCTGTACGTCTGCGGCGACGCCAGCCGGATGGCCAAGGACGTCGACCAGACCCTGCGCGAGATCGCCACCGTCCACGGCGGTCTCGATGACGACGCGGCCGCCGTCTACGTCAAACACCTGGCCACGAGCAGGCGCTACGTGCGCGACGTGTACTGAGTTCCTTCGCCGTTCTCGTTCTTGTCGTCCGGGCCGGGACCGCCGCATCCGATTAGGGTCGCGGGATCGGCATTCTCGACGAGGAGTACGTGTGATCGGCAACCTGCAGTGCGTGGTGCTGGACTGTCCCGACGCTCCGGCCCTCGCCCGGTTCTACCGGTCGCTCCTGGGTGGCGCGCTCAACCGGCCCGATCCCCGGTGGACGCTCGACGACGACTGGGCGACCCTTCACACCGACTCCGGCCTCGTGCTCGCCTTCCAGGGAGTGAAGGAGTATCGGCCACCGCGCTGGCCGGATCCGGCGCGCCCGCAGCAGTTTCATCTGGACATCGACGTGAAGGACCTCGACCTGGCCCGGCGGCAGGTCCTCCGGCTCGGCGCCACCGTGCTGGACGCCGGAGACGGCACCCGCGGCTGGCAGATCTACGCCGACCCGGCCGGACACCCCTTCTGCCTGGTCCGCGGCTGACCGGCGGGTCCGGCCGCCCCGTGCGAACCCGTGGACGGCGCCGCGGGAGGGCGCCGCTCACGGGTACGGGCCGGGCGATCGTCAGATGCCCGGGAACACCCGGCGGAGGTCGTCCAGGGTGACGCCGTCGCCGGTGACGGTCGCCGACGGCGGGGTGTGCTCGGGGGCCAGCCTGCCGCCGAGCAGGCGCGACCAGGCCTCGCTGGGAAGCGACAGGGTGACGTCGGCGGTCTCCGGCGCCTCGCTGAAGCCGACGGTCTCCCCGAGGGTGAGGCCCAGGACGTGGTCGGGGTCGGTCGTCTCGACCCGGAGGGTCGTGGCCACGCGCGGGTCCAGGGCGTCGGACCTGCCGATGAAGCCGATCATGAAATCGAGCGGACCGGCGTACAGGTCGGTCAGCACCCCGGCGGCGTCCTGCCCGACGGTGGCCTTGGGGTCGAAGGCGACCTTGACGTCCCAGGCGTGCAGGGCGGTCTCGTTCAGGCGCATCCCGGCCACCAGCGCGACGCTGCCGGGCATGGGGAGGAATCCCAGCTTGATCTGCAGCCGCTCGCGGGCGTCGGCGTCGAGGTCCTCGTAGGCCGAGACGATGTCGGCGTCGGCGGTGAGAAAGTCCTCGGCCTGCTTCCCGGGGTCCTTCGCGTTCCACCGGTCCCACACCGGGTGGTTGAAGTCCTGGCCCGGCGCGTCCTGGCCGTTCTGCGCCGCGCGCAGTGTCGCCAGGCCGATCTCGGCGCCGCTGCCGAGGTGGCTGAGCACCTGGGCGACGGTCCACTCCGAGCAGCCGGAGGGCCGGGTGAGGTCGGCGGCGTCCAGCCCTCTGACGAAGGCCGCCAGCTCGTCGTGGGTGGCGCGCAGAGCCGCGATGGTCCTGTCGGCGAGTGTGGTCATGGTTCTCCTACAGGGTGGAAGTCGGACGTGAAGGACGACGGCACCGTCATCCCGGTGGCAGCGGGCCGGTCGAGCGGCGCGGCACGAGCGTCGGGTTGACGGAGAAACGCACCGACGCCGTCCGGCCCTCGATCCGCTCCAGCAGCAGCCGTCCCGCCGTCCTGCCCATGATGACGCCGTCCTGGTCGACGCTCGTCAGCGACACGTTGGCCAGCGCGGCCAGCCGGGTGTTGTCGTACCCGGCGACCGACATGTCGGCGGGGACGGTCAGGCCGGCCTCGTGGATGGCGGCGAGCGCGCCGAAGGCGGCCAGGTCGGCGCCGGCGAAGATCGCCGTTGGGCGCGGCGACCGGGCGAGCAGCTGGAGCGCGCCCTGGTAGCCGCCCTCCTCCGCGTAGGAGGTCGTCGCGACGGCGATCTCGTCGCCGAGCCCGTGCTCGCGCATCACGCGCTCGTACGTCGCCGCCCTGATCGTGTGCAGCAGCTCGGCGGCCCGGCCGAGGCTGCCGTCCTTCTGCGCGATGTGCGCGATCCTGCGGTGCCCCAGCGCGATCAGGTGCTCGACGACGAGCTCGGCCCCGGCGTCGTCGTCGTCGAACACCGAGTCGTAGGCCGCCGACTTCTCGTGGCGGCCGAGCACCACGGTGGGCGTGCCCGCCGCGACCTGTTCCAGCCGTGCCTTCGAGCTGAGCGGGGCGACCATGAGGGCGCCGTCCACCTGCCGGTCGACCAGGGCGTCGATCGCCCGCGTCTCGGTCTTCGGGTCGGTGCCGCCCTGGACGATGATGACCTGGTAGTCGGTGCCGCCGAGCTGCTTGGTGAGGCCGTCGAGGATCTCGGGGAAGAACGGGTTCCTGATGTGGGGGAGCAGCACGCCGATGGTGAAGGTGCGGCCGCGCATCGCCCGTGCCCCCGCGTGCGGCCGGTAGCCGAGCTCGTCGATGGCCAGCTTCACCCGGTCGCGCATGGCCGGGCTGACGCCGTAGGCGTTGCGCAGCACCTTGGAGACGGCGGTGGTGGACACCTGGGCGTGACCCGCCACATCGGCGATCGTCACACGCCGTCGTCCGTCGCGCGTGGCCATGGGCCCACCTCTCCGGGATTCCACAGGGACGAGATCCGTAGCCGAGTGTACGAGCAGCGGGCCCCGAGCTGGGACGACGGTGGGTAACGTTATCCATTTTTCGGCACACCTCGTGCCGCGGGAAGGGCAATTCGCTTGATGACACGGTGTTTCGATTGAGGACCGTTCCCCAAAATAAGGCTTGACGCGCCTTTTTTGTAACACTACGTTAACCGCACACGGGGGCTCTTAAAACGATTGAATCGAATCCCGGAGCGGCGTCATGAAGACCTATCACCGCAGGCTGGGCGCGGCCGTCGCCGCGCTCGCACTCGCTGCCCTGACCTCCTGCGGCTCGGGCGAGGAGCCCGCGGCCGACGGCGCGGTCACCCTCTCCTTCCTCATCGACAACAACGAGACGAGCGTGGTCACGGCCAAGGCGGTCGTCGACGCCTTCCGGAAGACCAACCCCACCATCAAGATCGAGACCGAGACCCGGCCGCAGGGCGGCGAGGGCGACAACATCGTCAAGACGCGGCTGTCGACCGGTGACATGGCCGACATGTTCTGGTACAACTCCGGCTCGCTGCTGCAGGCGCTCAACCCGGCGCAGTCACTGGCCGACCTGACCGGCGATCCCGTGCTGAAGGACGTGCAGGAGTCCTACCTGCCCGTGGTGACGCAGGGCGGGAAGGTCTACGGCGTGCCCATGGGGACGGCCGCGGGCGGCGGCGTCATGTACAACCGGAAGGTCTACGCCGACCTCGGCCTCCAGGTGCCCAAGAGCTGGGCCGAGTTCACCGCGAACAACGAGAAGATCAAGGCGGCCGGGCTCACCCCGGTGATCTCCGCGTTCAAGGACACCTGGACCTCGCAGCTGTTCGTGCTGGGCGACTTCTACAACGTCCAGGCCGCGGCACCGGACTTCGTTCGGGACTTCACCGCCAACAAGGCCAAGTACGCCACCACCCCCGCGGCCACGGCCGGGTTCCAGCGGCTGGCGGAGGTCCACCGGAAGGGGTACCTCAACAAGGGCTTCGGCTCGACGACCCTCGACGACGGGCTGAAACTCCTGATATCGGGCAAGGGAGCCCACTTCCCGCTGCTCACGTTCGTGCTTCCGCCGCTGCTGGCCGACAACCCGCAGGTCGCGACCGACATCGGCTTCTTCGGGATCCCCGGTGACGATCCGGCCAGGAACGGGGCCACGATCTGGGAACCCGGCGCCGTGTACGTCGCCAGGACGACCGAGCACCTCGACGCGGTGAAGAGGTTCCTGGCCTTCGTGGCCTCGCCCGCGGGGACCGCCGCCGCCACCTCCGCCGTCCCGCCGACCGGGCCGTACCGGGTCAAGGGCT
Source organism: Streptosporangium sp. G11 (assembly GCF_051192615.1). Taxonomy (NCBI): domain Bacteria; kingdom Bacillati; phylum Actinomycetota; class Actinomycetes; order Streptosporangiales; family Streptosporangiaceae; genus Streptosporangium; species Streptosporangium sp. G11. Next base: position 8,674 of record NZ_JBPJUQ010000012.1, read on the forward strand.
CGACGCTCCCGGCCGACGCGCTGCAGGTGGCCAAGGACCTGCAGGTCTACATCGACGGCGACGCCACCGCGCCCGCCCTGGAGTTCCTGTCCCCGGTCAAGGGCCCGGCCCTGGAGCAGATCACCGTCGCGGTCGGCTCGGGTCTGACCCCGCCGGCCGAGGGTGCCGCGCAGTACGACAAGGACGTGGAGAAGCAGGCCAAGCAGTTGGGCCTCGCGGGGTGGTGACCGGCTTGGAACCGGACACCGCGAACACCGGATCCCGCCACGGCGCGGGGTCCGGCCCCCGGGCGGAGCGCCGGCGCGCCCGCTCCGCCCGGAACAGGTCCGCCGCCGCCTACCCGTACGCGTTCTACCTGCCCGCCGGGATCGTCTACGTCGTGATCTTCCTCGTCCCGACGGCGATGGCCTTCTACTTCTCGCTGACCCGGTGGACGCTCTTCGACAGCACGTTCGTCGGGCTGGACAACTTCCGGGACTTCTTCGCCGAGCAGAACCTGCGCGTCGGGTTCCAGAACACGTTCGTCTACGCCGTGGTGACCAGCGGCCTGAAGGTCGTGCTCGGGCTGCTGCTCGGCGTGCTGCTCACCTCGAGGCTGCGCCTGCGCGGCTTCCTGCGCTCGGTCGTCTTCTTCCCGGTGCTGGTCAGCACGGTCGCGGTCGGCATCACGTTCAGTGTGCTGCTCAAGCCGGACACCGGGCTGGTCGACAGGACGCTCGCGCTGGTGGGCGTCTCGGGACACGACTGGCTGGGCGACGCGAGCACGGCGCTGCTGTCGGTGGCGCTGGTCGACGTGTGGAAAGGGGTGGGCCTGGCCACCGTCATCTACATCGCCGGGATCCTGTCCATCCCGCCGGACTACTACCAGGCCGTCGCGGTGGACGGCGGCAACGCCTGGCACCGGTTCCGGCACATCACGCTGCCGCTCAGCCGGCCCGCCACGTACTCGGTGATCATCCTTTCCTTCATCGGCGGCCTGCGCTCGTTCGACCTGATCTGGACGATGACCCGCGGCGGTCCCGGCTTCACCAGCGACGTCATCGCGTCGATCATCTACAAGCAGTACCAGGCGGGCTTCTACGGCCTGTCCACCGCGGGCAACGTCATCCTCTTCGTCGTCGTCACCGCCGTCGTCCTCCCGCTCACCTGGTTCCTGGGCAGAAGAGAGGTCCCCTCGTGAGAGCGCTGCGCAAGGCCGGCGTCGAGGCGGTGGTGCTCGTCGTGGCAGCCGTCGTCTTCCTCGTCCCCTTCTCGTTCATGCTGCTGACCGCGGTCAAGGACAAGACCCAGGCCGCGGACCTGGACTTCGCCTGGCCGGCGAACTGGCCGATCGTGGCCAACCTCGTCGAGGTGGTGACCGCCCGGGACTACGTCCTGCTGCGGGCGTACGTCAACAGCACCGTCCTGACCGTCGCCTCCGTCGCGCTGATCGTGGTCTTCGCGGCGATGGCGGGGTTCGTGCTGCAGCGCAGGGCGGGCCGGATGGGCGCGCTGGTGAACCTCATGGTGCTGTCCGGGCTCATCATCCCGCCCGCGATCGTGCCGACCATCTGGCTGCTGCAGGGGCTCGGGCTGTTCAAGACGATGCCCGGCCTCATCCTGGTCGAGGTCGCCTTCAACCTGTCGTTCGCGGTGCTGCTCTTTCGCGCGTTCGTCGCGGCCATCCCCAGGCAACTGGACGAGGCGGCGATGATCGACGGCTGCACCGGCCTCGGCCTGTTCTTCCGTGTGATCTTTCCACTGCTGCGGCCGGTGACGATCACGGTGATCCTCACGACCTCGGTGGCCGTCTTCAACGACTTCGTGAACCCGCTGTACTTCCTGCCCGGCGACAAGAACGCGACCGTGCAGGTCACCCTCTACAACTTCCAGAGCCGCTACAGCACCCAGTGGAACCTGCTGTTCATGGACATCGTCCTGATCACGATTCCGCCGTTGCTGGCCTTCGTCTTCTTCAACCGCAAGATCGTGTCCGGCATGACCGCCGGTGCCATCAAGGGCTGACCCGAGGAGTTCCACGCCCCGTGACCACCGAACCCGCCCTCCGCGTCGAACCACCCCGCTTCGAGCATCACCGCGAACCGCTCGGCATGGGCGAGAGCGCGCCCCGCCTGTCCTGGACGGTCGTCACCGACCTGCCGGGCTGGCGGCAGCGCGCGTACGAGATAGAGATCGCCGACGAGACCGGCGCCACACTCACCGCGACCGGCGTCGTCGAGTCCGACCGCTCCGTCCTCGTCCCCTGGCCGGGGGCGGAGTTGGGCTCCCGGCAGCGGTGCGGCGCGCGTGTGCGCGTCCACGGCCGGGACGGCTCGGCCGCCGGCTGGAGCCCGTGGTCCTGGGCCGAGACGGGCCTGCTGGAGCCGGCGCGCTGGCACGCGGGCGCCGCGGCGCCACCGCTGGAACTCCTCGGCCCTCCCGACGGCCCCGCCCTGCTGCTGCGGCGCGACTTCGCGGTGCGCGGACCGGTCGCGAAGGCCCGCCTGTACGTGACCGCCCACGGGCTGTACGAGGTCGAGATCAACGGCGAGGTGGTCGGCGACGACGTCCTCGCGCCGGGCTGGACCAGCTACGGCCACCGGCTGCGCTACCGCACCCACGACGTCACCGCCCTGCTTCGGGAGGGCGCCAACGCCGTCGGCGCCACGCTCGCCGACGGCTGGTACCGCGGCCGCCTCGGCTTCCACGGGGGCAAGACCGGCGTCTACGGCGACCGTACCGCGCTCATCGCCCAGCTGGAGATCACCTACACCGACGGGACGGCCGACCGGCTGGTCACCGACGGTGGCTGGCGCTGCGCGCCGGGCCCGGTCACCGCCGCGAGCCTGTACGACGGCGAGACCCACGACGCCCGGCTGCTCCCGGACGGCTGGTCGTCGGCGGGCTTCGACGACGGCTCCTGGCTGCCGGCCGACGTCCTCGACCACGACCCCGCGCTGCTGGTGGCCCCCACCGGGCCGCCGGTGCGCCGGATCGAGACCCTCTCCCCGGTGGAGGTGCTCACCGGTCCCGAGGGGGAGACGATCCTCGACTTCGGCCAGAACATCTCGGGCCGCCTGCGCGTCCGGGTTCAGGGACCGGCCGGTCACACCGTTTCACTCCGGCACGCCGAGGTCCTCGAGGACGGCGCGCTGTCGCTGCGGCCGCTGCGCGACGCGGCCGCCCTGGACCGTTACACCCTGCGCGGGGGCGGGACCACCGAGGAGTGGGAGCCGCGCTTCACCGTCCACGGCTTCCGCTACGCCCAGGTGATCGACTGGCCCGGCGACCTGGGGCCGGGCGACGTCGAGGCGGTCGTCTGCCACACCGACATGCGGCGCACCGGCGCGTTCACCTGCTCCGACCCCCTGCTGACGCGCCTGCACGAGAACGTGCTCTGGAGCATGCGCGGCAACTTCGTCGACATCCCGACCGACTGCCCGCAACGCGACGAGCGCCTCGGCTGGACCGGCGACATCCAGGTCTTCGCCCCGACAGCCTCCTTCCTGTACGACTGCGCGGGCATGCTCTCCTCGTGGCTCGCCGACCTTTCCGCCGAGCAGGCGGACGTCGGCACCGTCCCGCACTACGTTCCCTGGATCGACCTGCTGTTCCCCGCCAGGCCGGCCGCGGCCTGGGGCGACGCCGCGGTGATCGTGCCGTGGGTGCTCCACCAGCGCTTCGGCGACCTCGGCGTGCTGCGGGCGCAGTACCCGGGCATGAAGGCGTGGGTCGACCAGATCGCCGCGCTGACCACGAAGAACCTGTGGGACGAGGGTTTCCAGTTCGGCGACTGGCTCGACCCCGCCTCGCCTCCCGACCAGCCCGGCAAGTCACGCACCGACCACGTCCTCGTCGCCACCGCCTACCACGCGTGGAGCGCCCGCATCCTGGCCGACACCGCCGGGCTGCTCGGCCACGACGACGACGCGACGCGCTACGGGGCGCTGGCCTCGGCCGTGCGCGCCGCCTTCCGCGACGAGTTCGTCACCCCCTCGGGCCGTTTGGCCGGGGACACGCAGACCGCCTACGCCCTCGCCCTGCACCTGGACCTCCTGGAGGAGCCCGGTCAGCGTGAGCGCGCGGGCCGCCGCCTGGTCGAGCTGGTCGCCCGCGACGACCACCGGATCGCCACCGGCTTCGTCGGCACCCCGCTCATCTGCGACGCCCTGGCCTCGGTCGGCGCCCACGACACCGCCTACCGGCTGCTGACGCAGCGGGATTGCCCGTCCTGGCTGTATCCCGTGACCATGGGCGCCACCACGATCTGGGAGCGGTGGGACAGCCTGCTTCCGGACGGATCGGTCAACCTCGGCGAGATGACGTCCTTCAATCACTACGCGCTGGGCGCGGTGGCCGACTTCCTGCACCGTACGGTCGCGGGCCTCGCCCCGGCGGCGCCCGGCTACCGCCGCTTGCGCGTCGCCCCGCGTCCCGGCGGGGGCCTCACCCACGCCTCGGCCGAGCTGCGCACCCCGTACGGCCCGGCGTCGGTCGCCTGGACGGTGGCCGGGGGCGCGCTGACGGTCGCCGTCACGGTCCCGCCGGGCACCGTCGCGGAGCTGGACCTGCCCTGCGAGGGGGTCTTTCCGAAGGAGGTGGGCTCGGGCACCCACACGTTCACCGGCCCCTACCGGCCGTAGCGTCACTCGCGACCTCCCGGAAACGTTGTTAGGGGTCGCGGTCCCGGGGGCCGTGTCACCTGTGGGAGGCCGCGTTCCTGGGAAGAGGTCGCGTCCTGAGGGATCGCGTTCCGGGGCATCGCGTTCCGGGGAAGAGGCCGTGTTCCGGGGGGCGCGTTCCTGGGAGGAAGGCCGTGTCCCGCCCCCCGGACCGGGGGGCGGGAACCTCGTTCAGGTGCCGGGGATCTCCTTCACCTTCGGGATCGGGGAGAAGACCAGCAGCAGGATCGGCAGGATGGCTCCGGCGATCACCGCGAGCAGGATGGCCGGGCGCAGGCCGAGGCCCTCGCCGAGCAGGCCCGCGCCCAGGGCGCCCAGCGGAGCCGGGATCAGTCCGAGGGAGTAGATCGTGCCGATCACCCTGGCCTGGAGGTGCGGCGGGGTGATCGACTGCACCAGGGTCATGTTGCTGACGAAGAAGACCTGGTTGCTCGCCCAGACGACGAACTGGGAGAGACCGAGCATCCCGGCGGCCAGCCAGACCGGCCCCGACGCGAACGGCACCAGCAGCAGCGCGCAGTTGCCGATGACCGTGCTCCACAGCAGCGTCGGGCCGATCCCCACGCGGCGCATGGTCCGCACCGACAGGGTCGCGCCGAGGATGGCGCCGACGCCGCCGGTCGCCATGACGATCCCCACCCACTCCACCGGCAGGTTGGGCCCGCCCCGCAGCAGGAACAGCACGTAGATCGACTGCATGGCGCCCATGACGAAGAACGAGTACAGCCCGCTGGCGATGGCCAGCGGCCGGATCATCGGCTGGTCCATCACCCACCGGAAGCCCGCCCAGATCGCCCGGTGCACGCTCCCGGCCGTCTCGTCGTCCGGGGTGGGCACCTCCTCGCGCTTGCGGATGAGGAGGATGGCGATCGCGGAGAACAGGTAGGAGAGCACGTCGATCATGATCAGCAGTGGCGCGGCCACCACCTTGATCAGCGCCGCAGCCGCGCCGGGACCGGCGGTCTGCGCCAGCGACTCGCTCAGCTGCAGCTTGCCGTTGCCGTCACCCAGGTGCCGCAGCGGGACCAGCGAGGGGAAGTAGGAGCGGTAGGCGACCTGGAACAGCACCGACAGCAGGCTCAGGACGAACACGACCGCGTACAGCACCCCGAGCGTGAGGCTGTCCATCACGTACAGCAGCGGCACCAGGGCCAGCACCGCGGCCCGGCCCAGGTCCGACCAGATCAGCACCGGCCGCTTGCGCATCCGGTCGATGTAGACGCCGAACAGCAGGAATCCCAGCATCGGCAGCCGGACCAGCGCGCCCAGGATGCCCATCTCGGTCGCGCTCGCGCCCAGGGTGACGACGGCGATCAGCGGGATCGCCACGTACGAGATCTGCGAGCCGAACTGGGAGAGGGTCTGGCCGGTCCACAGCCGCAGGAAGTCCTGGTTGCGCCAGAGACCACCGTCGTCATCGGCCCCCTCGGGCCGCTTCTCGCCCCCGGGGGCACCGGGACTCCCGGGTCCTTCGGGTCCTTCGGGATCTCCGAGGGTTCCGGGGGTTTCTGGGGCTCCGGCGATCGGGGCGTCCTCGGGGACGTCGAGGGTCGTGGGGCCCACGGAGCCCACGGGCCCCACGGGACCCACAGCGGACTCACCGTTCCCGATGCTCCGAGCGCCGTCGGCCGTTCCTGACGCTCCGGCCGTCGTGGTCTTCCCGGCGTTCCCGGTGCTTCCGGTGCTCTGTGGCGGCCCCGTGCTCCCCGCGCTCCGGGTGCTCTCAGTGTCCGGTGACGCCATCGTCGATCCAACTCCTCAGCTTGGCGGCCGCCTCGGCGACCAGGGGTTCGAACAGGATGACCACGCGCTCGCCGGGGATCGCCTCGATCGCGAGGTTCCCCTTGACCACGCCGGTCCAGCCCAGGTCGGGCCGGTCACCGGCGGGGGCGAAAAGCGCCACGTCACCCTCGTACGGTTCGTGCCGGTAACGGCCGACCGCGTGGGCGTTGGCCCGGAACACCCGAAGGAAGCGCCGGGCCTGCTCGACGTCGGCGGTGTCGGGCGCCAGCCGTTGTTCCCGCCCGGCGGCGGCGATGACCGCCAGCAGCATCTCCTCGGGGCCGAGCCCGGCGAACTCCTCGCCGTCCGTCTCCAGCGGCCCTCCCGCCAGCGCGTGGGTCATGAGCGAGGCGTCGTCCTCCAGCGAGCTGGTGATCACGGGCTCGTCCGCGTCGGAGTAGAACAGCACCAGCAGCGGGACGTCCTCACCGAGGGCGCGCAGCCGCCTGGCCATCTCCAGCGCGATGTTCCCGCCGATGCAGAACCCGCCCAGCACGTACGGCCCGCTGGGACGGACGGCCCGCAGCCGGTCGACGTAGTCCTCGACCATGTCGGCCATGGTGGTGTGCGGGTCCTCGCCGGGTGCCAGGCCGCTGGCCGCGATCGCGTAGACGGGCTGGTCGGGGCCGAGCCTGCGGGCCAGCGGGTGGTAGCGGAAGACCTGCCCGCCCAGGGCGTGCACCAGGACGATCGGGGTACGGTCGCCGTCCGCGTTGAGTGTCACCACCCGCTGCTCCCCCAGGTCCTCCGGGCGGCGCAGCACGTCCGCCAGGCCCGCCACGGTCGGCGAGGCCAGCACGGTCGCCACGGGCAGTTCCCTGCCGAACTCCTGCCTGATCCGCACGGCCAGCCGGAGCGCCAGCAGCGAGTGCCCGCCCAGGTCGAAGAAGTCGTCGAACACCCCGACCATGGGGACGTCGAACAGCTCCTCCCAGATCGCCGCGATCCGTCCCTCGACCGGGTCCCTCGGCGGCACCCTGAACCCGTCCGCGCCCACCGGGTCCGGCGCGGGCAGGGCCTTCCTGTCCAGCTTGCCGTTGGAGGTGATCGGCAGGGCGTCCAGCACCACCCACGCCGACGGGATCATGTGCTCGGGAACCCTGACGCGTAACCGCGCCCGCCAGTCGGCCGAGGCGTCGCCGGTGACGACGTACCCGATCAGGCGCTCGCCGTCGGCGACGACCGCCGCGGCGCGGACCTCGGGCTGGTCGAGCAGGGCGGCCTCGATCTCGCCGAGCTCGACGCGCATGCCACGGATCTTGATCTGGGTGTCGAGGCGGCCGAGGTACTCGATCTCGCCGTCCGGCCGCCACCTGGCCTGGTCCCCGGTGGCGTACAGGCGGGAGCCCGGCGGGCCGTGGGGATCGGGGACGAAGCGTTCCGCGGTGAGGGCCGGGCGGCCGAGATAGCCGCGGGCCAGCTGGACCCCGCCGATGAACAGCTGCCCCGGGGTGCCCACGGGCGCCCGTCCGAACCGCTCGTCGAGCACCTCCAGGCGGGTGTTGTCGACCGGGCGGCCGATCGGGACCGCCTGCTCGGCGGGGTCACAGCGGTGCCAGGAGACGTCGACCGCGGCCTCGGTCGGCCCGTAGAGGTTGTGCAGCTCCACCCCGGGCAGCCGCTCGGCGAAGCGCCGCACCAGGTCGGCGGGGAGCGCCTCACCCGAGCAGACCACCCTGCGCAGGCCGCCCGCGTCCGGTCCGTCCGCGCCCGGTCCGTCCACGACAGGCCCGCCCGTGCCCGGTTCGTTCGCAGCCGGTTCGCCCCTGCCCGGGGCGCTCAGGGCCTCCAGGCCGGGCGTGTCGAGGAACGGGTCCAGCATGGACGGTACGAAGTGCGCTGTGGTGACCTTCTCACCGCCGATCAGCTCGGTGAGGTAGCCGGGCTCGTAGTGCCCGCCCGGCCTGGCCACCACCAGTCCCGCCCCGGTGACCAGCGGCCAGAACAGTTCCCACACCGACACGTCGAACGAGACCGGTGTCTTGTGCAGCACCCGGTCCGCCGGGGTGAGCCCGTACGTCGCCTGCATCCAGCGCAGCCGGTTGACGATCGCCCGGTGCGACACCCCGACGCCCTTGGGCCTCCCCGTCGACCCCGACGTGAAGATCACGTACGCGAGGGAGTCCGGCGGATCCTCCCGCGAGGAGACCTCGGAGGGGGCCTCCGAGGCGGCGGGCAGCAGGACGACCCGCGTACCCCCCGGAGCCTCGTCCGCCAGGTCGGCGGAGGTCAGCAGCACCGAGGCGCCCGCGTCGTCGAGCATGCCCCGCACCCGCCCGGCCGGGTGGCCGGGCTCGAGCGGCAGGTAGGCGCCCCCGGCGGCGAGGACGCCCAGCAGCGCGGCGGGCAGGTCCGCGCTCCGTTCGAGCAGCACCCCCACCGGCCGGTCGCGCGACACCCCGGCGCGACGCAGCTCCCCGGCGATCGTCAGGGCCCGCCCGGCCAGCTCGCGGTAGGTGATCCACGAGCCCTCGAAGCCCACGGCGGGGGCGTCGGGCGTCAGCTTCGCCTGGGCGAACACCAGGCCGTGCAGCGTGCCGCCCGGGTGCTCGCGCCCGGTGGCGTTCCAGCGATCGATCGCCTCGTTCTCCGCCTTGCCCACGCCGGGCTCGCCGGTCAGGGCGTCGATCACCCGTCCGGCCAGGGACTCCATCTGCTCCGCGGGGAACTGGGAGGCGTCGTAGGAGACCGTGAGGGTCAGGCCGCCGCCGGGCACGCGGACGAAGGCCACCGTGCACGGCATGTCGGTCTGCTCGAAGAACTCCTGCCCGGTGATCGCCACGCCGTCGCCGGACAGCCCTCCGTACACGTGGAAGTCCCGGAAGTCGAACAGCGTGTCCAGCAGCGGCGAGCGGCCCGCGGCCCGCTGGATCTCGAACAGCGGGTAGCGCCGGTACGGCACCGCGGCCACCTCGGCGTCGAAGACCCGCCTGACCAGTTCGGCCCGGTCGCCCGCGTCGAGGCGGACCCGCAGGGGCAGCGTGTTGAGGAACAGCCCCAGCACCTCGCCGCCGCCCTCGGTCTCCGGCCTGCCGTGGCCAAGGACGCCGGTCATGACCTCCCGCTCGCCGGTGACGAGGCCCAGCGCCGTCACGTACGCGGCCAGCAGGGTCGTGCGCAGCGGGACCCGCAGCTCGCGGCTCTGCCGTTCGAGCGCCGCCACCGTCTCGTGCGGCACCGGCACGGCGACCACCTCGGCGGCGCGCGGCCCGCCGGACGGGAACCCGGGCAGCCGGGGCAGACGGCTCTCCGGGGCGTCCTCGGCCCGCTTCCGCCAGAACTCCCGCGCCGCCGCCGAGCCCACCGCGGCCCGCTCGGCCGCCACCAGATCCCTGAACAGGGCACGTGGCGGAGCGGGATCGGCGGCGTCGCGCGGATCGTGCGAGCCGTTCGCGGTGTAGCGGCCCAGCAGTTCGGTGACCAGCGCCGCGACGCTCCAGCCGTCGAGGACGGCGTGGTGGAAACTGAGACTCAGCGCGAACTCGTCGTCGTCCAGCACGTGCGCGTACGCCCGCAGCAGCGGCGGTGACGACCAGTCGAACCCGGAGTGCTTCTCGGCCTCCCGCCACGCCGCCAGCCGCTCCCGGGGGCCGTCCCCGTCCGAACCGTTCCCGCGCAGGTCGGCGACCTCCAGCGGGATGGTCGCGGTGTCGTGGACGAGCTGCAGCGGCTCGCTGAACCCGGTCAGGTCGAACGAGGTGCGCAGCACCGGGTGCCGGGCGGCGACCCAGGCCAGCGCCCCGGTCAGCGCCTGGACGTCCAGGACGCCGCGCAGGGTGATGGTCATCAGGTCGTGGTAGGTGGGGCTGCCCGGTTCGAGCTCGCTGTGGTAGAGCATCCCCGCCTGCAGCGCGGCCAGCGGGTACGCGTCCTCGATCATCGCTCGCCCTTCCTGAGCTTGGCCAGATCCGCGGCGCCGAGCATGCCGAACGCCCCGGTCGCGGCCTCCGGCTCCGGTTCCGCCTCCACGGAGGACCCGGTGTCCGGTGTGTCCAGTACGGAGGCCAGCTCGGCCACGGTCTGGTGGGTGAACAACCGCTGCAGGTCGAGCCCGTAGCCCAGGTGGCGCAGACGGGCCACCACCGAGAGGCTGCGGATCGAGTCACCTCCGACGCCGAAGAACCCGTCGTGACGGCCGACCTTGTCCAGGCCCAGCACGTCCTGCCACACCTGGGCGACGGCGCGTTCCGCGTCGGTGCGCGGCGGCTCCCAGGGAAGGTCGCCCCGGCCGGGCGGCGGCGGCAGGGCGGCTCGGTCGAGCTTTCCGTTGGGGGTGAGCGGGAGGGCGTCCAGCGTCACCCAGGCGGTGGGGATCATGTGCTCGGGCAGCTCGCCCCTGAGCCACTCGCGAGGATCGGCGTCCACGGTGTTCACCGGGCCCCGCGTCCCCTCGCGCCGCACTCCGTACCCGACCAGCCGGGCTCCGGCGCCGTCGTGCCACACGCCGACCGCCGCCGCGCTCAGGTCCGGGTGCCCGCCGAGCACGGCCTCGATCTCGCCGGGTTCGACGCGCATGCCACGGATCTTGATCTGGGTGTCGAGGCGGCCGAGGTACTCGATCTCGCCGTCGAATCGCCATCGGGCCCGGTCCCCGGTGGCGTACAGGCGGGAGCCCGGCGGGCCGTGGGGATCGGGGACGAAGCGTTCCGCGGTGAGGGCCGGGCGGCCGAGATAGCCGAGGGCCAGCTGGACCCCGCCGATGAACAGCTCGCCAGGCGTCCCGACCGGCACCGGGCGCAACGCCCCGTCCAGCACGTACAGGCGGGTGTTGGCCACCGGGCGGCCGATCGGCACGACCTTCTCGCCCGGCGTGTAGCGATGCCAGGAGACGTCCACCGCTGCCTCGGTCGGCCCGTAGAGGTTGTGCAGCTCCACCCCGGGCAGCCGCCCGGCCAGCCGCTCGGCGGCCCCCGCCGTCAGCTCCTCGCCGCTGCAGATCACCCGGCGCAGCGAGCGGCACTCCTCGATCCGCTCCTCCGAGGTGAAGGCGGCCAGCATCGAGGGGACGAAGTGGACCGTGGTGACCGCCCGCTCGGTGACGAGGTCGCGCAGGTAGGCGGTGTCCCGGTGGCCGTCGGGCCGGGCGAGCACCAGGCGCGCCCCGCTGATCAGCGGCCAGAAGAACTCCCACACCGACACGTCGAACCCGGCGGGGGTCTTCTGGAGCACGGCGTCACTCGCGTCCAGGCCGTACGTCTCCTGCATCCAGCGCAGCCGGTTGACGATGGCCCGGTGTGGCACCCCGACGCCCTTGGGCCTTCCCGTCGACCCCGAGGTGAAGATCACGTACGCGAGCGAGCCGGGCAGGTCCCGCACCCGGGGGGCCGCGTCCCCGGGCACCGCAGGGGTGTCCAGGGCGGCGGTGAGTTCCACGGCCCCGGCGTCGGCGAGCATGGCCTCGACACGGCGTTCGGGCAGCCCCGGATCGAGGGGAAGGTAGGCGGCCCCCGCCTTGAGCACGGCGAGCAGCCGCACGGGCAGGTCGAGCGAGCGCTCCGCCCGTACGGCGAACACCCTCCCTGTCTCTGTGCCCCTGGTCGTGCCGGTACCGGCGACGGAGGCGCGCAGCCGCGCTGCCAGCAGGTCGGCGCGGTCGTTCAGTTCCGCGTAGGTCAGCGTCTCGCCCTCGAAGACCACGGCCGGGGCGCCGGGAGTCCGCGCGGCCTGGGCCTCGACGAGACCGTGCAGCGTCTCCTTCGGCGGGTACGCGGTCTCGGTGGCGTTCCAGCCGGTCAGCACCAGTTCCCGCTCCCCGGGGGGGAGCATCTCCAGGTCGCCCACGCGGGTCCCCGGAGCGGCGACGGCCGCGCGCAGGAACGTCTCGAAGGACACGGCGAGCCGCTCGACGGTGTCCGGCAGGAACAGGTCGCGGTTGTAGACGAACCTCGCAGCGAGGCCGTCACCGGTCTCCGAGACGTACAGCTCCAGGTCGAACCGGGTCGAGGTGGTGTCCGGCGCGAACGGCTCGACCACCGGCCCCTCCGTCCGATCGGCCGCGAGCCCGGTCGTGGTCGTGACCCCGGTCTGCTCCTCGGTCGTGAGCCCGGCCGTGGTCGTGGCCCCGGACTGCTTCCCGGTTGTGAATCCGGTCGTGGACCCGGTCTGCTCCTCGGTCGCGAGCCCGGTCGTGGCCGTACCCCCGGCCACCGGTACGGATCGCCCTGTCGGGACCGCACCGCCCAGGTAGCTCTGCAGGGCGAAAAGCACCTGCACCACGGGCGGACGGGTGGCGTCCCTGGCCAGGTCCAGTTCGGCGACCAGTTTCTCGAACGGCAGCTCCTGGTGGGCGTAGACCTCCAGGGCGGCGTCGCGGGTGCGGCCGAGCAGCTCGGTGAAGGCGGGGTCGCCCTCCAGGCGGGCCCGGAGCGGCAGCAGGTTCACGAACAACCCGACCACGTCCTCGAACTCCGTCTGGTCCCGGCCGGCGACCGGTGAGCCCACCGCGAAGTCGTGCTGTCCCGACCAGCGGGAGAGCACGGCCTGGAACCCGGAGAGCAGCGCCATGTAGAGGGTCGCACCGCGTTCCCGCGCCAGTGCGCCGAGCGCCCCTGTGAGCCCGGCGTCCAGCCGCAGGTCGTGCCAGGCACCCCTGTGCCCCTGTCGAGCCGGCCTGGGCCGGTCGAGGGGAAGTTCGAGCGGGGGGAGCTCGGCCAGTTCCTCCCGCCAGAACTCCAGGTGCCGTTCCAGACGCGGCCCGGCCAGGCGCTCGCGCTGCCAGAGCGCGTAGTCGCCGTACCCGACACGAGTCTCCGGACGGCCGTCACGAACGTCGCGGCCGTCACGGTCGTAGCGCCCGGAGAGCAGCTCGTCCAGCAGGATCTCCGCCGACCAGCCGTCGGCCACGATGTGGTGTACGGCGACCAGCAGCACGTGGTCCTCGGGGGCGATCCCGACCAGGGTCACCCGGAGCAGCGGGCCGTCGCCGAGATCGAAGGGGCGTGCCGCGTCGGCGCTGACGATCCGCCGCGCCTCCGCTTCCGCCTCCGTCGCGGTCTCGACGACCGACTCCACGACCGACTCCATGGCGGAGTCGGTCGTGGAGTCCGATCCCGGCAGGGCCGCCTCCGTGGAGACCGATCCCGCCGAGGTGGTCCCCGGCAGGACCGATTCCGCCGACGGTCCCGCCTCGACGACGCGGATCGCGATTCGTGCCTCCGGGGCCGCGGCCGGGACGATCCGCACCTCGGGCCTCCCGTCGGGGGAGGCGGGGAAGCGCATCCGCAGGCTCTCGTGCCGCGTCACGGCGGCGTCCAGCCTCGCCTCCAGCGCCGCGAGGTCCAGCGGCCCGCGCAGCCGCGCCGCGGCGGGCAGCACGTAGGCGCCGGTCCCCGGACTGAACTGCTCCATGAACCAGAGCCGTTCCTGCGCGAACGACAGCGGTGGCGCCGTGCCCTCAGGGCGCCGCGCCGGTCCGGGTCCCACCTTGGAACCCGCGCCGGGCCCGGCTTCCGCCAGCGCGTCCAGCGCCTGCGCCAGTCTCCGTACGGACGGGTGGCTGAAGGCCAGCTTCAGCGGCACGTCCAGCCCGGTCGCGGCCGAGAGCCTGGCGATCGTCCTGGTGGCCAGCAGCGAGTGGCCGCCGAGCTGGAAGAAGTCGTCGAGCGCCCCCACTCGCTCCACTCCCAGGACCTCGGCCCATATCGAGCACACCAGCTCCTGCGTGGCGGTCTCCGGGGGCAGGTAGCCCTCACCCGAGCGGTGCTCGGGAGCGGGCAGCGCGCCCTGGTCGACCTTCCCGCTCGGCGTGAGCGGGATGCGCCCGACCTCCACCACGGCACTCGGCACCAGGTGCGGCGGCAGCTCCGCCGCGAGATACTCCCGCAGCTCCCCGGCGCCGAGCCGGTGCCCGGACCGCTCGCGGGCACCCTCCGCCAGGCCGGTGCCGTTGATCGACCGTTCGTCGGATGCCGGCTCGTCGGCCACCCGTTCGCCGGCCGTCCTTCCGGCCGCTCGCCCGTCAGGGGCCCGGTCGTGCCGTACGACGTAGGCGACCAGGCGGCGGTCACCGGGGGTGTCCTCCCTGACCGTCACGGTCGCCTGGCCCACCCACGGGTGGGCCAGCAGGCGGGCCTCGATCTCGCCGGGCTCCACGCGGTAGCCCCGGATCTTGACCTGGCGGTCGAGACGGCCGAGGATCTCCAGGCGCCCGTCGGGCCGGAACCTGGCCCGGTCGCCCGTGCGGTACAGCCGAGAACCGGCCGGACCGTACGGATCGGGCACGAAGCGTTCCGCCGTCAGGGCGGGCGCCCCCAGATAGCCGCGAGAGAGCCCGTCGCCGCCGACGCACAGCTCGCCGGGCACGCCGACGGGCACCCGTGCGCCGTACTCGTCCAGCACGTGGACGCGGGTGGCGGACAGCGGGTGACCCACGGTGGGCCGCCTGGACGCCTCGGCGGGGTCGAGCTCCCCGGCCGTGGCGATGATCGTCGTCTCGGTCGGCCCGTAGCTGTTGACCAGGGTGACGCGCTCGCCGTGAGCCTCGTACCAGGCGGCGAGCGCCGGTCCCGGCAGCGGGTCGGCACCCAGGATCAGCAGGCGCAGCGCGGGCGGCCAGGAGACCCGGGCGGCGACCAGCTCCTGCCAGTAGGAGGTGGGCAGGTCCATCACCGTCAGCGACGCGCCCCGGGAGGTCCGCAGGAAGTCGGGAAGCGGCTCGTCGGGGGCGAGCACCAGCTCGGCCCCCGAGGTGAGCGCCGGGTAGATCTCCTCGGCGTGCGTGTCGAAGCCCACGGAGGCGAACTGCAGCACCCGGTCGTCCGGCCGGATGCCGTACTCGGCGCGCATCCACGCCACCCGCGCGTCCAGCGCCCGCCGCTCGACCTGCACGCCCTTGGGGGTGCCGGTCGAACCGGAGGTGTAGATCACGTACGCCAGGTTCCCCGGCCCGCCGGGCCTCGTCACCCGGCCGTCACCGGCGGGCGTCCGGACGTCGTGCTCGCCCGGTCCGTGAACGCGGACGCCGGACGGAGAGCCGTCTCCGATGTGTTGGTTCTCTCCGGTGCCCCGGTCGTCGCCGGTGTATGAGTCCTCTCCGGTGGCGGGACCGTCCGCGACGCCGTCGAGCGGGATCGTCGGCAGGTCGCACTCCGGCAGGCCGTCCTGGGACAGCAGCAGCGCGGCCCCGCTGTCGCGCAGCATCCAGCGAAGGCGCTCGGCCGGGTAGGCGGGGTCGAGCGGGAGGTAGGCGCCTCCCGCCATGGCCGTCGCCAGCAGCGCCACGACCAGCTCGGGACCGCGCCGGGCGCACACCGCGACCACGGTCTCGGGGCCCACCCCCGCCGAGGTCAGCCGCGCCGCCAGCCTGACGGCGCGATCGCGCAGCTCGGCGTAGCCGAGCCGCCGGTCGCCGTGGCTGACGGCGACCGCCTCCGGCGCCAGCCGCACCCGTTCCTCGAACAGCTCGACCACCCCGGCCGGACCGGTGGAACCGGCGGTCGAGGAAGGGCCGGGCAGGGCGGTGGACAGGGACGCGGTGACGGCGGGCAGGCGGTCCTCGGGAAGCAGCATCGCGGCCCGCAGGCGGGACAGCGGAACATCAGGGTCGTCGGCCACGGCCTCCAGGACGCGCTCGTACCTGCGCAGCATCCTGGCCACCGTCTCCGGTTCGAACAGGTCGGCGTTGTAGGACAGCAGCGCGTACAGCGATTCCGAGCGAGGTGTCACGTCGAGCATCAGGTCGAACTTGGCCTGCCGCGCGCCCGGATCGAACACGTCGGTCTCGATGCCGGGCATGACCAGCTCGGACGCCTCCTTGTCCTGCATCACGAACATCGCCTGGAACAGCGGCGTGGTGCTCAGGTCGCGCTCGACGCGCAGCTCGTTGAGCAGCCGCTCGAACGGGATGTCCTGGTGGGCGAAGGCGTCGAGCACCGTCGCCCGGACGCGGCCCAGCAGCTCCCTGAAGCCGGGGTCTCCCGACAGGTCGCCGCGGAGCGCGAGCGTGTTGGGGAAGAAACCGACGATCTGCTCCAGCTCCGGGCGTTCCCGCCCGGCGATCACCGACCCCACGCACACGTCGTCCTGCCCGGAGTGGGCGCCGAGCAGCGTCTGGAAGGCGGCCAGCAGCACCATGAACGGGGTGCACCGCTCGTCCCTGGCCAGCCGGTCCAGCCGGGCGGTCAGCTCCCGCCCGATCCGCCGCGCCGCGTAGTCGCCGTTGGACGACTTCACCGGCGGCCTGGGCCGGTCGGCGGGGACGTCCAGCGCGGGTACCCCGGCCAGTTGCCCGCTCCAGTAGTCGAGCTGGCGGCGCACGCCCTCCTCGTCCAGCAGCCCGCGCTGCCAGGCCGCGTAGTCGGCGTACTCCAGCACCGGCGCGGGCAGGTCCGCCTCGCGTCCCTCCAGGTGCGCGCCGTAGCAGGCGGCCAGCTCGCCCAGCAGGATCTTCAGCGACCAGCCGTCGGCCACGATGTGGTGCAGCACCACGCACAGCACGTGGTCGGTCTCCGACATGGTGATCAGGTGCACCCGCAGCAGCGGCCCGGCCGCCAGGTCGAACGGGCGGTTGGTGAGGTCGGCGACCAGTTCGGTCGCGCGGGCCTCCCGCTCGGCGGCGGGCGTCCAGGTGAGGTCGATCAGGTCGGGTTCGACCGGCCGGGGCGGCTCGATCTCCTGCACCGGGCTGCCCTCGTGCGAGGTGAAGCGGGCGCGCAGGGTCTCGTGCCGCTCCACCAGGCGGCCGAGCGCGTACCTGAGCGCCTCGATCGAGACGTGCCCGCGCAGCCGCTGCACCATGAACATGTTGTACGAGGCGTCGGACGGGTCCAGCTGCTGCAGGAACCACAGGCGCTCCTGGCCGAACGACAGCGGTGGCGGCCCGCTGTCGCCCGCGCGCCGGGGGATGCCCGACGGCCGCCGCGGCGGCGGTTGCCGCCGCAGCCTCTCCTCCAGCGCGGCCCGCTGTTCCGGGCTGAGCCGCGCCAGTTTCGCCCTCAGGTCACTCATTCGCGGGGTCCTCCAGCGTCGCGAGCAGCGCCGCCAGCTCCTCGTCGTCGTCCCCGAGCTGCAGCTCCAGTACGGCGAGGGCGTGCTCGGTCACCGTGGTGATCTCGAAGCACCGCCGCAGCGGCATCTCCACGCCGTACGTCTCCCGGTAGCGGGTGACCAGCAGCACCGCCAGCAGCGAGTGGCCGCCGAGCTGGAAGAAGTCGTCCTCGACGCCGATGCGCTCCCGGCCGAGCAGCTCGCTCCACAGGGCGCACAGCTCGGTCTCCAGCGGGGTGCGCGGCTCCGTGTACGGCGTGCCGAGGTCGGCCCGGCCCGAGCCTGTCGGCGCGGGCAGCGCGCCCCGGTCGAGCTTGCCGCTCGGGCCGAGCGGGATGTGGTCGATCCCGACGAACGCCTGCGGGATGAGCGCGGCGGGCAGTTTCTTGGCGAGCGCCCTGCGCAGCTCTCCGGTGAGCACCGAGGCGTCTCCGGACCAGTCGACGTAGCCGACCAGCCCGCGCCCGCCGGGGGCGTCGTCGCGCAGCGCCACGACCGCCTGGCGCACCCTGGGGTGCTCGGCGATCACGGCCTCGATCTCGCCGAGCTCGACGCGCCAGCCGTGTACCTTCACCTGGTCGTCCATCCGCCCCAGGAACTCGATGTCCCCGTTGGCGCGGACCCTGGCCAGGTCGCCGGTCGCGTACAGCCGCGAGCCGGGCGGCCCGTACAGGTCGGGCACGAAACGCTCGGCCGTCAGGGCGGGGCGGCCCGCGTAGCCGCGCGCGACCTGGACCCCGCCGATGTGCAGGTGCCCGGGTACGCCGACCGGCACCGGCTGGAGCAGGTCGTCCAGGACGTGCAGGCGGTTGCCCGGCATGGGCGGGCCGATGGGCAGTGTGTGCAGCGCGTTCAGCGCCTCCGGCGTCTCGCCCGGCTCGACCCGCCAGGCGGTCACGTCGACCGCGGCCTCCGTCGGCCCGTACAGGTTGTGCAGCTCCACACCGGGCAGCCGCTCGAAGAAGCGGGCGGCCAGGCGCGGCGGCAGCTCCTCGCCGCTGCAGATCACCCGCTTCAGCGAGCCGCACGACTCGATGCCGGTCTCCTCCAGGAACAGGGCCAGCATCGAGGGGACGAAGTGCGCGGTGCTCACCGAGTGCGCCTTGATCAGGTCGCGCTGGTGGTTGGGGTCGCGGTGCCCGCCAGGCCGGACCGGTACCAGGGACGCCCCGGTGACCAGCGGCCAGAAGAACTCCCAGACCGACACGTCGAAGCTCGTCGGGGTCTTCTGCAGGACCGTCTCGGCCGGGGTGAGGCCGAACCTGCGCTGCATCCAGGCGAGCCGGTTGACGATGCCCCCGTGGGTGTTGACGACGCCCTTGGGGCGCCCGGTCGAACCCGAGGTGTAGATCACGTACGCGGCGTCGCCGGGACCGGTCACCGGAAGCGCCGTTCCTGGGGGCTGCGGTCCCCAGGTGTCGGGCGCGTCCAGCAGCACCGGTTTGACGGCGCCCTCGGGGAGCAGGTCGCGCAGGTGGCGCTGGGTCAGCATCACCCGGGCCCCGCTGTCGGCCAGCATGAACGCCAGCCGCGACGGCGGATACTCCGGGTCGAGGGGGACGTAGGCCCCGCCCGCCTTGAGCACCGCGAGCAGGCCGACGACCAGCTCGGCCGACCGCTCGGCGCACACCGCCACCGGGCTGCCCCGCCTGACCCCGATCCCGCGCAGCCAGTGGGCCAGCGCGGTGGCGCGCTCGTCCAGCTCCGCGTACGTCAGCGTGGTGTCACCGGTGACCACGGCCGGAGCGCCCGGGGTCCTGGCGACCTGGGCCTCGATCAGCGAGGTCAGCGAGGTCGCCTCGATCAGCGAGGTCAACGAGGTCGTCGAAGTCAGTGAGGTCGTCGAGGTCGGAGAGGTCGTCGAGGTCGGAGAGGCCGGCGCCGTACCGGCCCCGGCGGCGCCACCGACGTCCCCGGTGTCCTGGGCGCCGGCCGGATCGGCCACGCCCGCCGTGCCGACCAGGACGTTCAGGGCACGCCCCGGGTCCTCGCCGGCGCCGAGCGCGATGACGTGGTCCCGTTCCGCGGGGGTCAGCAGCGGCAGCCGGGAGATCGGCGTCCCCGGGGCGGCGACCGCGGCCTCCACCAGCGTCTCCAGGCAGGCGCCGAACCGCTCGATCGTGGGCCGGTCGAACAGGTCGGTGCTGTACTCCAGCCGGGTGTGCAGCCGTCCCCCGCGCATGTTGAGGTCCAGCTGCAGGTCCACCTTGGCGGTGCCGTTGGCGATCTGGCCCTCGTTGGTGTCGCCGGCCAGGTTGAACATCACCTGGTAGATCGGCGGCACGCTCAGGTCCCTGGTCGGCTGGAGCGCCTCCACCAGCCGCTCGAACGGCAGCTCCTGGTGGTCCAGGGCCTCGGCGACCGTGGTGCGCACCCGCCCGGCCGCCTCGGCGAACGTCGGGTCGCCGGTCAGGTCGGCGCGGAGCGCCACGGCGTTGACGAACATGCCGATGACGGGTTCGGTCTCCGGCAGCAGCCGTCCCGCGATGGGGGTGCCCACCACGACGTCGTACTGGCCCGACCAGCGAGACAGCACGGTCGCGAACGCGGTGAGCATGACCGTGAACAGCGTCGAGTTCAGGTCCTTGGCCAGGCGCTGGATCCCGGCCGACACCTCGGGGGAGAACGCGCCCAGCTGCATCTCACCCCGGTAGGAGCGGCTGCGCGGGCGCGGCCGGTCGGCGGGCAGGGCGAGGTCGGCCGGGATACCGGCCAGCCGCTCCCGCCAGTGCGCCAGCTCCTCCTCGACGAACTTCCCGGTCAGCCGTCCCCGCTGCCAGACGGCGAAGTCGGCGAACTGGATGGGCAGCTCCGCCAGCTTGGGCTCGCGCCCCTCGCCGATGGCGTCGTAGCACTCCTCCAGCTCGTTGACGAAGACGTGGCTGGAGACGCCGTCGAACACGGTGTGGTCGAACACGCAGATCAGTCGCAGGTCGTCGTCGGCCATCCGGACCTGCCGCAGCCGCCACAGCGGTGCCCGGTCCAGGACGAACGGCGTGACCGAGTCCGACTTGGCCAGCCGGG
This sequence comes from Streptosporangium sp. G11, assembly GCF_051192615.1. Lineage (NCBI taxonomy): Bacteria > Bacillati > Actinomycetota > Actinomycetes > Streptosporangiales > Streptosporangiaceae > Streptosporangium > Streptosporangium sp. G11. Next base: position 29,124 of record NZ_JBPJUQ010000012.1, read on the forward strand.
CGAGCTCGGCCTCGCGCAGGTCGGCGGGCAGGTGGGTGAGGTCGGTCTCGGTGAGCCGCACCGGGGGGACGGCGCCGCTGACGATCTGCACCACCTGGCCGTCCCTGAACTCGAAGACGGTGCGCAGCACCTCGTGGCGGCGTACCACGTGGGCGACGGCGGCCTCCAGCCGGCGCGGATCGACCGGCTGGCGGGCGCTCATCGGCATGAGCATGCCGATGTTGTAGACGGCGAGCTCGGGTTCGAAGCGGGCGAGAAACCACATCCGCTCCTGCCCCGAGGAGGACGGGAAGACGTCCACCATCTGTTCGGTCATCCCGCGTCTCCCGCTTTCATCGCCTCGCGCAGGCTGCGCGGACGCATGTCGGTCCAGACCTGCTCGATGTGGGCCAGGCACTCGTCCTTGGTGCCGGTGAAGCCCGCGTCGTGCCAGCCGTCCGGGTTGTCGCGGCCCGAGGGCCAGATGGAGTACTGCTCCTCGTCGTTGAGGACGACCTTGGTGTCGGGAAGGGGCTCGCTCACTGCTGCTCACTCCTGCGGGGGAGACGGGGGATCATGGTCTGGTTCGCGGCCGGGGCGGTCTCCGCCGGCGGCGTGGTGGCGCGCACCTGCTCGATCAGCGAGGTGACCCCGGCCACCGTGGGCTCCTCGAAGAGGCTGCGCATCGGCAGCCGCACGCCCAGCTCCTTGCGGATGAGGGCGATGAGCTGCACGGCGATCAGCGAGTTGCCGCCGAGTTCGAAGAAGTCGTCGTCGACGCCGATGCGCTCGCCGCCGAGCACCTCACTCCACAGCCGGGCGATGGCGGTCTCGACGTCGCCGCGAGGCGCCACGTAGTCGTCGGCCGCCGCGCCGCCGGGACGGGGACGGTCCGACACGGCGGCCGGGTCCAGCTCCGTCTCGACCGTTTCCTGGGTGACCGACCCGACACCGGCCAGGTAGGCGGCCACCGGGGTCGCGGCGATCACCACCTGCGCGCCGAGGGGGGTGGCCAGCAGCCGGTGGAACGCCTCGGCGCCCTCGGCGGGACGGATGCCGACCGCGTCGGGGCCTCCGGCGGTCGTCGCGACCTGGCCGCCCTGGTCGGGGACGGTGACCGTGCCCGCCCGCTGGGCTCCGGCGTCGGCCGTCACCCCGGCCACCACGGCGTCGGTGTTGATGCGGCGCAGCACGTAGTCGGAGATCTCGGTGACGATCGTGCCATTGGAGTCGATGAGCGTCACGTCGACCGCCAGCACCTCGTCGGTGCCGCTGTCGCGGAAGCGCATGTGACTCCAGAACCTGCCGGGCAGCCGGTCCCTGACGGTGATGCGGCCGTAGCCGAGCGGCAGGTAGTGACCGACGACGTCGATCCAGGTGAAGGAGGTGGCGCTGTCGAGCAGTGCCGGGTGCAGGCCCCAGCCGTCCAGGTCCTCCGACAGCTCCTCGGGCAGCTCGAACAGTCCCAGGGCCTCGTTCTGGCCGATGTACCACTTCTGCATGTGACCCCAGTGGGGGCCGAGCGTCAGCAGCCCGGACAGCGGCACGCCGCCCTGCTCGTCCGACGCGGGGGTGCAGCGCTCGATGATCGCCGTCACGTCGGCGTGCCCGGCGGGCCCGGCGTCGACCTTGGCCGCGGTGCCGCGCGCGTGGGTGCGCTGCTCACCGCCGATGACGCTGCGCACCTGGAAGTCCGCGCCGTCCGCCTCGGTGCTGAACGTCACCCGTACCTCCGCGAAGGCCCCGTCGGCCACCGACAGCGGTTCGACGAACACCACGTCGCGCAGCTCGACGGCACCGGTGCCGGGCAGCACCACCTCACTGGCGCAGCGGGCCAGCTCCAGGTGGCCGGTGCCCGGGAGCACCGGCACCCCGGAGATGCGGTGCCCGTCGAGCGCCCAGTGGGTGTCGGGGGAGAGGCCGCCTCCGGCCCAGCCGAGCCCCTCGCCGTCGGCCTCGTGCCAGGCCGACAGCACGGGGTGGTCGACGGCCCTGATCCGGTCGCCGCGCTGCAGCGCCACGAACCCGGCGGGTGCGGCGACCTCCGCCGCCATGCCGACCTCGAGCCACTTGCCCCAGTTGGCGGAGACGACCGTGGCCGCGCCCCAGCCGTGCTCGCCCCTGGCGTGCGCGTCGAGGAAGTTGTTGGCCGCGCAGTAGTCGACCTGGCCGAAGCCGCCCGCGACCGCGGTGATCGACGAGCAGAGCACCACGGCCTCCAGGTCGAGGTCGGCGAAGGCCTCGCGCAGCGCGAGCGTGCCGACCACCTTGGGCGCCAGCACCTCCTCGGCGGCGGCCCGCTCCTTGATCTCGGCCATGCCGCCGCCGGGCAGTCCCGCGGCGTGCACGATCACGTCCACCCGGCCGAACCCGGCGATCGTCTCCTCCCTCACCCGGCGCATGTCATCGGGGGAGGTGACGTCGGCGGCGAGCACCAGGACCTCGGCCCCGGCCTCCTCCATCCTGCGGATCGCGGCGATCGCCCGGCCCTCGCGGCCGCCTTCGTGCGCGTCCCAGGACCCCCGGTCGGGCAGCCCGGCCCGAGACAGCAGGACCAGTCGCACCCTGGCCCGCGCGGCCAGGTCCTCGGCGAGCGAGATGCCGATGCCGCCCAGGCCACCGGTGATCACGTAGACCTGCCCGTCCCGGGGACCGGCCTGCCCGCCGACCACCCCGGCCGTCTCCGCGGTCTCCACAGAAGAAGCGGGCACCTCCAGCTGCTCGTAGTGCTGCAGCCAGCGGCGGCCACCCCTGATGCTCACGGTGGGCAGCAGTCCCGCCTCGTCGGGCTCGGGCCTCCTGCCCAGTTCCGCGGCGGCGTGCCTGATCCAGTCGCCTCCCTCGACGTCGACGTGGCGCACCCGCAGCCACGGTGTCTCCAGCGGCACCACGCGGGGGAACCCTGCGAGGGTCGCGTACTCGGGACGGAGCAGGTCGCCGCCGGTGACGTCCTGGGCCCCCGAGGTGAGCAGGTCCAGTTGCACCCCGTCCGCGGGCTGCGCCGCGGTCAGCGCCTGCACCAGGGCCAGCACGCTGAAGAAGCCCCGGTCCTGGGCCTTCCAGGTCTCCTCGGCCCCGGCGGCCGGTTCGGCGCCGACGGTCCACGCGTGGACCACCCGCCCCGGCACCTCGCCCACGGCCGACAGCAGCGCGTCGTAGTCGGCGCGCTCGGAGGGACGCACGGTGTAGACGCCTTCGGGGTTCTCCGAGGAGAACTCGTCGCCGGGCCTCACCTCGACGACCTCGGCCCCCGTCGCGCGCAGCGCGTCCACCAGCCCGGCCGAGCCGTCGTCGGCGAACACCAGGGCCCGGGTGACCGGCGACAGCGGCGCCGGTCCCGGCGGGACCTGCCGCCACACCGGCACGCTGAACCAGCGGTCCAGCGGCAGGTCGTCCTCGACCGGCGCGGGGTTGGCCACGCCGCCGACGAACGCCCCCTGCGGGTCGGGGTCGATCCAGGCGCGCTGGCGCTCCCACGGGTAGGTCGGCAGCGAGACCCGGTGGCCCTCCTCGCCGAACGCCTCCAGCGCGACGCCGTTCACCCACAGGGTGCCGTACGCGGCCGACAGCACGCCCACGTCGCCACCGGCGTCCTTGGGGCCGGGGAGGGAGGGCAGCGGCGCGACCGCGCCCGGCGGGTTCTGCGCCCTGGCCAGCCCGGCCAGCTGCCTGCCGGGGCCGCACTCGATCATGATCCAGTCGCCGTCGGCGAGCAGGGCGGCCACACAGTCGCCGAACAGCACCGGCTCGCGCATGTGCCGGGCCCAGTAGGACGGGTCCGTCGCCTCGTCCGCGGTGATCCAGGTGCCTGTCACGTTCGACAGGAACGGCAGGCTCGGCGCCGACCGTTCGACGCCGGCGACCAGCGCGCGGAACTCGCCCAGGATCGGGTCCATCATCGAGGAGTGGAAGGCGTGCGAGGTGCGCAGCTCCATCCGGCCGATGCCCTCCTCCTTCAGCAGGGCCGACAGCTCGGCGATCGAGGCCGGGGGACCGGCCACCACGCACGTGCCGGGGCCGTTGACGGTCGCCACCGACACGTCGTCGGGCAGCAGCGGCCCGATCTCGTCCGGCGCGAGCTGCACGGCGAGCATGGCCCCCGCGGGCATGCCCTGCACCAGGCGTCCCCTGGCCGCCACCAGCCGCAGCGCGTCCGGCAGGCTGAAGACCCCGGCCACGGTCGCCGCGACGTACTCGCCGATGCTGTGGCCGATCATCCCGGCGGGTTCGGCGCCCAGCGAGCGCCAGAGCGCGGCCAGGGCGTACTCCACGGTGAACAGGGCGGGCTGGGTCAGCGCCGTCTGCCGCAGCCGCTCGTCGGCCTCCTTCCCGGTGGCGAAGATCAGCTCACGCAGGTCCTCGCCCAGCACCGGCCGCAGGATCTCGGCGCACTCGTCGACCGCGTCCCTGAAGACCTGCTCGGTGCGGTACAGCTCGGCGCCCATGCCCCCGTACTGCGAACCCTGCCCGGAGAACAGGAACGCCGGGCGCGGAGTGCGCCGTGAGGCGGCACCGGAGACCGTCCGCTTGGGGTCGCGGAGCGCGGCGACCGCATCGGCGACGCCGGAGGCCACCACCGCGCTCCTGCGCGACAGTTCCCTGCGCCCCACCCGCAGGGTGTGGGCGACGTCGGCCAGGTCGGCGTCGGGGTGGGCCTCCAGGTGCGCGGCCAGGCGCTCGGCGGCGGCGGCCAGCGCGGTGTCGGTCCTGCCCGACAGCCGCAGCAGGTGCGCCGGGCGGGAGCCGCGCTCGTCGCGGGACGGCGCCGGGGCCTCCTCCAGCACGATGTGCGCGTTGGTGCCGCCGATGCCGAACGAGCTGACGCCCGCCCGGCGGGGGAAGCCGTTGCGCTCCCACTTGGTCGGCGTCCCCGTCACGTAGAACGGGCTCCGGGTGAAGTCGATCTTCGGGTTGGGGCTCTCGTAGTGCAGCGTGGGCGGGATCAGCCCGTTCTCCAGGGCCAGCACCGCCTTGATGATGCTGGCGATGCCCGCCGACTGGCCCAGGTGGCCGATGTTGCTCTTGACCGAGCCGATGCCGCACCACTGGGTGTCGTCGGTGTCCTGGCCGAACACGCTGCTCAGCGCCGCGACCTCGATCGGGTCGCCCAGCGCGGTGCCCGTGCCGTGCGCCTCGACGTAGGTGATCGTGCGCGGGTCGATCCCGCCCACCCCGAGCGCCTGGGCGATCACCGCGGCCTGGCCGTCCATGCTGGGCGCGGAGAACCCGACCTTGCTCGCGCCGTCGTTGTTGATCGCGTTGCCCAGGATGACCGCCCGGACGTTGTCGCCGTCCTCGATCGCCTCCGACAGCCGCTTCAGCACGATCACGCCGCCACCGCTGCCCCAGATCGTCCCGGCCGCCTTGGCGTCGAAGGCCCGGCAGTGGCCGTCGGGGGAGACGATGCCGTCCTCGTCGTACACGTAGCCCTGGCCCTGCGGCAGGTCGAGCATCGCGCTGCCCGCCAGGGCCATGTCGCACTCGCCGTTGCGCAGGGCCTCGGCGGCCACGTGGATCGCGACCAGCGAGGTCGAGCACGCGGTGTGCAGGGTGTAGCTCGGGCCGCGCAGGTCCAGCTTGTACGACGACAGCGTGGCGCAGTAGTCGACGTGGTTGCCGACCATGACGGCCAGCCAGCCCGCGTTCGCGTGGGCCTGCGCGTTGCTCCTGATGTTGATCCACTGGTAGAAGTCCCCGCCGGAGCCGGCGTAGACGCCGATCTCGCCCGGGTACCTGAACGGGTCGTATCCCGCGTCCTCCAGGGCCGTGTGCGACAGTTCGAGGAAGAGCCGGTGCTGCGGGTCCCGGATCTCCGCCTCCCTGATCGACATGCCGAAGAACGCGGCGTCGAACCCCTGGTGGTCGTCGAGCATCATCGCGGCCGGTACGAAGTCCGGGTCGTCGAGGATGTGGTCGGGCACGCCGAGTGCCCGCTGCTCCTCGCGGGTGAAGTGCGTCAGCGACTCGACTCCGTCGGCGAGGTTGCGCCAGAACTGCCTGGCGTCCCCGGCGCCGGGCACTCGGCACGACAGGCCGATGATCGCGATTGGTTCGACGGTGGGCTCCTCGGCCATGCGGGGGTCCCTTTCTTCCTTGCTGGGCGCGGTCGGCGCCGGTGCGGTGGGTTGGACGGGGGGCGGCTCGATTTCCGGTGCGGAGGGTCGTGCGGGTGGCGACTCGATCGCCGGCTCGGTCATGGGGTGGGTGACCGGGCGGGTTCGCGCTCCGGAAGGTCGTGCGGTCGCCGGTTCGGTCTCGGATGCGAGGGGGTGGACGGGGGTCGGTCCGGCCGCGAGGGCCGAAGGAGGGACGGATGTCGGCTCGGGTGCGGGTTCGGGTGTGGGGTCCTGCTCGAATTCGGCTGCGGGGCCGGGTCCGGGCTCGGATGCGGGTACGGGTTCGGGTGTGGGACCGAGCCTGGGCTCGGATGCGGGTGCGGATGATTGCGCGGTTGTCAGCTCGGCTTCCTTGAGCGGTCCTTGAGGCGGTCTCGCCGCACGGCGAGTCGTCGTGCGGCGCGGTCGAGGCCCGGAGTGGGGCCTCCACCGTCGAGGTGCGCGGCCAGGGCGCGGATGGTCGGGTGGCGGAAGAGGTCCACGATCGGGATCTCCCGGCCGAGGGCCGAGCCCAGGCGGGCCTGGACGGCGGCGATCGCCAGCGAGTGGCCGCCGATCTCGAAGAAGTTGTCGGTCGCGCCCACCCGCGGCACGCCGAGCACGGCCCGCCACACCTCGGCCACGGCCCGCTCGGTCGGGCCGGACACCTCCCCGCCGGCCTCGCCTCCCGGCCGGGACACGGGGCGGCGCAGCGCGGCGCGGTCGACCTTGCCGTTGGGGGTCAGCGGCAGCGTGGGAACCACGATCACCTCGGCGGGCACCGCGTGCTCGGGCAGTACCGCGCGCAGGTGGTCGAGCAGCCGCGGCGCGGCCAGCCCGGGTCTGCGGGGCACCGCGTAGGCGTGCAGCACCGTCTCGCGCCGCTCGTCCCGGTCGGCCACCGCGACGGCGGCGCGGACCTCGGGGTGGGCCGACAGCGCCGCCTCCACCTCGCCCAGCTCCACCCGGAAGCCGCGGATCTTCACCTGGTCGTCACGTCGGCCGGCGATCGTCACCGTCCCGTCGGGGTTGAGACGTCCGAGGTCGCCGGTGACGAAGCCGTCCCCGGTGAAGCGGAGCCGGGTGAGCCCGGCGTCGAGATAGCCGGTCGCCAGGTTGGCGCTGCGCACGACCACCTCGCCCAGCTCGCCCACCCCGGCCCGGCCGCCGTGCTCGCCGACCACGACCAGCTCGCTGCCCTCGATGCCGCGCCCCGCCGGGACGGGTTCGGCGCTCTCGCGCACCCAGGCGGGGATCTCGTACCAGGCGTGGGCCTGCGGGGTCTCGGTGGTGCCGTAGAAGGCCACCAGGCGGGCGGCCGGTACCAGGCGGCGCAGCCGCGCGGCGTCGGCGTGGGTGAGCCGGTCGCCGCCGGTCGCCACCAGCCGGACCTCGGGCAGCGTCGCGCCGGTCCCGCAGAGCATCCTGGCCAGCTGCGGGGTCAGGTGCAGTACGGTGACGCGGTGCTCGCGCAGCCACGCGACCAGCCGGACGGGGTCGCGGAGCAGTTCCCGCTCCGGCACGCACAGCCGGGCGCCGGTGGCGAGCGGCACGAACACGTCGCGCAGCGCGGGGTCGTGCGCCAGGCCCGACAGCAGGGCGAAGCGGTCGGCGGGGGTCACCGCGAAGGTCGCCGCGTACCAGGCGACGAAGTGCGCGAGCGGTCCCTCGCCGGTCACCACCGGCTTGGGGTCGCCGGTGGTCCCCGAGGTGAGCGACAGGTAACCCCGCTCCGAATGCGGCGGCTCCCACGGCGTCGCGCCGATCCGAGCCTCCCCGCCGCTGTTCTCCTCCGGCCTCGCCACGGCCGTCCGAGTCTCCCCGTCACCGGGCTTTCCGTCACCGGCCGGCACGGTCTCCGGCAGCACGATCTCCGGGAGGCCCGGCAGGGAGGGCGCGCCCGGGCAGCGCAGCGCCGCCACGGCTCCGGCGGCGGCGGCCTGGCGGGCCAGCACCGGCGCCGGGTGCGCCGGGTCGAGGATCACCCAGAGGGCCCCGGTGGCCAGCACCCCCAGCAGCAGCCCGGGAAGCTCGGGCACCCGCGCGGCGAGCACCGCGACCGCCTGGCCGGGCTCCACCCCGGCCGCGCGCAGCGCCGAGGTCGTACGGTGGCGCAGCGCGGTGAGCTCGGCGTGCCCCAGGACCCGCCCCGCCCCCTCCACCACGACGTCGCCGTGCAGGGTGTCCAGCGGCCCCGGACCGTCCCAGACCGGCAGCGCGGCGGGCGGTTCCTGCGGGGCCAGCCGGGCCTCGCGCGCCGCCTCGCCCGGGTCGGCGAGCAGGTCGCCCAGCAGGTGCGCGTAACCGGCCAGCAGGGCGTCCATCCTGGCGGCGGAGAACAGGTCGGGGTTGTAGACGAGCTGCAGGGCGTACCCGTCGCCGCGCTCGCTGACGTACATCGTCAGGTCGAACAGCGCGCCCGGCAGCCCGGCGGGCAGCGGCTCGGTCACGCACCCCAGCAGGTCCAGCTTGGGCTCCGCGAAGTTGTACATGTTGAACAGCACCTGCGTCACCGGGTTGCGCCCCAGGTCGCGCGGGACGCGCAGCGCCTCCACGACACGCTCCAGCGGCACGTCGCCGCGGGAGACGACCTCGGCGAGCTCGTCGCGGCAGCGGGCCACGTGCTCCTCGAAGGAGGCCTCGGGGTCCTGGCGCAGCCGCAGCGGCAGCATCCGCACGCACATGCCGATCAGCGACTCGAACGCGACGTGCCCCCGGTCGGCGTACGGGGTGCCGACGAGCAGGTCCCGCTGCCCGGACAGCCTGGAGAGCAGCTGCGCGAACGCGGCCAGCAGCACCGGGTACGGGGTGACCCCCAGCCGGACCGCCAGACTCCTGACACGGTCCCCGATCTCACCGTCAATCTCCGCTGTTCGGAGCGCTCCAAAAAAAGTTTGGACGGGAGGGCGAGGGGTGTCCCTGGGCAGGTCGAGCACCATGGGGGCGTCCTTGAGGTGCTCGCGCCACCAGTCGACCCCGTCGCCGTCCGAACGCTCCCTCGACCAGCGCGCGTAGTCGGCGAACGACGCCCCCGCCGGACCGTGCGGGTCGCCGCGGTAGGCGGCGCTCAGGTCCCGGTAGAAGACGTCCTGGGACCAGCCGTCGAAGACGATGTGGTGCGCGGTCACCGCGAGCACGTGGTCGTCCTCGGCCAGCCGGATCAGCCTGGCCCGCACCAGCGGGTCGCGCGCCAGGTCGAACCGCGTCCGCGCCTCCGTCTCCAGCGCCCTCACCAGCGCGGTCTCGGGGTGGGCGAACGTCGAGAGGTCGTCGAGCGGGAGCGGCACCTCGCCGGGCGGGACGACCGACACGTGGGGCACGCCGTCGCGGGAGGTGATCCGCCAGCGCAGCGTCTCGTGCCCGGCCACCACGGACTCCAGGGCGCTTCGCAGCGCGCTGTGGTCCAGCGGGCCGCGTACGCGCTCGGCCATCGCGATGTTGTGGGCGGGGGTGTCGGGGGCGAGCCGCTCCACGAACCACATGCGCCGTTGCGCGGGCGACAGCGACGGGGACTCGCCGGAAAGGGCGCTTCCCGCGGGCGCGTCGTCCCGGAGAGGGGCCTTCTCGACACCGGAAGAGAGGGCGCCGTAGGTGCGGGCCGCGTAGACGTCCTCGACCGAGATGTCCCGGCCGAGCTCCGCCCTGACGGCCGACACCAGGCGCATCGCCCGCAGCGAGTGCCCGCCGCGCTCGAAGAAGTCGTCGTCGGGGCCGGGGGGAGGGGCGTCGAGCACCCGCGCCCAGATCCCCGCCAGTCCCGAGGTCTCGGCCGTGTTCCCGTTCACGTCCCCGGTCGCGCCCCCGGGAACCCCGGAGGCGTCCCGGGCGAGGCCGCGCAGGGCGGCGAGGTCGACCTTGCCGGAGGCGTTCAGCGGCAGGACGGGGACGTGCACCACGCGGGTGGGCAGCATGTAGACCGGCAGCCGTCCCGCGCAGTGCACCCGCAGGGCCGCCAGCCCCGGCGCGTCCAGCGGCGCGACGTAGGCGACCAGCTCGCCGGGGGCGTCGACCACCGCCTGCGTCACCCCGGGGTGCGCCCGCACCACCGACTCGACCTCGCCGATCTCGACCCGCTGTCCCTGGATCTTCACCTGCCGGTCCAGCCGCCCCATGAAGGCGATCCGGCCGTCCTCCTGCCAGGCGACGTGGTCGCCGGTGCGGTAGAGCCGCGCCCCGGGCGCGGCCTCGAACGGGTCGGGAACGAACCTCTCGGCCGTCATGCCGGGCAGGCCCAGGTAGCCGCGGCTCACCTGCGGCCCGCCGATGTACAGCTCGCCGGGGACGCCGACGGGACACTCGCGCATGTCCTCGTCCAGGATGTGCGCCCGGCAGCCTCGCAGGGGATACCCGATCGGCAGCGACCGCTCCCACGTCCCCGACAGCTCGGTGCCGACCACGCAGACGGTCGTCTCCGTGGGGCCGTACCAGTTGTGGAAGCGGGTGTGCGCCGACCAGCGGGCCACCTGCTCGGGGCCCGGCGGCTCACCGGCCGTGATCAGGTCGCGCAGGTGCGGCAGCCTGGCCGGGTCGACCAGCGGCAGCAGGGCGGGCGGGACGAACCCCCAGGTGACGTCGTGCGCCTCCAGGAACCGCTGCAGGCGGGCCGGGTCGGTCCTGTCCTCGTCCGGCACCAACTGCACGCAGCCGCCCACGGTGAGCGGCGCGAGCATGTCGAGCACCGAGACGTCGAACCCGAGCGCGGAGAACGCGATCGACCGGCACGTGGAGTCCAGGCCGAAGTGGGCCGCCGCGGCCGAGGCGAACGCGACCGCGGAGGCGTGGCTCACGACCACGCCCTTGGGCCGCCCGGTCGACCCCGACGTGTACAGAACGTAAGCGGCGTTTTCCGGCCGCGCCGGACCGCCGCCGACCTCGCCGCCGATCCCGCCGTCGCTTTCCTTCCCGGTTCCGGCCGAGGTTCCGGCCAGGGGCCCGTCGGCGGCTCCGGAGGTAATTTCGGACACGGGCGCGGCGCTCGTTTCCGGTTCGACCAGGGGACGCCCGCAGCCGTCCAGCAGCATGCGGCCGTGGCCGTCGGTCACGACGACCGTGATGCCCGCGTCGTCGAGGACCTCGTCAAGTCTCCGGCGTGGATGCGCCGGGTCGAGGGGGACGTACGCGCCGCCCGCCATCATGATGCCGAGGGCGGCGACGGTCATCAGCGGCGTGCGCCTGACGCAGAGCCCGACCCGGTCCTCGGGACCCACCCCGAGGGCGCGTAATCGCAGCGCAAGCGCGGTGGCGGCGCCGATCAGCTCGCGGTAGGTGAGGCTGGTGTCCCACTGCCGGATCGCCGGGGCGGAGGGCGTCCGCGCCGCCTGGGCGGCGACGAGATCGCACAGCAGCGCGTCCGGGGCGATGTGGGATGGTCCGGCCGTCCAGGAGGCGGGAGCGGGAGCCGTCGGCGGCGCCGGTGAAACGAACGACGGACCGTGCAACGAGGCGGACGACGAGTCCCCCCGCATCGCTTCGAGCATTCACCCCCCATAGCCCCAAACAGGGTTTTTGCCCTGTCAAGTATTCACAAGCGATAAGCCAGATCATTCCTATTATTTGTGTCATCGGCAGTCAAGGATTGAAAATTAAACATGAGTCGGAATGCCGGTTTCGGCCGCACGGGAAGATCTTCGGGCTTACTGACGCTCCGAGATCGCCGCAGTTCACGGCGATATCGTGAACGGAAGGTGACGTACCACTTCCCTGAGTCGTAAAGCGTCTCACTCTGTGGACACCGGAAAGAGGCCGGAGGCTACCAAGAGCAAGCGTCCGAAATGCCGATTTCGGTCCTAGTTCACTGCGCTGTCATTTCGGTCGTATTCATCGGCGATCCGCTCGGCCTCCTCGTCCGTCAGCCGATCGATCTCCGCGGCCAGGCACTCCTCCACCACCAGCGCCAGCCCGCGGACCGAGCGCGTGGTGAACAGGGCGTTGAGCGGCAGGTCGATGCCCACCGCCGAGCAGATCCTGGCGACGACCTTGGTGCCGAGCAGCGAGTGCCCGCCGACGTCGAAGAAGTCGTCGTCGATCCCGATGCCGTTCCTGCCCAGAACCTCGCACCAGATCTCGTGCACCAGCTCCTCACTCGCCGTGACCGGTCCCGCGGGCGCCGCCGGGGCCTCCTCCGCGACGGGGGAGGGCAGCGAGGCGCGGTCGAGCTTGCCGTTGGGCAGCCTCGGGAAGTCCCTCACCGGTACGAAGAGGCTCGGCACCATCGTGGTGGGCAGCCGCGACGCCAGGAACGCCCGAAGCTCCCCGGCCGTCACCTCCCCGGCCGTCACCTCCCCGGCCGTCACCTCCCCGGTCGTCCCGGTCGTCCCGGTCGTGCCCACGCTCGTGTCCGCATCGGTGTCCGCATCCGCCGCCGCGCCCGCGCCCGCGCCCGCGCCCGTGCCCACGCCCGTGACCACGCTTCTGCCCGCATCCGTGTTCGCGCCGCTCGCGCCCGTTTCAGCGCCCAGGTTCGCGTTTGTGCCCGCGCACACCCCCGTACCCGTGCCCGTTTCCAGGCCCGTGCCGGCTTTTGTGCCCGTGTCCACGTACGCGACCAGCGCCCGGCCGCCGGGCGCGTCGTCCCTGACCGCGGCGACCGCCCGCCGCACGCCCGGGTGCGCCGCCAGCGCCGCCTCCACCTCGCCCAGCTCGATCCGCACCCCCCGCACCTTCACCTGGTCGTCCGCGCGCCCGAGGAACTCCAGGGTGCCGTCGGGCAGCCGCCGCACCAGGTCGCCCGTCCGGTAGAGGCGGCCGCCCCGGCCGAACGGGTCGGGGACGAACCGCTCGGCGGTCAGCCCCGGCCGCCCCCGGTAGCCGCGGGCGACCCCGTCGCCGCCCAGGAACAGCTCCCCGGAGACCCCGGCGGGCACCGGCTCCATCGCCTCGTCCAGCACGTACGCGGTGGTGCCCGCGACCGGCATGCCGATCGACATCGACTCCGCGCCCTCCGGCACCCGGTGCGCCAGCGACCAGATCGTCGTCTCCGTCGGCCCGTAGAGGTTCCACAGCTCACCGGCGACCCGGTGAATCCGCCCGGCCAGCGACACCGAGAGCGGCTCCCCGCCGCTGAACACGCGCGGCAGCCCGGCGGGCAGCCGCTCCAGGATCTCCTCCAGCACCGACGGCGGCGCCTGCACCGTCGTCACCCCCGCCTCCGCCACCAGCTCGCCCAGCCCGCCGTTGCGGTGCGGGGGAGCCAGCACCACCGCACCGCCCGCCGTCAGCGGGCCGAAGATCTCCAGCGCCGCGATGTCGAACGACAGCGAGGTCAGCAGCAGCATCCGCTCCCGCTCGGTGAACCCCAGCCCGGTGACCAGGTTCACCACCCCGCGATGCGGCACCACCACCCCCTTGGGCGTCCCCGTCGACCCCGAGGTGTAGATGACGTACGCCGGAGCGTCGGGGGAGACCGGGCCGGGGACGAACCCGGACGCCCCGTTCATCGGCAGCGCGTCCAGCAGGATCGCCGGGGGATGGTTCGACGGCAGCAGCTCCACCAGCGTCGAGCGGGTCAGCAGCAGCGGGCTGCCCGAATCGGCCAGCATGAACCCCAGCCGCTCCGCCGGGTAGTCCGGATCCAGCGGCACGTAACAGCCGCCCGTCTTCAGCACCGCCAGCAGCGCCACGATCAGCTCGGCGCTCCTCGGCAGGCACACCGCGACCGGCGTCTCCGCCCCCACCCCGCGCTCGCGCAGCCGCCGGGCCAGCGCGCCCGCCCGCTCCTCCAGCCGCCCGTAGGTGAGCGTCCCCTCGGCGGAGATGACCGCCGGGGCGTCCGGTGTCCGCTCCGCCCGCTCGGCGATCAGCTCGTGCAGGCAGCGCTCGGGGTACGAGGCCGCGGGACCGTGCCAGGAGGCCAGCAGCCGGGCCCGTTCCCGCCCGTCCATCAACGGCAGCCGGGAGATCGGCAGCTCCGGGTCGTCGACGGCCGCGCCGAGCAGCGTCAGGAACGCCGACACCAGGCGCCGGATCGTGTCCTCGTCGAACAGGTCCGTGCTGTACTCGACCCAGCCCTCCATCCTGCCGTCCGGATTGTGCAGCTCCATGGTGAGGTCGGCCTTGGAGGTGCCGTTGCCGTACCGGCCGCGCCCGTCCACCGCGACCTGGTTGAACCCCACCTGGAACAGTGGCGTCCTGCCGGGGTCGCGGGGCGGGTCCACCGCCTCCACCAGCTTCGCGAACGGCACGTTCTGGTGGTCGAACGCCTCCAGCACGGTCGTGCGGACCCGGTCCAGCGCCTCGCCGAACGCCGGGTCGCCGCCCAGGTCGGTACGGAGCGGCAGCGTGTTGACGAACATGCCGATCAGCGCGTCCAGCTCCGGCAGCTCCCGCCCGGCGACGGGGGAGCCCACCACGACGTCGGTCCGCCCGCTCCAGCGCGCCAGCAGCACAGAGAACGCCGTCAGCAGCACCGTGAACGGCGTGGTGCCCCGCCGCCTCGCCAGCGCGCCCACCCGCTCGGCCAGCTCCTCGGGCACGGCGAAGTCCAGCACCGAGCCCACGTAGCTCATCTCCGCGGGGCGCGGCCGGTCGGACGGCAGCTCCAGCGGGACGCTCCCGCGCAGCCGCTCCCGCCAGTACGCCAGGTCGCCGTCCAGCTCGCCGCCGCCCAGCCGGTCGCGCTGCCAGACCGCGTAGTCGGCGTACTGGATCGCCAGCTCGGGCAGCTTGGGCTCGCGGCCCTCGCGCAGCGCCCGGTAGACCTCGGTCAGCTCCCGCCACAGGATGCCGGCCGACCAGGCGTCGAAGACCGTGTGGTGCAGGACCAGCAGCAGCCGCCACTCCCCGCCGCCCAGCGTGACCAGCCGCACCCGCCAGAGCGGGGCGCGCTCCAGCCGGAACGGCTTGCGCGCCTCCTCCGCGGCGACCCGCTCGAACTCCTTCGCCGCCTCCTCCGGGGGCAGCCCGGAAAGGTCGGTCCTGGCCATCGAGACCGGCACCCGGTCCGCGATCGTCTGCACGACCCGCTCGTCGCGCAGCTCGAACGCCGTCCGCATCGACTCGTGCCTGCCCGCGAGCACCGCCAGCGCCCGCTCCAGCAGATCGGGGTCCACCGGCCGCAGATCGGCCGCCTCCGAGCGGATGGCGATGTTATACACGGCCAGGTCCGGCAGGAGCTCGTGCAGGAACCAGATCCGCTCCTGGGCGAACGAGGCGGGAAAGACGTCCATTTACACGTTCTCCTTCAGGCACTCGCGGAGCTGTTCCGCGATCACGGGCAGGGCGGCCGTCTCGCCCAGGGTGGCCAGCCAGTGCCACTGCTCCAGGGCGTGGCAGAGCCGGTAGAACGCCAGGCGCCGCGGCCAGTCGTCCGGCAGGCCGCCGTACCCCTCCAGCAGGTACCGCCGCCGCTCCGCGTCACCCCTGACCGCGAAGTAGTCGGTCCGCGCCAGATCCATCAGCGGGTCGCCGCCCAGCGCGTTCTCCATGTCGATCACGCCGGTCATCCGCAGCGGGCTCCCCGGCCCGTCCTCCTCGGCGACCATGACGTTGCGCTCGTGGAAGTCGTTGTGGCACAGGACGGGGGAGTCGCAGCGCGCCACCAGGTGGCGGTTGCGCCCGACGTACGCGGAGATCTCCGCGTGCAGCTCCGCGTCCCCGCCGAAGTCGGTGAACTGCGCCAGCCTCAGGTCCAGCTGCCCGCCCACGTACGCCTCGTTGGAGCTCTCCCGCGGCCCGTCGATCGGCCCGAACCCCTCCACCGAAACCCCGTGCACCGCCCGCAGCGTCCGGCCCATCTCCCGGTACAGGCCCGCGACCTCCTCGGCCGCCAGCGCGCCGGAGACCTCCGACAGCGGCCGGCCCGGCACCTTCGTCATCACCGCGTACGCGTGTGGCAGGTCGCGCCGCGAGACGTCCCAGTGCACCATCTCGGGACAGGAGGCGCCGCTGCCGCGCAGCAGCTCGTAGACGCGCGCCTCCTTGTGCAGCCGCGCCGCCAGCACGTCCGGGTAGATCTTCACGATGAGCTCGCGGTCGGCGCACCTGACCTCGTACACCGCGCTGATCTCCCCGCCGGTCCGCAGCACCACCTCCCGCACCTCCGCGTCCGGGTACGGGGTGCGCAGCACCGCCTTCGCGCGCTCCAGCGGCAGCGGCATCGTGATCGCCTTGGCGAACGCCGGGGCGGTCCAGGCCACGCTCACCCGGTTGCCCGCCCGCTCCCGCAGGATCTGGGCCCCCACCAGGTCGTCCGCCGGGGCGTCCGGCATCTCGTCGTCGAACCGCGACAGCACCCGCGTGCGCATGGAGATCAGCACGTGCACCGCGATGCCCAGGCCCAGCACGACGTACATGAACGCCACGCCGCGGCCCTGGCCGACACCGATCACCGCGCCCACCGTCGGCGCCAGCGCGCCGCCCTCGACCAGCAGCGGGTTGAGCAGCCGCTCGCCCAGCGGCGCCACCACCGCCATGCCGATCGGCAGCGTCGACCACGACACCATCTGGTTGAGCGACTGCACGCGGCCGTGGAAGCGCTGCGGCACCTTCGTGTGGATGATCGTCAGGAAGGTGCCGTTGACGATCGACAGGCAGCCCCACAGGCCGAACGCCCCGATCCCCACCACCCACGCCGTGGGTTGCAACCCGGTGATCACCGCGAACACCGACAGCCCCAGCGTCGCCAGCATCACCCCGCGCATCCGCCGCCGCCTCGGCCCGCCCCACAGCGCGATCACCATGCCGCCCAGCGCCCCGCCCAGACCGCCGACGAAGGAGATCTGCCCGGCGACGGTCAGCGTGGAGAACGACAGCACCAGCGGGGTTATCGACAGCAGCAGCGCCGCGAGCATCACGTTGAGCGTCGCGAAGTAGATCATCGCCGCCCGCAGGTGGCGGTTGCCGATCGACATCCGCAGCCCCTGCGCGATCTCCTTCGACAGGGGCTCCCTGGGCGAGTGCGCCATCGTGTCCGGGAAGCGGATCAGCAGCAGGGCGCCCAGCACCAGGACGAAGCTCGCCACGTCGACCGCCAGGATGCCGCCCAGGCCGATCGTGGAGAGCAGCGCGACGGCCACCAGCGGCGCCGCGAACTGCGCCGTGCCGATCACCATCTGCACCACCCCGGCCGCGTGCCCCATGTACTCCTTCGGGACGAGCTGGGGGAGCGCGGTGGTGAAGCCCAGCCGCTGGAAGATCAACGCGATCGACAGGCACGCGGTCAGCGGGTAGATGTGCCAGATCTCCAGCGTGTTCGTCCAGAACAGGGTGCCCAGGACCAGCTGCGTGCCACCGGCCATGCAGTTGCCGAGGATCATCATCGAGCGACGGCTCGACCGGTCCACGATCGCCCCGGCCAGCGGCGCGATCACCACCCCCGGCATGATCGACAGTGCCACGAACAGGGCGAAGTCCACCAGCGACCCGGTGGTCAGGTAGATCCACACCGGGATCGCGAAGTCCGTGATGGCGGTGCCCACCATCGACACCAGCTGGAACGCCGCCACCACCAGGAAGCGCCGCAGGCTGGGCGGCGGCGCCTTCGTCGCGGTCCCCGCCCTCGAGGGGCCGCTCCCGCCGGTCCGGCCGGAGCCGCTTCCGCGTGATCTCCCCGAGCCATCTCCGCCCGCGGAGCTCGCGGAGTCCGTCACCCCGACGGCCGCGTCCTTTCCGGTGGAGCCAGGCGCCCCCTGGGAGGCGGCCACCGCCGGGCCCTCATCGCCCCCTTCCGGCGCGCGCCCCGTCACCTCCTCCGGGGCGGGGGAGCGGACGGAGACCTCCTCGACCCACCAGCCCGCCCCCGGACCCCGCGAAGGCCGGTCGAGCGTGCCCGCCGCGCCGTACCCCATGGCGATGTGCGTGTTGGTGAGGATCTCCGACAGCTCCGCAGCCCGATATTTCAGGAAATAGTGACCTGCCTCATCCAGGATCACCAGTGCCGTCGTGTCGCTCAGGAAGTGCCACTCCCGGTAACGCTCCTGGTAGTAGTCGGTCGTCGGATCCTGCTCGCCCACCACCGAGATCACCGGCGCCCGCAGCCGCTTCACGCGCTCCGCCAGCACCCGCGTGAAGATCTCCTCCGCGATCAGCGTGTCACGCCGCTGGTTGCGCACCATGAACCGGATCTGCTCGTCGTCCAGCCCCGAGATGTCGGTGCCCATCGACTTCATCCGGTTCTCGTACACCCGGTCACCGCGCAACCGGTCGTAGCGCGTCAGCCGCGCCAGCGGCCCCGCGATCCGGCCTCGCGGTTTGGCGAACGGGAAGATCGCCCCGATGTACACCGCCTCCAGCGCGCGACCCCGCTCCTCCAGCCGCCGCGCCACCTCCACCACCAGCGCGCCGCCGATGCCGCAGTGCCCGTACAGGGCCAGGGGGCCCTCGACGTTCTCCAGGATCTCGGTCACGCACAGGTCCGCGACCTCGTCGATCGGCCTGGTCTCCTCGTCGGGCAACCCGGGATCGTGCCCGGGAAAGGCCAGCGCGTGCAGCGAGCACCCGTCCGGCAGCGCGTCGGCCAGCGGCTGGAAGATCAGCGGGCTGCCTCCGCCGTACGGTACGCACACATACGTCATCAGCCGGGGGCCCGGCCTGGTCAGCTCGTACAGCAGGCTCCGCGGCCCCGCCGGACCCGCGGGCCGCTCCACCAGGGCGGCCAGCTCGCGCACCGTCGGATGCTTGAACAGGTCCATCACCCCGACCGCGCGCCCCCCGACCACCGGCAGCGCCTTGCGCATCCGCGCCACCGCCTGGATCGCGACCAGCGAGTGACCGCCCAGCTCGAAGAAGTCACCGTCGGCACCGACCGACGCCACCCCCAGCAGCTCCCGCCAGATCTCGGCGATCGCCCGCTCCACCGGCGTCCGCGGCTCCGCCCCCGGCCCCGCGGCCTCACCGCCCGGCCGCTCCGGCGCGGGAAGCGCGCCGCGATCCAGCTTGCCGTTCGGGCTCAGCGGTAACGCGTCCAGCACCACGAACGCCGACGGCACCATGTGGTCGGGCAGTGTCACCTTCAACGCCCGCCGCAGCTCCGCCCCGTCCAGTCCCGCCCCGTCCGGTCCCGCCTTGCCCGGTCGCCCGTCCCGTCCGGCCCCGTTCGGCTCCGCTCCGGGCGGACCCTCCCCGCCCGCGCCCGCCACCGCGGGCACCGCGCCCACCACGTACGCGACCAGCCGCCTGTCACCCGGCGCGCCGTCCTCCCGAACCGTCACCACCGCCTCGCGCACCCCCGCGAGCCCGCGCAGCACCGCCTCGATCTCGCCCAGCTCGATCCGCTGCCCACGGATCTTCACCTGGTGGTCGATCCGCCCCAGGAACTCGATCGCCCCGTCGCGGCGGAGCCGTACCAGGTCACCCGTCCGGTACAGGCGCGCCCCCGCCGTCCCGAACGGGTCGGGCACGAACCGCTCCGCCGTCAGGCCGGGCCGGGCGTGATAGCCCATCGCCACCTGCGCCCCGCCGATGTGCAGCTCACCGGGGACCCCGAAGGGCACCGGCCGCAGATGCCGGTCCAGCACGTGCAGCGAGGTGTTCTCCACCGGGTGCCCGATCGGCACCGTCGCGTCACCCGGGCGGCACCGCCACAGGCTCACGTCGATCGCCGCCTCCGTCGGCCCGTACAGGTTGAACAGCCCCGTCCCCGGCAGGCGCCGGAAGAACCGCTCGGCCACGTGCGCGGTCAGCTCCTCGCCGCTGCACACCACCCGCCGCAGCGACCCGCACGCCTCGACGCCCTCCTCCTCCAGGAACGCCGCCAGCATCGACGGGACGAAATGCGCCGTCGTCACCCCCCGCTCCACGATCAGGTCCCGCAGGTACGCCGCGTCCCTGTGCCCGCCGGGACGGGCCAGCACCAGCCGCGCGCCCGTCACCAGCGGCCAGAAGAACTCCCACACCGACACGTCGAAACCCGCCGGGGTCTTCTGCACCACCACGTCGTCGCCGGTCAGCCCGTAGACCCGCTGCATCCAGCCCAGCCGGTTGCGGATGCCACCGTGGGTGTTGGGCACCCCCTTGGGCCGTCCCGTCGACCCCGAGGTGTAGATCATGTACGCCGCGTCCGCCGACGTCGCCGACGGCTCCACGGGCGTGCCCGGCCCGTCCGGCAGGTCGTCCAGCACGACCGTCACCACCCCGCCCGGCACGTCCGGGAGCACGCCGAGCACCGCCCGCTGCGCCAGCAGCACCGGCACCGCCGCGTCGGCCAGCATGAACGCCAGCCGCTCCGCCGGGTAGTCCGGATCCAGCGGCACGTACGCCCCCCCGGCCTTCACCACCCCCAGCAGCGCCACCACCAGCTCGACCGACCGCTCCGCGCACACCGCCACCAGCGAGCCCGGCCCCACCCCCAGCCCCCGCAGCCGGTGCGCCAGCCGGTTGGCCCGCACCTCCAGCTCCGCGTACGTCAGGCGCTCACCCTCGAACTCCACCGCCACCGCCCGCGGCGTCCGGGCCACCTGCGCCTCGAACATCCCGCCCAGCGTCGCCCCGTCCGCGTACGGCTCGCCGGGACCCGCCGCGCACGCCAGCACCCGCTCCCGCTCCTCGGCGGGAAGGACGTCCAGCTCCGAGATCCGCGCCGCCGGAGCCGCCACCACCGCCCCCAGCAGCGCCTCCAGCTGCGCGGCCATCCCCTCGACCGTGGCCGCGTCGAACAGGTCGCGGTTGTAGACGAACAACCCGCCCATACCGCCCGGCTGCTCGCTCAGGAACAGCTCCAGGTCGAAACGCGTCGCCCTGGCCTCGAACTCGAACGGCTCCACCGACAACCCGGGCCAGCGCGTCCCCTCCCTGCGCCCGTAACTCTGCAGCGCGAAAACCGCCTGGAACACCGGCGACCTGCTCACGTCGCGCTCGATGCCCAGCTCCCCGACCAGCTGCTCGAACGGCAGCTCCTGGTGCGCGTACGCCTCCGTCGTGGTCCGCCTGACCCTCTCCAGCAACTCCAGGAACCCCGGGTCGCCGGAAAGGTCGGCGCGCATCGCCAGCACGTTCACGAACATGCCGATCACGCTCTCCAGCTCCCGCCGGGGACGCCCGCCCACCGGGGAGCCGACCGCGAAGTCGTCCTGGCGCGCGTACCGGCCCAGCAGCACCTGGTAGGCCGCCAGCAGCACCATGTACAGGGTCGCGTCGGCCTCCCGTGCCAGCCGCGTCAGCCCCTCCACCAGGTCCCGGCCCAGCGTGAAACCGTGCGAGGCCCCCGCGAACGTCTGCTCGCCCCGCCGCCGCCCGTCCACGGGAAGCTCCAGCGGGACCACTCCGGCCAGCTGCGCCCGCCAGTAGGACAGCCCGGACTCGGCGACCGGCCGGTCCCGCTGCCACAGCGCGTAGTCGCCGTACTGCAACGGCGGCTCGGGAAGCTCCGTCCCCGCGTAACAGGCCCGCAGTTCCTCGGCCAGGATGTCGGTGGACCAGCCGTCACCGCAGATGTGGTGCAGCGCCACCAGCAGAACGTGATCCCCGGCGCCCCCCGCGTCCCCGGCGGTGTCCCCTGTGTCCCCCGTGTCCCCGGTGTTTCCGGTCTCCTCGGCACCCCGGGCACCCCGGGCACCCCGGGCGCCGGTGTCCTCTGCGCCCTCTGTGTCCTTCGTGTCCCCGCCGCTCACCCGCACCAGCAGCGTCCGCAGCAGCGGCCCCCGCGCCAGGTCGAACGGCAGCGCCGCCACGTCGCTCACCAGCCGGATCGCCGTCCGCTCGCCGTCCGCCTCCGCCCTCTCCAGCGGAACCTCGACCCGCTCCTCCACCACCGCCGTCGGACGCCCGTCCTCGTCGGCGGGAAAACGCGTCCGCAGGCTCTCGTGCCTGGCCACCACCGCCCCGATCGCCCGCTCCAGCGCCGCGACGTCCAGCGGTCCCCTCAGCCGCAACGTCATCGGGATCGTGTACGCGGCGGTGCCCGGGGCGAACTGGTCCATGAACCACAGCCGCTCCTGCCCGAACGACAGCGGCGCCCCCTGCCCCGGCGCCCGCCGGGGGATCGTGAACACCGGATCCGGCACGCGACGGCGCAGCCGTTTCTCCAGCAGTGCTCGCTTGGCGTCGGAAAGCTGTGTGCTGCTTAGGGACTGGCCAGGCGAGGACGTCACACGTGTCTCACTTTCGGCAGGGGGGCTGAGACGCGCTCCGCGGCCGGGGAACGCACCCGATCTCTCCGGTACCGCTTACCTTTCCTTAGGATTAATGACATTCATACATATCTGTCTGACCGAGTCGAGATCAACAACACAGCCCGCTCACCCGCTTATCCGCGAGGATCGGTCTCCTCGTACTCCCACGTCCGCAGCACCATCGACCGCCCCTTCTCCTCGGAGGGCACCGGCGGCGCGTCCGTCAGGTGGTATCCGGCCGCGCGGGCCACCGCCACGCTCGCCGCGTTGTCCGCCTCGATCTCCAGCAGCAACCGGGACACCCCCACCGTCTTCCTGGCGAACTCCGTCATCACCCGCACCGCCCCCGACGCCAGCCCCCGCCCCCGGTAGGCGGCTCCCAGGCCGTAACCGATCTCCGCGACGTCCAGGCCCAGCCCGCTCAGCATCAGCAACACCTCACCCGCCGGCTCGCCCCCGTCCACGGTGATCGCCAGCTGCACCCGCTCCCCGGCCGCCCGCCGCCGCCGGGCCCGGTCCAGATAGGCCCGCGCCGCCTCCGCGTCGAACGGCGAGGCCAGCGGCGTCCAGTAGGCCACCTCGGGGTCGTCGAACAGCTTCACCATGGCCGCCAGGTCGCCGTCCTCCCACTCCCGCAGCACCACCCCATGCCCGCTCAGCCTCACCCGCTCGGGAAGGCACACCCGTCCGGCGCCGAGATCGCCCTGCTCCGCCCGGCCGTTCCCCACAGCTCCCACGCCGCCACCTCCCGTTACGCCATTTCCGAGCAACCTACTCCGCCCGCGGAACCACCATCCGCCATCCCGCCGGCCACCATCCGCCGGCCCGTCACCTCGGTGCCTCGGCCCCACGAACTCGTCCGTCCGCTCGGCCGGGTCCCGCCTGGCCGCGGAGACGGTGTCGGGCTTGGAACGACGCCACGCCACATCAGGCAGGTCGGGCGCTTCGCCGCGGAGAGGAGGATGTCCCGCGGCTCGTTCACGAAGAGGTGGCGCGGATATCCGTACCGGCGTGTCCCGCCGGGCAGCCGCCGTCGAACCCGGTCGAGGAGGCGGCGTCCGCCGGAACGCCGGTCCACGTGATCCGGATGTTCCCGCCCCGCCTCGCCTCGCCTCGACGGTCGAGCGGGAGGCGCCGGTGCGCCGGCTGACCGCGCTGATCGTCTCGCCGGACTTGAGGGGACCGCGAACTCTTTCACGGATCGTTACGTCGCGCGTACGGAAAGCGCCCCGGTCGGGTACGACAAAACCGCCCGGTATGTGCTCGGGCGGTTGAAGTGTGCCCCGGGTGGGATTCGAACCCACACTGTGCGCTGTTTGAGAGCGCCCTCTCTGCCGTTGGAGTACCGAGGCTTGTGCAATTCGGGGTGAGCGATTGGATCATACAATCCCGCGCCACGCCCTGACGTGGTCCCAATCTAGCGGACGTCGGTACTCTCTTGCTCGTGAGTACGCAGCGGCGAGTGGTGATCGCGGAAGACGAGGCGCTGATCCGCCTCGATCTCAAGGAGATGCTGGAGGAGGAGGGGTATGCGGTCGTCGCGGAGGCCGGAGACGGGGAGTCGGCGGTCAAGCTGGCGATGGAGCAGCGGCCGGATCTGGTGATCCTGGATGTGAAGATGCCCATTCTGGACGGGATCTCGGCGGCCGAGCAGATCGTGTCGCAGCGGATCGCGCCGTGTCTCATCCTCACGGCCTTCTCGCAGCGCGATCTGGTCGAGCGGGCGAGGGACGCCGGCGCGATGGCGTACCTGGTGAAGCCGTTCACGAAGTCGGACCTGGTTCCGGCGATCGAGATGGCGGTCAGCAGGCATCAGGAGATCGCCGCGCTGGAGCGCGAGGTCGGGACGCTCTCGGAGCGGCTGGAGACGCGCAAGCTGGTGGAGCGGGCCAAGGGCCTGCTGATGGAGCGTCACGGCTGGAGCGAGCCGCAGGCGTTCCGGTGGATCCAGAAGGCGTCGATGGACCGCAGGCTGAGCATGCGGCAGGTGGCGCAGATCGTGGTGGCGGACGGGGCGGAGCCCGACGTGGAGGCCCCGGAGGCCTGAGCGGGCGTTTCCGGCCTTTTCGGCGGCCGTGCCCGCGAGGCGCCCGCAGGGCGCGCCCCAGGGGGCGCGGCGCGGGCCTCCGGGCGGTCGGGGTGATCCCTGCGGAGACCGTAAGGTTGCCAGTGACCACGGCTTTTGTATCTGATAGCCGAAAAGGATCGGTGTTATAACGAAGCGGTAACGGTGGGCCGTCCTGTATCGACCCGTGACATCCGCTAGTTGTACTAACCGACACAACCCCTGGCCACCCGCCAGGGAAGGGCATCTGTGAACTCGGTCCTGACGAGGGACCGGGCGAAAGGAAGGCAACCTTGCGGCCTAAGACTGCACGCCTCGGTGGAGTGCTTGCCGCCGGTGTGGCGCTCACCCTCGGTCTCGCTGCCTGCAGCAGCGGTGGTACGGAGGCCACGCCGGCTGAGGGCGGCTCCAGTGCTGCTGCCCCCAGTACCGTCAAGCTTGGCTTCATGGGTGACCTGACCGGCGCCAACGCCGGCATCGTCATTCCCCCCCGGAACGGTGCGAAGCTCGTCATCGACGAGTACAACAAGACCAACCCGGCCGTGAAGATCGAGCTGGTCGAGTACGACAGCCAGGCGGACCCCTCGAAGGCGGTCGCCCTGGCCCAGCAGGCCATCAAGACCGACAAGATCGTCGGCTTGATCGGCCCCGCGTTCTCCGGTGAGTCCGCCCAGGTGGCGCCGGTGCTGGAGGAGGCGAAGCTGCCGAGCATCTCGGCGTCCGCCACCAACGCCGCGCTGGCGACGAACGGCTGGAAGTACTGGCACCGCGTGCTGCCGAGCGACAGCATCCAGGGTCCCGGCATCGGTGACTTCATCGCGACCGGTGTCGGCGCGAAGAAGGTCTTCGTCATCGACGACAAGTCCGAGTACGGCAAGCCGCTCTCCGACGCGGTCAAGGCCGCGCTCGAGGCCAAGGGCGTGACGCCGACGACCGACTCGCTCGACCCGGCCGAGAGTGACTTCTCCTCGGTGGTGAACAAGGTCGCGGCGGCCAAGCCCGAGGCGATCTTCTTCGGTGGTTACTACGCCGCGGGCGGCAACCTGCTCAAGCAGCTCCGCGACAAGGGTGTGACCGCGAAGTTCCTGTCCGGCGACGGTTCGCTGGACAAGGGCCTGATCGACGGCGCCGGTGCCGACAACGCCGAGGGCGCCCTGGTCGGCTGCCCCTGCTACATCGCCACCCCGGACGTCACCGACGCCAAGGTGAAGGCGTTCGCCGACGCCTACAAGGCCGCCTACAGCGCCGACCCGGCCATCTACGCGGCCGAGGGCTACGACGCCGCGACGGTCTTCGTCGACGCGATCAAGGCCGGCAACGTCACCCCTGACAAGATCAACGAGTTCATCGCCACGGTGGACCTCGCGGGTGTCTCGAAGCAGGTCAAGTTCGAGGCCAACGGTGAGGTCGCCGCGAAGGACATCTACATCTACCAGGTCAAGGACGGTGCCATCGGCCTGCTGGGCAAGGCCAACGAGGCCAAGCTGGGCTAGTCCGGCGCTGAAGGACAGTAGGTAGTCGACGCGCGGGGAGCGGGAACGCCGCGAATGCGTTCCCGCTCCTCTCGTACTTCCAGAGAGTCCACGAGGTTCTGCTGGAGGCGGTGTGCTACCCGGACGTGCAGGCGACCCCCGCTAGAAGTGGTAAACCCTAGTGCTCAATGACTTCATCAATCAGTTCTGGCCGGCAACGATCGACGGCCTGGCCTTCGGCTCGATCTACGCCCTGATCGCGCTCGGTTACACGATGGTGTACGGCGTGCTGCGGCTGATCAACTTCGCGCATTCCGAAGTTTTCATGATCGGCACCTTCGGTGCGATGTTCGTACCGTTCGTGCTCGGCATCAACTCGCCCCTCACGGGCATCGCGCTCGTCGGCCTCATCCTGGCGATGATCCTGGCCGGCATGCTCGCCTCGGCGGGCACCGCGGTGGCGCTGGAGCGAATCGCCTACCGGCCGCTGCGCCAGCGCGGCGCGTCCCGGCTGGCGGCGCTGATCTCGGCCATCGGCGCCTCGATCTTCCTGCAGGAGCTCTTCGCGCTCCTGGTGATCCCGAACGTCTTCAACCGTCCCGAGCAGGGCAGGATCCAGATGGGTCTGCCCCGCATCATGGAGCGGACCGAGCTTTTCTCGATCTTCGGTTTCCCGGTCCGGGTCGACCAGATCTTCGTCATCGTCGCCGCCATCGGCATGATGATCGCGCTGGACGCCCTGGTGAACCGGACGAAGATCGGCCGGGGTATTCGCGCCACCGCGCAGAACCCCGAGGCGGCCGTCCTGATGGGTGTCGACATCAACAGGATCGTTCGGATGACCTTCCTCATCGGCGGCAGCATGGCCGGTGTGGCGGGTGCGCTCTATCTGATCTCGTACGAGAACACGAACTACTACATCGGATTCCTCTTCGGTATCAAGGCGTTCACCGCGGCGGTCCTGGGCGGCATCGGTAACCTGCGCGGCGCCCTGGTCGGCGGAATCACGCTCGGGCTGGTGGAGAACTACGGGGCCATCTTCTTCGGCTCCGACTGGAAGCACGTGATCTCCTTCACCATCCTCGTCTTGGTCCTGATGTTCCGCCCCACCGGAATTCTCGGTGAATCACTTCAGCAGGCGCGCGCATGAACCAGAAGAATTCCCTGGCAGGCTTCCGCAACGGTCTTGGCCGCTTCGGTGACGTCATGCACGATCGCTGGCAGACCACTCCCGGCTGGCAGCGCTGGATCCTTTACCTGGTCCTGATCGTCGGCGCGCTGCTGCTGCCCTCGGAGAGCCTCGCCCCCTTCATGTCGCCCTACACCGACTGGGCGAGCATCCTGTTCTTCCCGATCGGGACGTACGTGGTCCTGGCGATCGGCCTGAACGTGGTGGTCGGCCAGGCGGGCCTGCTCGACCTGGGCTTCGTCGCGTTCTACGCGGTCGGCGGCTACGCGATGGCGCTGATCGGCACCCGGCTGGGCTGGAACTTCTGGATCATCCTGCTGGTCGGCATCGGGATCTGCGCCCTGTCGGGCATCACGCTGGGCGCTCCGACGCTGCGACTGCGCGGCGACTATCTGGCGATCGTCACGCTGGGCTTCGGTGAGATCATTCGCATCACCGCCCGCAACACCGACGAGATCGGCGGCCCGAACGGCATCCGCGGCATCCCGCACCCGCCGAGCTACGAGGACCTGCACCTGTTCGGGATCAGCATCCCCAACGTGTTCGGGGTCGATCCGCTCAAGTACGGCGTGCTGGACCCGCGGCCCTACTACTACCTGCTGGTCGCGCTGGCCGTCATCGTGATCATCCTGGTGAAGCGCTGGGAGAAGAGCCGGGTCGGGCGCGCCTGGGCGGCGATCCGCGAGGACGAGGACGCGGCCGAGGTCATGGGCGTGCCGACGTTCCGCTTCAAGATGCTCGCCTTCGCCATCGGCGCCTCCATCGGTGGCGCGATGGGCGTGCTGTGGGCGGCGAAGGCCATCTCGATCAACCCGAACGACTTCCAGTTCCTGCTGTCGGCGACGATCCTGGCCGCGGTGGTCATGGGCGGCGCGGGCAACCTGCCGGGTGTCATGCTGGGCGCCTTCGTGGTGGCGTGGCTGCCCGAGCGGTTCCGCGGCCTGCAGGAGTACCGCATGCTGATCTTCGGTGCGGTGCTCGTGGCGCTGATGATCTTCCGTCCGGAGGGTCTGCTGCCATCGCGCCAACGCAAGGCGGAGCTGAAAGAGGGGTCAGGCGGGATGGGTACGCTCGGAGCCGAGGTTCCCGGGCCCGAGTCGCAGGGTGAGGAGGTGGCTTCCAAGTGAGCGCCGAAGTGAACCCGGCCGAGGTGAACCCGGCCGGTACGACCCCCAAGGCGGTCCAGGCGGAGCGCGGCGGTCGCGTCATGCTGGAGCTGAAGAACCTCGTCATGCGGTTCGGCGGTGTCACGGCACTGCGTGAGGTCAACCTGACCATCAACGAAGGCGAGATCTTCGCTCTCATCGGCCCGAACGGCGCAGGAAAGACCACGGTCTTCAACGTGGTGACCGGCGTCTACCAGCCGACCGAGGGCGAGGTCCGCTTCCTGGACGACAAGATCAGCGGCGTCAAGCGCTTCAAGATCACCAAGCGGGGCATCGCCCGCACGTTCCAGAACATCCGGCTGTTCCACAACATGACGGCCATCGAGAACGTCATGGTGGGCGCGGACGCGCACCACAAATCGGGCATGGTCAGCGTGGCGCTGGGGCTTCCCTGGCACCGCCGGGCCGAGAAGGACGGGCGCAAGCTCGCGATGGAGCTGCTCGACTTCGTCGGCATCTCGCACCGCGCCAACGAGCACGCCAAGAATCTGCCCTACGGTGACCAGCGCCGTCTGGAGATCGCCCGCGCGCTCGCGACCAACCCGAAGCTGCTGCTGCTGGACGAGCCCGCCGCCGGTATGAACCCGGCGGAGAAGGTGGCGCTGCAGCAGCTGATCCGGGACATCCGCGACGTGGGCCGGACGATTCTGATCATCGAGCACGACATGAGCCTCATCATGGGCATCAGTGACCGCATCGCGGTGCTGGACTTCGGCCAGAAGATCGCCGATGGCCTGCCGGACGAGGTGCGGACCGACCCCCGGGTCGTCGAGGCGTATTTGGGGGCTCCCGCCGATGCTTCTTGAGGTCAAGGACATTCGTGTCCACTACGGAAAGATCGAGGCGCTCAAGGGCATCTCGGTCGAGGTGAACGAGGGCGAGATCGTCACGCTCATCGGGGCGAACGGGGCGGGCAAGACCACGACCCTGAAGACGATCTCGGGCCTGCGCGGCCTGTCGTCGGGGAGCATCACCTTCGACGGCAAGGACATCAGCAAGATGCCCGGCCACAAGCGGGTCCTCGCGGGCCTGGGGCAGGCGCCCGAAGGCCGGGGAGTGTTCCCCGGCATGACGGTGCACGACAACCTGCTCATGGGCGCGTACACCCGCTCGGGTGATTTCAGCGCCGACCTGGCCGAGGTCTACGAGCTGTTCCCCCGCCTGGCGGAGCGCAGGACCCAGATGGGCGGCACGATGTCCGGCGGCGAGCAGCAGATGCTCGCCATCGGCCGCGCGCTGATGGCCAAGCCCAAGGTGCTGCTGCTGGACGAGCCGTCGATGGGCCTGGCGCCGCTGCTGGTGCAGCAGATCTTCGAGATCATCGAGGAGATCAACCGCCGCGGCACCACGGTGCTGCTGGTGGAGCAGAACGCCCAGCAGGCGCTGAAGCTGGCTCACCGCGCCTACGTCCTGGAGACCGGCAAGGTGGTCAAGAGCGCGCCCGCGGACGAGCTGCTCAACGACCCCGCCGTGCAGGCCGCCTACCTGGGCGGCGGCGTGGCGCACGACCTGGAGGCGGAGGCGGCCCAGGCCGCCGCCGCTTCGGAGGCCCCGGCCACCGCTCCGGAGGAGAGCCGGGACGTTCCGCCGGGAGAGCGGGCCTGATCCCGTGCCCCAGCGGCTTTCACGGCATCGTGGCAGGTGACGGGCCCGTCGCGCGCGAGCGCGCGGGCCCGTTCGCGCCGGTACGGGAGCCGGCGCCGAAAGCCCCCGAGGGCGCCCCGGAACGCCCCCGGACGGCGCCGGGCGCGGCTCAGGGCAGCGGTACCTGCATGCCGTCGGTGCTGCCGGTCACCCCGAGGGGCGGGTCGCCGAACAGCCGGATCGCCGAGACCTTCGCCTCCTTGGGGATGTCGTACCAGAGGTCCATCTCGACCCTGACCTGGGCGCCGAGCGGGAGCTCGTCGGGCTGCCGCTTGGTGGCCTGCGCGAACCTGTCGATCGCGTAGGTGGCGCCGTCGGCGGCGACGAGCCTCTGCCGCTTGGCGTCGAAGCGGGCGTTGGTGCGGCCGGGGTTCTCCACGAGGATCCGCACGACCACGTACTGGCCCTTGGCCTGCCACTCGGCGTGGCTGCCGAAGAAGCCGCTCAGGCCCTTCTGCAGGCCGAGCACCTGGAACCGGGTGTCGCCGTCGGTGACCGGCGCGGCCTTGACGGGGTTCTCGCCCGGCCGCACCGGGCGCGGCGGGAGCTCGTAGGTCGGGGTGGGCGTGGCCGGGGGAGGGGCGGAACCCGCCGGGGGCGTCCCGGAGCAGCCGGACAGGACGGCGGCGGCGAGGGCGGCACCGGTGAGCAGAACCAGGGGATCACGCACATCCGGCAACGTAACCGAGGTAGATCCTGAAGTTCAACGACTCCCCCCGATAGCGGTTGACGATCCGGCAAGTGCCGGCGCCGCGATCCGCGCGGGGGCAGGGTATTGAACAGAAAACTCCCGACGCGGTTGTTGTCCGAATTGTGTCGTACTAGTGATCTGCATGATTATGCAGGTGATGAAGCATGACCTGCACTGAGGTATCCATACAAGAAGCGACATTGACCGTAAGGAGGCCTTCGTGGGCCTGAGTTTTGTTTCCCGTCGTGCGATGGCGGTGGGCGCCATGGTCGTCGCCGGTGCGCTCGGCCTTTCGGCCTGCGGTAGTGGCGAGTCCACCTCCGCCAGCCCCAGCGATGGTGCCTCGGCAAGCGCTCCCGCGGCTGCGGGCCCCAAGCTCGTCACCCCCGGCAAGCTGACCACCTGCACCAACCTCCCGTACGAGCCCTTCCAGTTCAAGGAGGGCGACAAGGTCGTCGGCTTCGACGTGGACATCGTCGACCTGGCCGCCAAGAAGCTCGGCCTGACGCAGGAGATCGTCGACATCGACTTCGCCGTCATCAAGAGCGGCGCCGCGATGGCCACGAACAAGTGTGACGTCGCCGCCGCCGGTATGACGATCACCGAGGAGCGCAAGGCCAACATCGACTTCTCCGAGCCCTACTTCGACGCCACGCAGGCTCTGCTGGCCAAGAAGGGGACCGGCATCAAGACCCTCGACGAGGTGAAGGCGAAGGGCCTCAAGCTCGGCGCCCAGGCCTCCACCACGGGCCTCGACTACGTCAAGGGGAAGGGGCTCGACCCGAAGGAGTTCGCCGACTCTCCCAAGGAGCTGCTCGGCCTGCAGTCCGGCCAGGTCGACGTGATCGTCCAGGACCTCCCGGTCGTCCTGACCTGGCTGAAGAAGCCCGAGATCGCCGACAAGTTCGAGCTGCTCGCCAGCCTCGACACCGGTGAGCAGTACGGCGTCGGCCTGAAGAAGGGCTCCGACCCGATCCTGCTCAAGGCGATCAACGACTCGATCGCCGAGGCCAAGGCCGACGGCACCTACGAGCAGATCTTCGTCAAGTGGTTCGGCAAGAAGCCCGGAGAGCTCGGTTAATCGATGACCGACCAGCCAACGACGACAGAGCCCGCTCCCGCCGGGGGCACCCCCGGCGGGAGCGGGCTCAGTCCCCGCAAGAGGCAGCAGATCAGCAGGACCGTCCAGTACGTCGTGCTGGCGGCCGTGGTGGTCTTCCTCGCCCTGCGCATCGAGTGGGGCAAGCTCGGCGAGAACTTCACCAAGCCCGAGGTCGCGGCGGAGATGCTGCCCGACCTGTTCACGGTCGCGCTGAAGAACACGATCATCTACTCGGTCGGCGGCTTCGTCTTCGCCTTCCTGTTCGGCCTGCTCTTCGCGCTGATGCGGATGTCGTCCGTGCGGCCCTACCGGTGGATCGCGGTCGCCTACATCGAGATCTTCCGCGGCCTGCCCGCGCTGCTGATCTTCCTGCTCATCCTGTTCCTGCCGCTGGCCCTTCCGGGCTTCGAGGTGCCGGGCGGCACGTACGGGCAGGGCATCCTGGGCCTGGCGATCGTCGGCTCGGCCTACATGGCCGAGACGCTCCGCGCCGGGCTCCAGGCGGTGCCCAAGGGACAGATGGAGGCGGCGCGCTCGCTGGGCATGTCGTACACGCGGGCCATGGTCAGCATCGTCATCCCGCAGGCTCTGCGCATCGTCATCCCGCCGACGACCAACCAGTTCGTGTCCCTTCTCAAGGACTCCTCGCTGGTGCTGTTCCTCGGCGTCTCCGGTGACTACGTCGAACTCACCAAGTTCGGCAACGACACGGCCTCGACCTTTGCCAACGCCACGCCCATCCTGGTCGTAGGCGTGACGTATCTACTGGTCACCATCCCGCTGGGCTACCTCGCGTCCCGGCTGGAGCGGCAACAGGTGAGGGGACGGTGACAGTGACTCCGACGACTCCGGGCGCTCCGGCGGCCCACGCGGTCGAGATCCGTGACCTGCACAAGTACTTCGGGAAGAACGAGGTCCTCCGGGGCATCGACTTCGCCGTCGACCCCGGCCAGGTGGTCTGCGTCATCGGCCCCTCGGGGTCGGGCAAGTCCACGCTGCTGCGCTGCGTGAACCTGCTGGAGCAGCCCACGTCGGGCAAGGTCGTCGTCAACGGCGTGGAGCTGACCCACCGCGACGTCGACATCGACGCCGCCCGCCGCGGCGTCGGCATGGTCTTCCAGCAGTTCAACCTGTTCCCGCACATGACCGTCCTGCAGAACGTGATGATCTCGCAGCGCCGGGTGCTGAAGCGGGGCAAGGCGGAGGCCGAGCGGATCGCCAGGGAGAACCTGGACAAGGTCGGCATCGGAGAGAAGTGCGACGCCTTCCCCGCACAGCTCTCCGGCGGGCAGCAGCAGCGCGTGGCCATCGCCAGGGCACTGGCGATGAGCCCGGCGCTGATGCTCTTCGACGAGCCCACCTCGGCGCTCGACCCCGAGCTCGTCGGTGACGTGCTCACGGTCATGCGCAAGCTCGCCGAGGAGGGGATGACCATGCTCGTGGTCACCCACGAGATGGCGTTCGCCCGTGACGTGGCCGACCGGGTCGTGTTCATGGACGGCGGCGTCATCGTGGAGGACGGCGCCCCGGAGCAGGTGATCAGCGCTCCGCAGCACGAGCGCACGAAGACCTTCCTGCGCCGCGTGCTCGACCCCACGCACACGGACCTCTGACGCGCACCACCATCTGGGTTCCCGCGGCCCGCGCCCGCCCGGCGCGGGCCGTTGTCGCGCTCCGGGCCCTTGTGCGCCCCCGGGGCGTGCCGGAGTCCTACGGAGCCGTACACAGCCGTACAGGGGCGCCCAAGGTCATCCGGGTTCGTGCGCGAGATGCCACCGGGGCCGTGCGCGCGGGGACGGGGTGCCGGAGCTCACGGGTGGACGGCGTGTCACGGGGCCGGGCGTGGACGGGGCGCCGCGGGTCCGCACGGTGGATGTTGGACGGGGCGCCGGAAGGCCGGACGGGGTATGGGAAGGCGGGACGGGGAGGAGCCGGACGGATCCCGGCCGGCTCGCGAGCCCCTGGGCGTGGCGAGCCCGGCGAGCCCGGGGGAGGCCTTTGGCGCCGTACGGAGCTTCCCCGACCCCGCACGTTTTCTACTCGGCCCCCCCACGGGCGTCGCCGTCACCCACGGTAGCGGACGCGTCGCCCGGGGAAGGCAAAAAGGCGGTCCGAATATGATCGAGGCCGAGATGTGATCGGACGATCAGCGGATGTGATCAGGCGGAATCGGGCGCGGCCATGGGTGGCCGGGTGCCGTCGGATGTGGCCGGGTGTGCCCAGGCGTGGTCAGCCGGGTGTGGTCAGACGTCGCGGAGCATGCACGTGAGGCGCGAGGTGCACACCCGGCGGCCCTGCTCGTCGACGATCTCGATGTCGTAGGTGGCGAGCGTACGGCCGCCGTGGATCCTGGTGGCCACCCCTGTGACCAGCCCGGACGTGGCCGAGCGGTGGTGGGTGGCGTTGATCTCGATGCCCATGGCGATCCGCCCGGGACCCGCGTGGATGGCCGCGCCCGTCGAGCCCAGGGTCTCCGCCAGCACACATGACGCGCCGCCGTGCAGCAGGCCGTAGGGTTGAATGTTGCCCTCGACCGGCATCGTGCCGACGACCCTCTCGGGGGTGGCCTCGGTGATCATGATGCCCATCCGGTCCACCAGCGTGTTCCTGTGCGAGGCGCCGAGCGCCTCCTCGATCCGCCGCCGGGAGGCTTCGTCGGGGTCTGTCACGGTCAAGGGGAAGTCTCCTGTCGTGCGAGGCCAGGTTTTCTGTCGCACCAGGAGACTAGGCTTTCGTTGTGCCGAAGAGCGAAGCGACCCCCACTCGTCCGTGTCTCCTGCTGCTGGATGGGCATTCACTGGCCTATCGGGCGTTCTATGCCCTGCCGGAGGAGAATTTCTCCACCACCACAGGTCAGACGACCAACGCGGTCTACGGTTTCACCTCGATGCTGGTCAACGTGCTCCGCGACGAGCGGCCGACCCACGTGGCGGTCTGCTTCGACCGCTCCGAGCCGACGTTCCGCCACGAGGAATACGCCGACTACAAGGCGAACCGGAGCGCGAGCCCCGACAGTTTCCGCAGTCAGATGAGCCTGATCCACGAGGTGCTCGACGCGTTGCGCGTGCCGCACCTGTCGCTGTCCGGATACGAGGCCGACGACCTGATAGCCACCCTGGCCACCCGCGCCGCGGACCAGGACATGAACGTGCTGATCGTCACCGGTGACCGCGACGCGCTGCAGCTCGTCGACGAGCGGATCACCGTGCTGATGACCCGCGTCGGCATCAGCAACATGACCCGGTTCACCCCCGAGGCGGTGCTGGAGAAGTACGAGCTCACCCCGGCGCAGTATCCCGACTTCGCGGCCATCCGCGGCGACTCCAGCGACAACCTGAAGAACATCCCCGGCGTGGGCGAGAAGACCGCGGCCAAGTGGATCCGCGAGTTCGGCTCGCTGGAGGAGCTGGTCAACCGCGTCGACGAGGTCAAGGGCAAGGTCGGCGACAAGCTCCGCGACCACCTCGACCAGGTGCTGATGAACCGGCGCCTGACCCAGCTGATCCGCGACGTGCCGCTGGAGCGCGAGGTCACGACCCTGGAGATCGGCGCGGCCGACCGCGAGGAGATCAACAAGATCCTCGACACGCTGGAGTTCCGCGGCGAGATCCGCGACCGGCTGTTCAAGACGATCGGCTCTCCCGAGGCCGAGGCGGAGGAGGGCTTCGAGGTCGAGGTCGTCACCCTGGGCCCCGACGAGGTGGCCCCGTGGCTGCGCGCGCTGCCCGAGGGCCGCGTGGGCCTGGCCTTCAAGGGCGCGTACGGCAGCGGCACCGGCCGCGTCGACAGCATCGCCATCGCGGTGGCCGGAGCGGGAGCCGGCGCGGAGGCGGGGCGGGCGGCGCGGGGCGGCCCCGGCGCCGCGTTCATCGACCCGACCACGCTGACCGAGGCCGACGAGGCGGCCCTGCGCGAGTGGCTGGCCGACGTGTCGAGGCCCAAGGCCGTGCACGACGCCAAGGGCCCGATGCTGGCGCTGTGGGCGCAGGGCATGGAGCTGCGCGGCCTCACCTGTGACACCGCGCTGGCCGCCTACCTGGCGATGCCGGGGCAGCGCTCGTTCCCGCTGGAGGACCTCGTACGGGCCTACCTGCGGCGCGAGCTGCGCAGCGAGGCCGACAACGGCGGCCAGGCCAGCCTCTTCGACGACCAGGACGACGACGGCGCCCGCGACCTGGCGCTGCGGGCGCTGGCGGTCGGCGAGCTCGCCGACGCGCTGGAGACGTTCCTGGAGCCGCTGGGCGGTATCCACCTCATGCGCGACGTGGAGCTGCCGCTCGTCACCGTGCTGGCCGAGCTGGAGCGGGTCGGCATCGCCGCCGACAGGGAGCATCTCAGCGGTCTGGAGGCCGAGTTCGGCGCCGCGGTCAAGCAGGCCGTCGAGGCGGCGCACGCGTCCGTGGAGGGCGAGCAGTTCAACCTGGGCTCGCCCAAGCAGCTCCAGGAGATCCTGTTCGTCAGGCTCAACCTGCCCAAGACGAAGAAGACCAAGACGGGCTACACCACCGACGCCTCCGCGCTGGCCTGGCTCGCCGCCCAGACCGAGCACGAGCTGCCGACGATCATGCTGCGCCACCGCGACCAGGCCAAGCTGAAGGTCACGGTCGAGGGCCTGATCAAGGAGATCGCCGACGACGGCCGCATCCACACCACGTTCAACCAGATCATCGCGGTCACCGGGCGGCTCAGCTCGGAGAAGCCCAACCTGCAGAACATCCCGATCCGCACCGCCGAGGGCCGCCGCATCCGGCAGGGCTTCGTGGTCGGCAAGGGCTTCGAGACCCTGCTGACCGCCGACTACAGCCAGATCGAGCTGCGCGTCATGGCCCACCTGTCCGGGGACGAGGCGCTCATCGCGTCCTTCGAGTCCGGGCACGACTTCCACATGGCCACCGCGGCCCGGGTCTTCGACGTCGCGCCGGAGAAGGTCACCGGGGAGATGCGGGCCAAGATCAAGGCGATGAACTACGGCCTCGCCTACGGCCTGTCCGACTTCGGGCTGTCGGAGCAGCTCAGCATCCCGGTCTCCGAGGCACGGGCGCTCAAGGAGGAATACTTCGAGGAGTTCGGCGGCGTCCGCGACTTCCTCAACGCGATCGTCGCTCAGGCCAGGAACGACGGCTACACCGAGACCATCCTCGGCCGCCGCCGCTATCTGCCCGACCTCAACAGCGACAACCGCCAGCGCCGCGAGATCGCCGAGCGGATGGCGCTCAACGCGCCCATCCAGGGGTCCGCGGCCGACATCATCAAGGTCGCCATGCTCAACGTGCAGAGCGCGCTGAAGGAGGCGGCTCTCGGCTCCCGGATGCTGCTGCAGGTCCACGACGAGCTCGTGTTCGAGGTGGCCCCCGGCGAGCTGGAGACCCTGCGGGAGCTGGTCACCGACCGCATGAACGCCGCGTACTCCCTGCGCGTCCCGCTGGCCGTCTCGGTGGGCGTCGGCCGCACCTGGGAGGACGCCGGGCACTGACCCGGGCACTGAGGGCCGCCGGAGGCGCCGGCGGGCCCGTCCGGGACGTGCGCTCCCGGGCGGGCGGAGACCCTCTCCGGAAGGCCGCCACCGGCTGATTGGCCGGGCCTGTCCGAGTCTGTTCTAGGCTGGTGATCCAAGCCGGAAAGCTCGATGGGCACGGGAGTTTTGTGCGGAGACCAATCCCCCTGACGCAGATCATCATGCTGGCCAACGTGGTGGTCGTCGCGGTGGCGGTGGTGGTGCTCATGGTGCTCCCGCCGGCCTCCGCGCCGCCCGGCACGGCCAGGCCGGGCGCGTCGGCGGGCAGCCCGTCCCCGCCGCCGTCCGCGTCCCCCTCGCCGATGCCCGACCTGCCCTCGGCCGAGCTGCCGCCGCCGATCACCGCCTCGGCGGAGTTCGCGCGGCAGGTGAAGGCCAACGAGGCCGGAGCGGTCCCGATCCTGATGTACCACCGGATCACCCGCAAGAGGCTGGCGTCGATCGACCGCACCCCCGCCCAGGTGCGCAAGGAGCTGGAGAGGCTCGCCAGGGACGGCTACGTGCCGGTCACCGCGCGGGAGTTCGCCACCCGGAAGATGGACATCCCGGCGGGCAAGTATCCGGTCGTGCTGACCTTCGACGACGGCCATCCCAGCCACTTCGCCCTCGACGCGGACGGCACCCCGGCCAAGGACACCGCGGTCGGCATCATCTACCAGGTCGCCGCGAAGTATCCCGGCTTCCGGCCCGTCGCCACCTTCTGGGTCAACCGGCACCCGTTCGGCCTGCGCGAGGAGAAGGACCAGGAGCGGGCCGTGCGGTGGCTGGCCTCGCGGGGCTTCGAGGTGGCCAACCACACCTGGAGCCATCCCCACCTGCCAGGCCTGCCCAAGAAGAAGATCGCCGAGCAACTCGCCCGGGTCGAGCGGCTGCTGAAGAGGCTCGGCGTTCCCCCCTCCGAGACCCTGGCGCTGCCGTTCGGCGCGATGCCCCGCAAAAGATCTACCGCGCAGTCGGGAAAGTGGCACGGCGTGTCCTACAGGTTCAAGGGCGTCTTCCTGGCCGGTGCCGAGCCGTCGGTCTCGCCGTTCGTCAAGGATTACGACTGGCGCGCGATCCAGCGGATCCAGAGCAACGGCAGGAAGGGGGAGTGCCGCAAGTGGTGTTCCGAGTACTGGCTCGGATGGCTGAACAAGCACCCCCGCGAGCGCTACACGGCCGACGGCGATCCCGACCGGATCTCCGTCCCGCGCGGGCTTCGAAGTGGTATTGGGGCGGACTGGAAGCAGAAGATCAACGCCTATTAAGCGAGATCGTTATCCTTCCGGCACGTGGGCGCGTAGAGTCGTTGGATTGACCATACCCGTCTGGTCTCATATGCTGATCGCTGCGTTGTGGGCTCGCGCGTGTCTCGGACGGAGTGGGCTCGCGCTCGATCACGCCGATGTCAATTTTCGGCTGACGGTAAGAGGCCTGCTGCGCGTTCGCCACATCGACATCTGTCCGCGTTCGGAGCAACTCCACACATGACGAGCAGCACTGAGGCCACCTCGAGCACCCCGCAGGTAGCGGTCAACGACATCGGCTCCGAGGAAGAGTTCCTCGCAGCGATCGACCTGACCATCAAGTACTTCAACGACGGCGACATCGTCGAGGGCACCGTCGTCAAGGTCGATCGAGACGAAGTTTTGCTCGACATCGGCTACAAGACCGAGGGCGTCATCCCCTCGCGCGAGCTCTCGATCAAGCACGATGTCGACCCGGCGGATGTCGTCGAGGTTGGCGAGCACGTCGAGGCCCTTGTTCTCCAGAAGGAGGACAAGGAAGGCCGCCTGATCCTGTCCAAGAAGCGCGCTCAGTACGAGCGGGCCTGGGGCACGATCGAAAAGATCAAGGACGAGGACGGCATCGTCACCGGCACGGTCATCGAGGTCGTCAAGGGTGGTCTCATCCTCGACATCGGCCTGCGTGGCTTCCTGCCGGCGTCCCTGGTCGAGATGCGGCGCGTCCGCGACCTCCAGCCGTACGTGGGCCGCGAGCTCGAAGCGAAGATCATCGAGCTCGACAAGAACCGCAACAACGTGGTTCTGTCCCGCCGTGCCTGGCTTGAGCAGACCCAGTCCGAGGTTCGCCAGACGTTCCTCAACACCCTTCAGAAGGGTCAGGTCCGCAAGGGCGTCGTCTCCTCGATCGTCAACTTCGGTGCGTTCGTCGACCTCGGCGGCGTCGACGGTCTGGTTCACGTCTCCGAGCTCTCCTGGAAGCACATCGACCACCCCTCCGAGGTCGTCGAGGTCGGCCAGGAGGTCACCGTCGAGGTGCTCGACGTCGACATGGAGCGCGAGCGCGTCTCCCTGTCGCTCAAGGCGACGCAGGAAGACCCCTGGCAGCAGTTCGCCCGCACCCACCAGATCGGTCAGGTCGTTCCGGGTCGCGTCACCAAGCTGGTGCCGTTCGGTGCGTTCGTCCGCGTCGAGGAGGGAATCGAGGGCCTGGTCCACATCTCCGAGCTGGCCGAGCGCCACGTCGAGATCCCCGAGCAGGTTGTCCAGGTCGGCGACGAGATCTTCGTGAAGATCATCGACATCGACCTGGAGCGCCGCCGGATCTCGCTGTCGCTCAAGCAGGCGAACGAGGGTGCGATCGGCGCCGACGTCGAGTTCGACCCCACGCTGTACGGCATGGCGGCGACCTACGACGACTCGGGCAACTACATCTACCCCGAGGGTTTCGACTCCGAGACCGGCGAGTGGCTCGAAGGCTTCGACAAGCAGCGCGAGGAGTGGGAGCGGCAGTACGCCGAGGCTCAGACCCGCTTCGAGGCTCACAAGAAGCAGGTCGAGGAGGCCCGCAAGGCCGAGGCCGAGGCGGGCGAGGCTGCCCCCACGTCCTACTCCGGCGAGACCCCGTCCTCGGGTTCCACCGGTGCCTCTTCCAGCAGCAGCAGTGGCTCCTCCGCTCCGGCGGCGGGCGCTCTGGCCTCCGACGAGGCTCTCGCGGCTCTGCGCGAGAAGCTCGCGGGCGGCCAGAACTGACAACGCGGTAGAAGATCGACGGAAGGGCCCCGCTCCGGCGGGGCCCTTTCCGCGTTCCGGGCCGGGTTCTCCCGCCGCCCGGCCTCGCGCCCCCTCAGGGAATGTCGGCCCCCGTCCCCACCGAGGCCGGCCCGCCTCTTCCCGGCCCTTCCAGCCCCTCTCCGGCACCTGCGGAGGCGTCCGGTGGCGGCCGTCCTGCCTCGCTCGGTCTCTCGCCTGGCCGCTAGGGTGACGCCGTGATCGTGATCGAGGTGGCGGAGCCCGAGGACGCGGGCGAGATCCTGACCGTGCAGCGCGCCGCCTACGTGGGCGAGGCCCAGCTCTACGGCGACCCGTTCATCGCGCCGCTCGTGGAGTCGATCACCCAGGTCCGCAAGGCCGTCGAGACGGCCACCGTGCTCGTCGCCCGCGACGGGGCGAGGATCGTGGGGTCGATCCGCGGCCGGATGTCCGGCACGACCTGCCTGGTCGGCCGCCTGGTGGTCGCCCCCGACCGGCAGGGCGCGGGAGTCGGCGGAGCCCTGCTGGCGGCCCTGCACGACGAGGCGGCCGCGGCCCTGGCCTTCGACCTGTTCACCGGCCACCTGTCGGAGGGCAACCTCCGCCTCTACCGCCGGCACGGCTACCGCGAGACGCGCAGGGAGCGGATGACCGACCATTTGACCCTGGTGCACATGCGCAGGGAGCTGTGAGGCACTCAGAGGCGTCCCCGTACACCGGCCGGTGCTTTGAACGATCCCCGGATGTGAGGGGCGCAGGCATGACCTCGGGGGCGGCCAAGGGTGATTCCTGCCCGCTTGCCGGGATGCGCCGCTGAACGGCGGCCCGCGGCGTTCCTCCCAGCCTTCCCGGCCCGGCGACCGGATGTGAAAGACCCCGTCGCCGACCGCACCGGTCCGCGGTCCGTACGGCGTATGCTGCGGATCATGTTGAAGGTGGGGCTTACCGGTGGCATCGGGTCGGGCAAGAGTGAGGTCTCCCGGCGGCTGGGCGCCCGTGGCGCCGTGGTCATCGACGCCGACAAGATCGCCAGAGAGGTGGTCGAACCGGGAACCCCGGGGCTGGCGCGCGTGACCGGGGTCTTCGGCACGGGTGTCCTGCACGAGGACGGCTCGCTCAACCGGGAGAAACTCGGCTCGATCGTCTTCGCCGACTCCGAGAAGCTGGCCTCGCTCAACGCCATCGTCCACCCGCTCGTCGGCGCGAGGGTCGGTGAGCTGCAGGAGCAGGCGGCTCCCGGCAGCATCGTGATCTACGACGTGCCGCTGCTGGCGGAGAACAAGCTCGCCCCCATGTACGAGGTGGTGATCGTCGTCGACGCCGCCGACGAGGTGCGCATCGCCCGGCTGGTCGAGCTGCGCGGCATGAGCGAGCAGGACGCCAGGGCCAGGATCGCGGCCCAGGCGACCCGCGAGGAGCGGTTGGAGATCGCCGACATCGTCGTCCCC
Organism: Streptosporangium sp. G11; assembly: GCF_051192615.1. Classification (NCBI taxonomy): domain Bacteria; kingdom Bacillati; phylum Actinomycetota; class Actinomycetes; order Streptosporangiales; family Streptosporangiaceae; genus Streptosporangium; species Streptosporangium sp. G11. Next base: position 70,508 of record NZ_JBPJUQ010000012.1, read on the forward strand.
AACGAGGGAACCCTGGAGGAGCTGGAGGCCCGGATGGACGGCATCTGGTCCGACCTAACGGCCCGCGCCACCACCTGAGCGGGGAAGCCGCCCGGGATATCCCGGGGCGATCACGTCGCGCGGGCCGTCGTGTCGCGCGTCCGCTCGGCGACTTCCCCGGCCTCGGGGACTCCCATGGGGGAGAGGATCTCGAAGGCGGTTCTCCACTGGGACATGGCCTCATCGATCCTGCCGAGCGCGTGCAGCGCATGACCGAGGTTGTTGTGGGCCAGACCCAGCAGATACGAGTTCTTGACGGTGAGGGCCATGTCCAGGGCGGCCTGCTGGTTCTCGGCCGCGGCCTGCCCGTCTCCGGTTTCAAGCAGTGTCGTTCCCAGATCCATCAGGATCTCGCATTCGGCGTGCGGCTCTCCCACCTCCCTTATTCGGCTGAGGGCGTCCCTGTGATGTTCGAGGGCTTCGGTGTGCCGTCCTTGTCGTCTGCGTATTTTCCCGATGCTGTTGATGGATTGCGCTTCGAATCGGTGGTTGCCCAGTTTTTTGTTCAGCTGGATAGAGCGCTGTTCGAACTCCAGGGCGGTCGTCAGGTCACCGAGGTTCTCGTGAACGTCACCCAGAATCGCCAGAGTGTAAGCCTCGTCATTGTGGTTTCCTGTCTTGCGGTCGAAGGCCAGGCAGCGTTCGAGACAGTGAAGCGCATCCAGCGAGCGGCCCAACCTGAGATGGGCGATTCCCAGAGTGAACGTCGCCGTCACCTCGCCATGCTCGTCGTCAAGTCGCTGAAACAGTCCGATCGCCTCCAGGCAGCTCTCCATGGCCTGACGGAAGCCGCCGGTCCAGAGCAGGCTGTATCCGATCCGGCTCAGGGCATAACCCTCCCCCTTCAGATCCTTGATCGTCCGGCTGAGGTCCAGGGCCTGCCGCTGATACTCAAGGCACTCGTCCATTTTCCCGGAGAGCATGTTCGCCGCGCCAAGGGCGTTCAGTATCCGCCCCTCTCCGTGCTGGTCACCGACCTCGCGGACAGCCGACAGGGCGGTCTGATGAATGGTCAGCCAGTCGTCGGTTCTGTCTCTTAGATAGAAGAAGTAGTCCAGGGTGTATGCGATCTGCCACGCATAACCCGGCCATCCGTGACCCGCCGCGTAGTCGACAGCGGAAATCAGCGCCGCATATTCGGTGTCCAGCCATGCGGTGGCGGAATCATAGTCGCCGAAGGCGGGAATGCCGTGCGCGGGAGGTTCCGAGACGAGCTTGATCCCGCTGTGGTCAATGTGCACCAGCTTCATGGCGGCTCTGGCCGTGTGCAGATACCAGTCGAACAGCCGGATCAGCGCGCTGTGCCTGGTCTCCTCGGTGTCCTCGGACTCGCCACGCTCGCGGGCGAACAGGCTCACCAGGTCATGGACGACGAAACGCCCGTTGGTGCCGTGCTGGACGAGGTGTGCGCCGAGGAGCGTGTTGAGGGCCGCGTTCACGGCTCCGCTGGACGAGCCGGTCAGGGCGATGACCTCGTCGATGCCGATGTCAGGGCCGGGGTGGATGCCCAGCAGCCTGAAGGTCCGCCGGGCGGGCTCGGGCAGGCCTCCGTAGGACATCGTGAAAGCGGCCCGGACGCCTATGTGCGGGTCCTCCTCGATGTCCAGCGCCGTCAGCCGGTTCTCCCGGAGAAGTTTGGCCGTGAAGTCGGCGATGGGCAGCGTGGGCTGGCCCACCAGATGCGCGGCGGCCAGTCGTAGCGCGAGTGGGAGATATCCGCAGAGATGAGCGAGTTCGAGTACGGCGTCGGCCTCGTCACGGATCCGGTCCTCCCCCAGGACGGCGATGAGCAGTGCCTTCGCCTCGTCAGGTGGGAGCAGGTCGAGAGTGAGGGTGTCGACGTCGTGTGTCGCCGTAAGCCCTCGCAGAGAATCCCGGCTGGTGATGACCACCTTGCACAGTGACGAGCCGGGGAGCAACGGACGTATCTGGTCTGGTCTGGCCGCGTTGTCGAGCACCACGAGCATCTGTCTGTCCGCCAGAAGCGATCGGTACATCGACGCGCGCTCGTCGATCTCGTGGGGAATCTGATCCGTGGCCACTCCGAGCCCTCTCAGGAACTGGTGCAGCGCCTGCGTTCCGGTGACCGGCTGTCCCTGGGAGTAGCCGTGGAGGTTCACGTACAGCTGCCCGTCGGGAAACCGGTCCGCCACACGGTGTCCCCACCGCGTCGCGAGCGCGGTCTTCCCGATTCCGGGAGTACCGGTGATGGCGGTGATCACTATGGCTGACGCGCCGCTCCGATCCGTGGAGAGCAGGAGGTCCAGACGTCGCAGGCTCTCCTCACGACCGGTGAAGCGAGCGATGTCGGCCGGCAGTTGTCTGGGTACGGCCATCGTGGGCGGTGCGGCGGGGGAGGGGGATACCGGAGAAGAGGGGATGGGTTCTGTCGAGGTGGTTTCAGAGGCCGGTCCACCCGCCAGGATCGACCGGTGGATCCTGGTGAGTTCCTCGCCCGGATCCAGTCCGAGTTCATCGCGGAAGTGCTGCCTGGCGATCCTGAATTCCTCCAGTGCCTCTGCAGTGCGGCCGATTTGGTGAAACGCCCGCATCAACTGACCTCGGAAGCCCTCGTGCAGGGGGTGCTCTGCCACCAGCAGGCGCAGTTCGCCGATCAACTCCGCGTGCCGCTTCAGGATGAGATCCGCCTCGATGCGATTGAAGACCGCGGCGATGCGTAATTCTTCGAGCGCGCTTCCTTCCGCGGCCTGAAATTCGGGTTGGGTGCCGTCAAGTGCGGGCCCGCGCCAGAGCGCCAGTGCCGTACCGAAGTGATCGGAGGCCTTCGCGGGATCCCCTTCGATCATGGCGGAGCGCCCCGTCGCCGTCTCGGTGAGAAAGACATCGAGGTCGGAGTCGCCTGGCAGCAGTCGCAGAGAGTAACCGGTAGGGGTGCCCACCAGGGCGTTCGCGTCGTCGAGCAGACGCCGTACGGACCACAGGTGATTGTGGAGCAGTCGCCGGCCGGTCGCCGGAATGGCTCCTCCCCACAGTGCCGTCAGTAATCGGTCGTGCGGGACGATCCGATTCGCCTGTAGCACGAGAAGGGCGAGCAATGTTCGTTGTTTGGGCCCTACGACGTTGACCGAACGCTCGTCGCACCACACGTCGACCGGACCAAGGACGCGAAGCCGTGTTTTGGCTCTCCGTACGGTCATCGCTGAGCGAAGTGGTGCGTGCGCGCCCCGCACATATTTCCAGCCTTGGACTGCTTCATATGTGACTCATCCCCTATTTAATGCGCAGAATCTGACCGTATAGCAAGATCAAGACATTCTATACGACAAGATCAACAGCGTCGGCAGGGATGCTTACCGCGATCATCTTCGGCCGGGCTCTCCCATTCCATCGCCCGGCCGGCCAATCTCCCTTTTCACGATGGAGGCACCGGTGGGGTTTCCCTTACCGAACCGTCCCTTCGCGCCGCCCCGGCGGCGCAGACCGAACAGACGGGTCACGACCACGGTCGTGACCGTCTCGGCCCTGGCCGCCTCGCTCCTGGTGTCGAGCGGCGTCCTGCCCGCACAGGCCGCCGATCCCGAACCCGCCCCCTCGGCGCCGCTCCAGACGCCGTTTCCCCGCCCGAAGGACCCCGACGCCCCGCTGCGCGCGGCGGTCACGGAGGCCAGGAAGCAGAACAGGCCGGTCGAGGCCATCGGAGCCTTCACCGAGACCTCGCGAACCTGGGCCTTTCCCGACGGCAGCCTGAAGACGGAGTCGTACTCGGGCCCCGCGCAGGTCAGGCAGGACAACGGTCTGTGGGCCTGGATCGACACCACGCTGGTGGAGAAGGACGGCGTCCTCAAGCCCAAGGTGGCCAAGGCCGACCTCGCCTTCTCCCTCGGCGGGGACGACGCTCCGTTCGCCGTGATGAAGCGTGACGCGGACCAGAGCCTCAGCCTCTCCTGGGACGGGAAACTGCCCCGCCCGGTGGTGAAGGGCAACGTCGCCACCTACCCGGACGCCGCGGGACCCGCGGCCGACCTGGTCGTCACCGCCCTGCCCACCGGCTTCCGGCACGACGTGGTGCTTCGGGAGCGCCCCAAGGAGGCGCTGGAGATCCGCATTCCGGTGGAGTCTCCGGAGCTGACCCTCACCATGTCCAAGCGGGGCGGCCTGGAACTCACCGACGGCAAGGACAAGGTCGTCGCCCAGGCGCCGAAGCCGGTGATGTGGGACAGCACCGGCGCCGGCGTGCGGGACCCCAAGGCCACCGCGGTTCCGCGCAACGCCCCGATCGCCACCTCCGTCATCGAGGACGGCGGCAAACGGACGCTGGTCCTCAAGCCGGACGCCGGCTGGCTGGCCGACCCCGCCACCACATACCCCGTCGTGGTGGACCCCACCTCCACGCTGACCGTCAAAACCGACACGCTGCTCTCCAGCGGTGCGGACTGCAACATCAACGACCAGCCGGGTGCGACGCTGCTGAAAGTCGGTGCGGCCTATCACGGCTGCAACGGGGTGGACGCGGTCAACTACTGGCGCTCGTACCTGACGTTCGACGTCGCCGGCCTGGCCAACAAGCCCATCATCTCCTCCACCATGCAGCTGTGGCGCACCGAGTCACCCGGCTGCCACCAGCGTGGTGACGGCAGGGTGTACGCCACCCGGGTCAACACCGGCTGGACAGCGGGCAGGATGACCTGGTCCAACAAGCCCGCCAGTCTCGACTTCGTGACCACCCCCTGCCCGACCACGAACGTCCTCACGCCGGGCGTGATGACCTGGCCGATCACCAAGTGGGTGAAGGACTGGGCAGCGGGCCAGCCCAACTACGGCATCGGGCTCCAAGGTCCCACCGAGAGTGTCGATCGCTACAGCGGCTACTCGGCGGTCTTCCACTCCGCGGAGACGACCGGCACCGGCGCCACCCCGCCCAAGCTGATCACCCAGTACATCCTGCCGCCGGAGATCCCCACGGTCACCGCCGAGTCGGTCGACTCGATGGACGGCGACCACGCGATCGTGCGCGAGAGCTCGGCCAAGGTCGGCTACAAGTCCACCTCCGTCGACGGAAGGAACATCGACTACTACGTCTCCGTGGTCGAGTCCACCGCGCCGCTTCCCTCCTGGACGACCGGCGGCGGAGAGGTCGGGAAGTGGAGCTTCACCGACGGCACTGGAGGCATCGACTCCACCGGTAAGGGCAACATCCTGACCTTCGTCGACGGACGCTACTCGTGGATCGACGGCAAGGACGGCAAGGCGCTCTTTCTCAACGGCACCACCGGGACTCCCTCCCACGCCTCGACCGCGGGTCCGGTGCTGCGGACGGACAAGAGCTTCTCCGCGGCAGGCTGGGTCAGATTGGATGTCGGGACCAGCGCGATCCCGCTGATCAGCCAGAACGGAACCGTCAACAGCGCCTTCAGCGTCGGCTATGAACCCACCACCCGCAAGTGGAACATGCAGATGTACCACGACAACACCGCCACCAGCCCGGTGACGGAGATCAAGTCCTCCACGACGGCGTCGATCGGCACCTGGACCCACCTGGCCGGTGTCTATGACGCCACAGCCAAGAAGATCCGCCTGTACGTCAACGGCGTTCAGGCCGCGGAGGCCGACCACACCGTCACCCCGTGGCAGGCCGACCGATCCTTCGAGCTCGGCGACGGCAGGCGCGGCGGCTTCAGCTACTCCTCGGTCAAGGCCGCCTACGACGAGATCCGCGCCTACGACCGCGCCCTGAGCCCCACCGAGATCCAGTGGATGCTCAACCTCACCCCGCCCACCAACGCCAACCTGCCCTCCGGTCAGGCCGCGTCCATCACCTACGACGTCAGCAACGTCGACAGCTTCAAGTTCTCCGTCAGGGCCTGCATCAACGGGGCCACCCCCATCACCTGCAGCGAGAGCCCGTACTACCGCATCACCACCGACGCGCCGTACGTCCCCACGGACGCCGAGACCGGCATGGCCGACCCGACCCGCCCGATCCTGTCGGGCATGGTCAACCGCCCCTCGGGCGGACCGATCACCGCCAAGTACTTCCTGTACGACAACGCGGGCACGCCGATCGGATCGAGCCCCTTGGGCGCGAGGTCGGTCAACGGCGGTCAGCGCGCGTCCTTCCAGGTGCCGGAGAACACCGTCCAGGCCGGTCGCACCTACAAGTGGCAGATGCAGGCCTGCGTCGTCGGCGGCGGCACATCACCCGACCCGGACCCCAACCCGACCCCGACGCCCACTCCCACTCCGACGGTCACCCCGACTCCGACCCCGAGTGTGACTCCGACGCCCACTCCGACGGGAGACACGACCCCTCCCACGGTGGTGGGGACCGCCCCGGTCAACGGCGCGACGGGGGTCGAATCTTACGTCGACGTGGTGGCGACGTTCAGCGAGCGGGTGACGGGCGCCCAGATCGAGGTCATTGGCTACAACCCCGAGTTCACCATGCCGGCAAATGGTACGGCGGAGATGGACGCCACCGGCAAAATACTGACCTTCGAGCCCTACATCCTGCAGCAAGAGATGCGATACGTAGCCAAGGTGACCGGCGCCAAGGACCTCGCCGGCAACACCATGGCTCCTTACCAGTGGACGTTCTACACCCCCGGCGGCCAAGCCCCCGCGGCCTCGAAGCCGAACGCCGCACCTCCGGCTCGGGAGGGCGCGGCACCGACCGCGCAGGATGAGGGCGTGGAGGAACTCTGTACGGCCAAGACCGCCTTCGTCAGCTTCACCACCCCGGGCACCCCGACGAACCCACCCGCCGAAACCGTGAATCACCTAACTCTGCTCAAGGACAACTTCGTCATCAAGACCGCCAAGGTCGACCCGACGGCCTGTGACGGTGGTCCTTGTGTACTCGCGGATTCCTCCACCATCCAATTGGGGGGTGCGGGAGCGGACAAGGTTGCAACTGTGCTGGGCATCAAGCTCAGCGAGTTGCCCGACGGCGCCGGCGTGTCCGAGGGAATCCTTAAACTCGGAACGCCTACCTGCCCTTCGGGGGTGTGTCCGGCAGACACAATGATCACTGCGGTGCCACTGAAGAGCGAGGTGACCGGAGAAACCAAGGGATCGGACCTGGAAGGTGACATCGATGACAGCACTGCTGCCTATACCTTCCCGATCGCCGCACCGCAGGCCGACATTGCCGGTAGTGAGTACCAGTGGCTGATGCTCACCTCCGGTAGCGACGAGGCCATCGCCTTCGGCGGCCCAGGAGTTACCGAACAGCCGTCGATCGTCCTCACCTACATGCCCGCAGGCCCTCCAGGAAATGTTCTCAATCTTGTCGCCTTGGCCGGTGACGGCGGTGCGATCGTGAGCTGGGGGTTGCCGGAGACCAACGGGAGTGTCGCGCTCCTGGATGGTTACGACATCGAGGTGTCCGATGCCGGCAGTGTCCGCACTCTCAAGGCCACCGATCCGTTCACCCCGATCGCCGGTCTCACCAACGGCACTATCTACACAATCAAGGTCCGAGCGCGTACTGCCTTCGGTGTCAGTGGATGGGAGTCCGCAACCGTTACTCCCAAGGCAGTGCCGCCCCCGCCTCCGCCCTCGTCCTCTCAGGGGTGTGATCCCTACCTCGATACGCGTTCTCAAGCCACGGTTGCTCGGTCGGTGTCGTCCACGCAGGACTACACGGACAGGGTCAGGAGTTACTACGAGGCGCAGGACGCGGTCCTGGAAGATCAAGCGGCAACGGTCTGGCAGGCGCCCGGAGTGGCTCCGGACAGTCCTATCACCGCCCAGATATCTCTTCTCAACCTTTCACTGATCGGCCAGAGGAACAATCTGACCGCCATGGGTCTGGCTCGCACCGACTCCAGCGTCACTCTTGACGACGTGGTCGTGCAAGAGGCGGGGGGCGGCACGGTGCGTGTGACCGCCAAGGTCACACGGGACTGGGAAGAGGCGCCCACGACGCCGGAGGAAGGGACGGCCGCCGCAAGGACGGCCGACGGCATTCCAGGCCAGGTCGAGCCAGGAGAATCCACTATCTCGATTTTCGTTTTCGATCGTTGCGGCGGTCTGACCATCATCGAGGCCCCGATGCCCGCCGAGCAGGACTCCACTGACTTCGGTGACCCTGGGGCTGTGGGGTGCGCGGGGGAGTCTTCGGAGGCCCGGGCGTCGGCCGCCACCCAGTGTGGGGCCGCCGGTGGAGTCGCTCCCGGTGGTGGCCAGAAATGTGCCATTGGGCAGTACAGCCTCTACTGCGAGGTCAACCAGAAACTGGGGAAGAAAAACTGGTGGGTGCTGTCCTCCGTGTATTCGAGCTGGCTCGACCCTGAGCAGTATGGGACGACCGATCGGCTGCAGAGGTGGGAGCTATCGAAATTCAACAACTTCATGTACGCATATCCGCAGAACAAGAAGTACTGGAACACGGATTTTGCCAAGGCATTCAAGAAGGCCTTACGGTATGAAAGCAAGGATCCAAAGAAGGATCTGGGTGGAATGGAGATGAAGGCGATTGCCTGCTTCCGCCACAACCTTTCGCAGGCGCAGGCGAACCTGGAAGGCGGCCTCAGTCTCGATCCAGCAAGCAACGGGGTGAAGGGAAGCATATCCTTCAGTGGCAGCAAGGTGGAAAAGTGTCACGAACAGGTTGCGCTGAACGAGGATCCGAACAATCCTACAACTGCCAAGGACCAAACAGGTCAGGTGGTGGTCAAATGTGAGGAGCCGTTCTCGGGTACCTGTAAAATTGACCGCTACGGTCACTACATGAGAAACTTTCTCAAGGCCTACTTCACGGTGAAGACGACAGACCCGCAGACGGGAAAAACTGGTTCGCTGAAATACTCGGTCAGATCAGAGCATGCCTACACGTGTGACCTGGAGGCGAAGCTGATCTCCCGTCTGGTGGGGACGGAGGTCCAGCTTCATCCCATCGCCTGTAAGGGGGAGGCGGTTGAGCTGTATGGTTCGCTAGACTAGCGGTCGGCCGCTCGGGATGATTGGAGAGTGGGGAGAGAGTTACGCTCTCCCCACTCTCTCACTGTTTGCCTAAAGATTCTTTTCGAAAAGGAGGTGTGAATGGTTGTGAAGATTTTTCTGCACGCCCGCTTCGTTGTCATCGGAGTAGCGGTTATCGTCATCCTCCTTCCTTTTTCCGGGCGCCTGTTCGGGCCATGGAAGGAATACTCCAACAACGACAGGGCCCGTCTGGTCGTCGTTAACGCGTTCGCTGTCAGCCACCCGGGCCATTACGTTGCCTTCGAGGATCTCAGGGGCGAGGATGTGAATGTCCGGCCTGATGGGGGCTCTGTGTCGGTTGTCCTCAGCCCGCGATCCCCCTATATGAACGGAACGGTTCAGGGCCACGGGTACAGGACGGGTGTGGAGCTTCTTCCGTCGGGAGAGGTGGATCTTCCCCGCCTTGTGGACACAGGTGCCACCAGAGCGCTCGACGCACTCGGTGAGGAGGCCGAGACCGATGTGGAGTCAGCCGCGGCCACGCTCAGCGGCATAGAGGGGCCGGTGGTGGTGACAGCTCTTGTGTGGTTGGCGCGCCCGCTGAGCGAGGATGCCGCACGAAAGTCGTGGCGCAATGGATTCGACACCGTTTTTCTGGGTCCGCTGGATGCCGAGACCTCTCCCGTCTCGTGGTCACCCTCCGCGTGCGCCTGGAGAGGCATCGGCGACTGCGATGCAGAGATGATGCGGTCCCCCGTACGGCAGTTCCAGCGCTGGGTCTCCTTGCTCGAAGAGAACGACGCGCCTTCCCTGAGGCAACTGAACCTCGACCTGCAAGAGGTGCGGACCCGTGCCCAGGAGGGGCTTGTGCACGGATACCTCGTGACAGGGCGCTCGGAGGAGCTGACGAAACTGTCGAAGGACCACAACATTCGGCAGATGCAGATCGTTGATGTTGTCTTTGACTCCTGAGCCCCAACGGGCGGGTCGTGTGGCGGGAAGGCGGGAATTCACCGGGCGTCGCCGTATGGATCGCCGTTGCCGACGACAGCGGCCGTCAACCTTGAGACGCTCCTGCGGATGAGAAGACCCTCAAGATGATTTGGGCTGACCTGATCGACGCTGCGATCCCGTTAGATGTCGTCGGGCAGCAGCCGAAAGCACTCGTGGCCGGTGAGCGGTCGGATCGCACGGAAGTGTTCACGATCCAGCGTGAAGACGGCGTCGGTCCGGAACTCGGCCGCCAGAGCCGCGTTCATTGAGCTTCCCCCAAGGCCGGGTAGTTAGCGTTTCTGCAGGTCACGCAAGCCCGTTGAGGGGTCCCTGACACGGAGCAACGGAGCTCGTTGATACAGGCAGTCGACCAAGACAGCTTGCATCCGAGGAGCTCCGTTGCCGTCTCATCGTGTCCCGCCGAGTCCCGTGATGGCCATCACCCGTACCGTCACTGTGGCCGCCGGGAGGTTCGCTGCCGGGCAGCTCGGTGGCCTGACTCCGTTTCTGCCCTTCGAGTTGGTGGATGCCGTTCTGGAGGAGACCCGGGCGGTCCAGCAGCGGCTGAGAGACCTGCCGTCCCGGGTCGGGGTGTACTTCCTGGTGGCGATGTGTCTCTTCCCGGAGGTCGGATACCGGCTGGTGTGGGACAAGCTGACCGCCGGCATCGGCGGCTGTCTGCCGGGCCCCAGCGCGAAGGGATTGCGTGATCTACGTCGCCGCGTGGGCTGCGCTCCGGTGAAGGCGCTGTTCGAAGTGGTGGCAGGCGTACTGGCTCCACCGCGGACGCCGGGCGTGCGCTTCGGCCCGTACCGCACGGTCTCCTTCGACGGCTGCAGCTCGATCAAGACCCCGGACAGTGAGCGTAACCGCGGCTGGCTGAGGCGATGCCCGCACGGCGGCTATCCGCAGGTCGAGTTGATGACGCTGGTCGAGACCGGCACCCGCTCCGTGATCGGCGCGGTGTTCGGCCCCACCCGGGAGAGCGAAACCTCCTATGCCACCCGCCTGTTGTCCCATCTCGGTCCCGAGATGCTGCTGCTGTGGGACCGGGGCTTCGACAGCAACGACTTCCTCGCCGCCGTGCACGCCACCGGCGCCCGCGTCATGGGCCGCATCCGACAGCGCCGTCGCCCGCCGGTCCTCAAGACCCTCATGGATTCCTCCTACCTCTCGGTCGTCGGCGGAGTCGCCGTGCGCATCATCGAGGCCGACGTACGAGTCACCTGCGCCGACGGCAGCACCTTCAATGGCTCCTACCGTCTGGTGACCACCCTGCTGGACGCCCAGCGCTACCCCGCCGACCGTCTCGTGCACCTCTACCACGAACGCTGGGAACACGAGAGCGCCTACTACGCGCTGCGTCACACCATTCTGCGCGGCCGGGTCCTGCGCTCGTGCGACCCGGTCGGCGTCGAGCAGGAGATGTGGGCCCTGCTGCTGTGCTACCAGCTCCTGCGCCGCGCCATCACCGAGGCAGCGGAGTTCCAGCCGGGCACCGATCCTGATCGTTGCAGCTTCACGATCGCTCTCCACACCGCCCGTGACCTGCTGGTACGCGCCGAAGAAGTCTTCGAGCAGGGCCTCGGGGCGATCGGCCGGCGGGTGCTGTTGGAGCTGGCCCCGCCGCGTCGGCCCCGCATCAGTACCCGGAAGGTGAAGTCACCCATCTCACGCTACGCGGAAAGGAAAATGGACGGCCGCCCCGACCAGAGCCTGACCGTGACCTCCGTGGCGGTCTCTGTCCTGCCACCCCCGCCTCCTCGTCCCGCACTGCCGGCTGCCACGGTCCCCGACTACGCCGGCCCCGGCCAGACCAGCAACCGCACGAACCGCGTCCTTGCAGCCCTGCAGGCGCAACCCGAGCGGCAATGGCGGGCCAGAGAGATCGCCGAGCTTCTCGGCGACGTCACCCTGGTCGCCACCCATCGACAACTCGCCCGCTGGACCGAGAGAGGGCTGATCAAAAGGGTCCGCACCGGCCGCTACGCAGCAGTAACTCCGCCAGAGACCACCACCTTGCGTGAACTGCAGAAACGCTAACTACCCGGCCTTGGGGGAAGCTCACATCGCGTCGGTCAGGCCGATGTTCATCGTCCGGTAGCGAGTCATGAGCGCTCCGGCAGAGCGGAGGTGTCAGCGATGGCCACGGGCACGTTCACCGGCCGAAATCCTCGGCCAGGAGCGTGTCGGTCTGTGCTGACAGATCGGCGGGTCCGTCGAACAGGGGGAGGCCGTCGTGGCCCATGGGGTCGATGGGAAACGGGAGCGGCGGATCGGCCTGGTGGGCGGGCACCAGGGTGGCGATATGGCGGCCGTTCTTGATGATCGCGACCGTCTCTCCGCGCTCCGCTGCGGCGAGGACGCGGGCGAGCCGCTGGTTGAACTCGCGAGCTGTGGCTTCCATGTGCCCATGGTGCTGGTCATGACTACATCCGGCTGAGTCTTCGGATGTAGTGAGTACCGCTGCTGGGAAACTGTGCGCACGCCCGACCGCCGAAACAGTCGGGTGTGCGGTTCTCAGCCAAGAGCGGGGCTCTGGCCGGGTGTTCCGGACCGAACTGTCGAGAGCGGTCTCACTGGTTAGCCGAAGTGGTCCGACTTCACCGCGCTGAGGAAGGTGTGCCACTCGCCCGGAGTGAAAACGAGGGCCGGGCCTGTGGGGTTCTTGCTGTCGCGGATGGCGATGGCTCCGGGGAGGTTTCCGGCGACCTCGACGCAGTTTCCGCCGCTGTCGCCGCTGAGGGAGCTTTTCTTCCAGGCGGCCTTGGAGAGGTCAGGGCCGGTCAGATCTGTTGCTTCCATTGGTCCCTCGCTTCTTTGATCATTTCTAGCGACTGCCCGGGACGGTGCGCCTCTGCGCGGATCCTGTCATATCTATCCCAGATGAACGCCGCCAAATCGTGTTCCGCTGACACTTCGCCTGCTCCGGACGACTCTATGGAGACGGTGGTCGGGGCGTCCGGTAGTTCGGCAAGCACGAACCCGGACATCAGGCCCGCTGTGCAGGGGGTGTCGTGGGGAACGAGTTGCACCTTCACGTTCTGCCAGCTGGCAACCGTCGCGAGGTGGTCGAGCTGCTCGTACATGACCTCCGGGCCCCCGATGGGGCGGCGAAGCACCCATTCGTCGATGAGGGCCCACAGTACGAGTGGGTTGTCCTTTGTGAGGATCAGTTGCCGCCGCATGCGAGCGCTGACCTGTTCCTCGATCTCCCGCTCCGAAGTGGCCAGACCACCACGGAAGACGGCTCGCGCGTAGTTCTCCGTCTGGAGTAGACCGGATACCAGCAGTGGGTCCCAGCTTCGCAGCACGCGGGCCCGGGGCTCGATCTCGTCGGACCATCTGAGAAACCAGCTTGGCCCGGAGGGGGCGGTGATGTTCCGGCAGAGATGGGTGAAGAGGTCATCCGTCTTGAAGAATCTGTCGCAGTCGGCCGCCAACTTGGTGCTGGGCCTCCGGTTACCGGTCTCGATGTGCCCGATGAACGACGACGAAACGCCCAGGTGATTACCCAGCCGGGCCTGCGACAGACCTGCCTCTCTGCGGGCCCGCCCCAGCTCGCGGCCGAAGCGCTGAGCCGGTGTCAGGCGTGGGTCGAGGTCGTTTCCCATGTTCACCTCTCAAGCGTCGCGATGACGTCGGCCGTCGAATGAACGACAAACGCCTACAGCTCGTGTGGCTTTTCGTCGCTGATTTGTCGACCGATCTGTTCTGCAACGGCAGCATAACTGTGCGCACTCTATAGGCCAAGACTTTATCCAGGCGATGCGAGAGAACTAAACGGACAATTCGCCTGGTTAATGGAGCCATTGGGGCAGACGAATTTTCGACGTCTGCGACCTCACAGGAATGGCGGTGATCCGATGGGTGCCGAGACGGTTCCCGCGCTTGGTCTGCTGGGCCGGGTGGATCTGCCCGGAGTGGCCGAGTCGGTTTCTTCGGCCCGACGATACGTCCGGGGCGTGCTGGAGAACTCCGGCCATAGGGATACGTACGACGCCGAGCTTCTGGTCAGCGAGCTGGTCTCGAACGCGATCAGGCATTCGGAGTCGGGACGTGTCGGCGGTCGGGTGACGGTCGTGGTGGCGAACCTCGGCGACGTCACCCGGATAGCGGTGATCGACGAAGGGTCCTCCACCTGCATGCCTCACCTCCCGGCCGAGCCTGATGAGGACGCCGAGGGCGGCCGTGGGCTCTGGCTGGTCCGCGAGGTGGCCCTGTCGTGGGGCTGGTACGAGGGTACGGCGGGGCGCGTTGTCTGGTTCCAGCTGGCACGGCGATGACCGGCACACCGGGCGACGCGAAACCCGGGACGATAGCCATCCTCATCGCCCGGTACGGCAGGCACTGGCTCATCTCCGAGGCAATGGGGGGCGGCTACTACGCCGTACGCCGCCACAGCCTGACCGAGGAGGTTCTCGACAGGAGAAATCTGTCCAACGTGATGTGCGCGGGCACCCTCGGTGAAATGGCGCGCCGCCTGGCGGCCGAAAGGGAGCGCGAGAATCGACCATTGGCATAATAATCCAAAGGGGCGGCTAACTCGCTGAACTGATCGTAGGATGCGGTCGCGTTTCCTCGCGCGAGCGTACGAATCCACGAATCATCGCCCTTGCCCGTTCGATCGTCCGACACGGTCGCGAGCCTCGCCGCTCGCCCGGCGATTTAATTCGTTTGCCCGCAAGCCCACGCCGAAGACATGATCGAGCATGGCGATGACACCGGAACTGCTTGCCTACTACGGGCAGGGCAGGGAAGACGGCAGGCTCCGCGAGGGGCGGGGGCGGCTGGAGCTGTGGCGGACGCAGGACGTGCTGCGCAGGGCGCTGCCTCCGGCTCCGGCCGGGGTGCTGGACGTGGGCGGCGGCACCGGGGTGCACGCGGAGTGGCTGGCCGCCGACGGATACCGGGTCGAGCTCATTGACCTCATGCCCTCGCACGTGGAGCGGGCGGCGCGGCTGGCCGGGATCACCGCGAGGCAGGGTGACGCCCGGCAGTTGCCCGTTCCGGACGAGAGCGTGGACGCCGTGCTGCTCCTCGGCCCGCTCTACCACCTCGCCGACCGCGCCGACCGGGTCCGCGCGCTGGCGGAGGGGGTACGGGTGGTGCGGCCCGGCGGCCTGGTGGCCGCCGCGACCATCAACCGCTACGCGGCCGTGCACGATATGGTCTACCACGGTTTGTACCTGCAGGAAGAGCCGCGGGAGGCGGCGCACTCGGCCCTGGTGGACGGGGTCCTGTTCGGCCCGGGCGACGGGTTCACCGCCTACCTGCACGACCCTGACGACGTCCCGGCCGAGTTCGCCGACGCGGAGCTCCCGGACGTCACCCGCTACGGTGTGCAGGGAGCCTTCTGGCTGTACGGCGACGTCGACGACTGGCTCGACGACCCCGAGCGCCGCGCTCTCATGCTCGACGCCCAGCGTCGCCTGGAGTCGGTCCCCTCCCTGCTGGGCGTCAGCGGTCACATGCTCACCCTTGCCCGCAAGGCGTTTTGATCCCGCTCGTTCTGCGACCCTGAGCCTTCGCGGGCGACCCGCTTGCCCTGCGATCCTGAGCCTTCGTGGATGACCCGGTCGCCTCAGAGGCCTCGGGATCTCGAAGATGGAGACGGAGTTACCTTGTCGATTCACATTGTCCCGTTGGCCGATCCTCAGCCGAGCGCGTCCAGTCGCCGCCTGGTGTGGCTGGCCTCCGACGGCGACGGGGTCCCGCTGGGGTCGGCTTTTCTGCGCCTGTTCGAGCGTGAGGGCCAGGATCACCTGGCCGAGCTGGAGCTGAACGTGCATCCGGCGGAGCGGCGCAGGGGCGTCGGCTCCGAGCTGCTGGCGCGGGCGGTGGCGGGTGCCGAGGAGGAGAGGCGGCGCTGCGTGCTGGCCCAGGCCGGGGCCGGTACGCCGGGTGACCGGTTCCTGGCGGCCAGGAGGTTCAGGAAGGTGCTCACCCTGACGTACGCCAGGCTAGCGCTGGCCCACGCCGCCGTGGACAGGGCAGCCCCGACCGACGCCGCTATGGACACCGTCACCGTGGACGCCGCCGCCGTGGACACGGTCACAGACGGCCCGCCCGCCGGTTATCGGCTGCGTTCCTGGGACGGGACTGTGCCGGACGAGCTGGCCGACACCTTCACCGCCTCCCGCCGGGCCATGGACGACATGCCGATGGACGACACCGACTATGGGGTCGTGGTCTGGGACGTCGAGCGGGTCAGGGCGGCGGCCAAGGCCATCGCGGACCGTGGCGAGTCGCTCCACACGGTCGTCGCCGTCGACGAGTCCGACGGCTCGATCGCCGGGTTCACCGAGCTGGTCGTCCCCGGTGACGGCAAGGGCGACGGCCAGCACTACGGCACGGGAGTCCTGCCGGAACACCGCGGCCACGGCCTGGCCAGGTGGATGAAGGCCGAGGCCATCCGGCAGGCCCGCGAACGCTACCCGGACCTGGGCGGCCTACTGGCGGACACGGCCGACGGCAACACCCACATGCGGGCCGTCAACGACTCGCTCGGCTACCGGCCCACTCACAGGACGTTCCAGTACCAGTTGGACCTGTGAGGTTCCCGGTGGCGGCTGCAGAACGCTCAACTGCCGCCGCCGCCGGTGACGACCCGGTCCGAGGTGGCAGGACGCCAAGCAGGTGACCGCAGAGCGTCCCGCCGCCACCGGGAACGGTCCGGCCGGTGCCGCCCCGGCATGGTGGCGGTTCAGCTCGAACAGGTAACCGCAGAGCGTCCCGCCGCCGGGGACGGCTTATCGGATGACGCGGAACCAGATGCTCGTCGCGTGCGGCATCTCGGTCAGGCTGATGCGTTCCAGCCTGACGTTGGTCCCGCCCGGGTGGTCGAACAGCCGGACGCCGTCGCCCAGCATGACGGGCGCGACGAACACGAGGATCTCGTCGAGCACACCCGCCTCAAGGCACTGCCGGGCGGTGTCGGCGCCGAGGATGTTGACGTACTTGTCGCCTGCGGCGGCCTTGGCCGCGGCGACGCCGCTGTCGAGGTCGCCGACGAAGGTGACGCCCGGCACCGGGGTGTCCGGGGCGTGGTGGGTGAGCACGAACTGCGGGCCGCTCCATCCTCCGCCGAACGCTTCGCCCTCGCCGTCCGTGCCCCGGTGGGGGTCGTCGCCGCGGAAGGTGCGGTTGCCGACGAGGAGCGCGCCGATCTCGTCGACGAGCTTGTCGACCGTTGGGTTGGGGCCGAGGTGCTCGGTCAGCCAGGACATGTCGCCGCCCGGACCGGCGATGAAGCCGTCCAGTGACATGGTGACCGAGTACAGCGTCTTGCCCATGAGCTACCTCCGTGGGGGTCGGTTATGGCTGACCCGTTCTGAGACGGCGGACCGCGCGAGAACTCATCGGTCTTCGGGGGACGGCCGGGATCGGTTGTGTTGACCCGTCCTGGGACAACAGGCCGCGAGAGAACTCATCGGCGCACCGGCGGAAGCATCGCAGGCAGGGCGAACGCCGCGAACAGGCTCGGATCGTGGAAGGCGACGGCCTCCACGATCCGGTCGTCCTCGATCCGCAGCACGGAGATCCCGAAGGCGTTGTAGGCGGGCTCGCCGAGGCGCCGTACGTAGGTCGCCACGGCCGGTTGCCGGTTGGCCCGGGTGGGCACCATCCGGAACCGGCCCACGTAGTCGGGCGAGCCGGTGTCCCAGCTCTCCGCGAGTGCCGCCACGACCGCGTCGCGCCCCCGCAACCACATGGGCCACGGCGGCATCTCCGTCCGTACGTCCTCGGCCAGCAGGTCGGCGACCGCGGTGAGGTCGGCGCGTTCCATCGCGTCCATGTACCGCCGCAGCACCGTCAGCTCCCGCGCGGTGGGCTCCGCCGACGGCGCCCAGTCCAGGCGGCGCTCCGGCAGGTGCTCCCTCAGCGTCGTCCGGGCCCGCTGCAACGCGCTGTTCACCGACGCCACGCTGCCCTCCAGCAGCGCCGCGGTCTGCTTGGCGGGCCAGCCGAGCACGTCGCGCAGGATCAGCGCCGCCCGCTGCCGGGGCGGCAGATGCTGGATCGCGGCCAGGAACGCCAGCTCGATCGTCTCCCTGGTGACGGCCATCGAGTCAGGTTCGCTCTCGCTGGGCGCGACCGGCTCCCACAGCCGGTCCGGGAACGGCTGCAGCCACGCGATGTCGGTACGGGGCGGCAGCGCGGCACTCGGATCCGACGGATTCGACGGCCCCGCCAGGTGGCGTGGGAGCACCCGGTGCGCCCGGCCGTCGAGGACGTCGAGGCACGCGTTCGTCGCGATCCGGTACAGCCAGGTCCGCAACGTCGAGCGCCCCTCGAAACCGCCGAGGCTCTTCCACGCGCGCAGGAACGTCTCCTGCGTCAGATCCTCCGCCTCGTCGAACGAGCCCAGCATCCGGTAGCAGTGCACGCGCAGCTCACCCCGGTGACGCTCGACGAGCACCGCGAACGCGGACTCGTCACCCGCCCGCGCGGCGGCCACCACCGTGTCACCGTCACCCGCGCCCACCCACAGCCCCCGTCCGTACCGCGGCCACCGGCCGCTCTTTGCCGGGAACCCTACGACAGACATGAAGGAGTCGCGGCTCGGCGGGTGGGGGCGATCCGGCGTTCGGCCTTCGCGGGCACACGCGTACGGCACGATCCGGTACGCGGGTGGTGGCCTGGACGCGCCCCCGGTGCTCCTCACGCGCCATACGAACGGCGAAAGCCATACGAACGGCGAACGGGTGTGCCCCGACAGTTCAGGGCACACCCGTACGGGAGAAAGGCTAGAACCAGCCGCGCTTCTGGGCCATGGCCTGCAGGCCGCCGCGCAGCGACTGCTCCACCTGGCCGGGGTGGTCGTTGTAGTGGACGGTGAAGCGGCTGAAGGTGTCGTGGCTGGAGCCGAAGCTGCCGCGCTTGTCGGCCTCCAGGATGATGTCCATGGCCTGGGGGCCGGCGATGAAGGTGAGCTCCAGCTCGTTGAAGTGACGGCGGTACTCGTGGCCCGCGTAGTACTCGATCTCCTGGAAGAACGGCATCCGCGAGCCGTGCAGGGTGCCCCGCTCCAGGTCGGCCTTCTTGAAGCGGAAGCCGAGGTTGTCCAGCGCGCCGAGGACGTGGTCCTGGGCGGGCAGCGGGTTGACGAACAGCGCGTCGAGGTCGCCCTTGTCGAGCGCGCCCGCGAGGGCCAGCTCGGTGGAGACGCCGAGCTGCATGCCGCGCAGCGGCTGGCCGCCGATGGCGCTGATCGGGGTCTCCCAGGGGACCTGGATCTCGAAGGGGGCCGACTGCGGGGCGCCCGCGGCGAGGTGGAAGGGGCCGGTGATCTGCTGGCGCAGGAAGCTGTACGTCGACTTGTACTCGTTGTCACCGCTCTCGACCTCGACCACGGCGGTGAAGTCGATGAAGATGCCCTCCACCTTGTAGTCGGAGCCGCCGCCGCGGAAGTTGACCTGCCCGCGCAGGACCTCGCCGGGCCGCACCTGCGAGTTCTGCAGCACGGTGTCGACCTCGACACCGGCGCCGAACGCGGCCATCAACTTACGGAACACCATCTGGACTCCCAGGGGTTGGAGATTTTTCTCATCAGGGGGTTTGGTTCTGCGGTTTGACCTGGCCGTTGCCGCCGTTCAGCTGGGGCAGGATCTGGGCCAGAAGCAGGGTGGACAGGGCGGAGGTGTCGCCGGAGGCGCCGGAGGTGCGGACGACGACGGGCCGCGGGGCGCTCTCGGCGAGCCTGGCGCCCACGTCGAGCCTGCGGCGGGCCAGCTCGTACTGGAGCACCGCGCGGTTGTCGCGGTAGGAGTCGGCCAGCCTGCGCAGCCCCTTCGCCTCGTTCTCGGCGGAGGTGAGCTCGGCCCGGCCCTTCGCCTCGATCTCCCAGCGCACCCGCTGCGCCTCGGTCTCGTGCTCCTCCAGCATGCGGGCGACGTCCTTACGGGCGGTGTTGGCGGCGGCTCTCACCTCGACGATACGCGCGTCACGTGTCTTTTTGGAACGTTCGATCTCCATCAGCAAGGTGTCGATTCTGCGCTTGCGGGTGAGTTCCCATTCGCGCTCGAAGGCCGACAGTTCCTTGGCGACCTTCTCGCGGGTGGCCAGGTGCTGCTGGTACTGGTCGGGCAGCTGCACGTCGGGGATGTTGGCGCCGGTGATGCGCACGCCGTACCGGCCGAGCTGGCGGGTGAGGAGCTCCTGCATGTCGCCGACGTCGGATCCGCGCAGGTCGTAGGCGCGCTCGGTGTTCACCAGGCGGCTGCGCTGGCGGATGGCGTCCTGTACGGCGCTGCTGAGCACCAGGTCGAAGTTACCGGCGCCGATCGTACGGACGAAGGCCACCGGGTCGACGATGCGGAACTTCAGGAAGAACTCGATCGACTTGAGCGGGACGTTCTCCGCCGTCGGGCAGGCCACGATCGGCGCGGAGTAGGGGATCTCGGTGGAGGTGTCGACCACCGCGTCCACCCGGTCCCACGGCAGCCACAGGTAGTGGCGCCCCGGGGGCAGCGTGCCGACGATGGCGCCCCACCGGCTGCGCACGCCCGTGGTGCCCTCCTCGATCTCGATGATCGCCCGGCGCCACAGCCACACCAGCGCCGCGATGAGGAAGAACACCGCTCCGACCGCGGCCAGCAGGGAGAGCGCCCCGTCGGCGAACACCGCCGTACCGGCCAGGTAGAGGGCGAGGAAGAGCAGGGCCACCCAGGCGAAGCCGCGGCGGTCCTTGGGGATCACCACCGGGACCAGCTGGCCCGACTCGCCGCCGCGCAGCAGCTGGCGGATCTCCGACCAGGAGGCCAGGGATTCCTTGATCTTGGAGAACTCTCTGCCGCTCATCGGGCCTCTTCCTGCGCTTCCTGTACAGCCTGGCCCGCGACCGGGGCGGGGACGGGGACGACGGTGTCGGCGGGCGTGTTGAGCAGGGCGCTGATCTCCGCCCCGCGCTGCTCGACGCGACCGCCGATCTCGCTCATCCGTGCCCTGATCGCGGCCATGTCCGCCTGGGAGAACAGCTGGGCCTCGGGGTTGCCGACCAGCTGCCGCGCCAGGGCGAGCAGGTCGATGTCGACGGCGTCGCCGACCTGCACCAGGCGCGGCAGGTGCGAGGCGACGGACTCCAGCTTGTCGAGCAGGTCCTGCTGGAAGCGGTAGTCGAGGATCTCCGGCGCCTCGGCGGCGCTCAGCGAGCGGATGTCCAGTGCCTGGGCCTCCAGCAGCGCCGCGTTGGCCTTGGCGGTGGACTCCGCCTCCACCAGCCGCTGGCCGCCCTGGGCCTTGGCCTGGTGGGAGGCGCGCTCCAGCGCGGTGTCGATCCTGGCCTGGTGCCCGGCGATCTCGGCGTGGATGGCCGACAGCTGCTCCTGCAGCCCGGCCAGCTCCTTGATCAGATCGCCCTCGTTCTGCTCCTTGCGCAGCTGGAGCTCGTACTCGTAGGTGTACGCCTCCTTGGCGACCCTGATCATCTCGGGGGCGGCCAGGTCCATCCGGTACTCCTGGCTGGACGGCTCGGCGTGCGTGATGTTGACGTCGGTGAGCCGTACGGCGGGCAGGAACTGCTGGTTGAGGTTGTCCAGCATGCCCATGGTGCTCTCGCCGACCAGGTCGTAGATCTCCTCGGCGCGCTGGGCGTAGATGAGGGAGCGGGTGACCTCGCTGATGGCGTTCTGCAGCTTGGCCTGGAAGCCGCTGACCGAGCCGAGCACGAAGATGAACTCGGCGGGGTCCTCGATCCGGAACTGCAGGAACAGGTCGACGCTGGCCTTGACGCCCTGCTGGGTGGGGGCCTCGCGGATGGGCGCGTTGAAGGGATACTCGCGGGTGGTGTTGACGATGTAGCTGACCCGCTTCCACGGGTTGAACAGCGTCACCCGGCCCGGCTCGGCGATCTGTACGAGCTTGCCGAACTTCGTGATCAGGGCCTTGCAGCCCTCGGGCACCATGACCACGCTCCTGCGCCACCACAGGAACGCCGCGGCCAGCACCAGCACGGCCCAGTAGTGGGGGCCGAACAGCACCCGGGCACCCTCGGGCAGTCCGGTGGCGACGAGCCCGACCAGGCCGAGCCCGGCCAGCACGACCAGCGGGACGACCACCCTGGCGGTGGTGCCCTTGGGGATGACCACGGGGGAGATGACGTGGACCGGCTCGCCGCTCGGGCCGTTGCCACTGAAGCTCCGGTTGACGATCTCCCCGGCCTCGTTGAGCGGGGCGCTGCGGGCCTCGATGACCGTCCCCAGGGACGAGCCCTGGTCGCGGGCGGCCATGAAGTCGGAGGGGTTGAGCGCGAAGCCCTTGTCAGCCGCGGATCCGCCGGAGCCGGTGTTCCCGGCCACCTGCCCCACGAACTGCTCGGCGTACTGTCCCGCGGCCTGGCCGGCGTACTGCCCCACGGCCTGTCCGACCACCTGGCGCACGTCGCCGCCCTGCCCTATGGCCTGCGCTGCGGCCCTCGCGTACTGCGCGGCTTCTCTTGGCCGGGACATCACACCTCCGGGATAGTGACATATCGAAAGGCCGATATATCACGCTTTGTGATCATTGGCACGCGAGACAGTAAAGGGGATCCCGCTTGCGGATCGCTTGCCACGCGGTTGACGCCGGCCCACCCGTGCGCGGACCTCTGAAGAAGGATTGTCGGTCACGCCACCTACAGTGGGACAGGTGAGGCCGGTAACAGATTTGCAGCGCAAGGTGGCGCCCTTCGACGTCGTCACCGACATGACCCCCTCGGGCGACCAGCCCGCCGCGATCGCCGAGCTCGAACGGCGCCTCAAGGCCGGAGACAGGGACAACGTCCTGCTGGGCGCTACGGGCACGGGCAAGACCGCCACGGTCGCCTGGCTGATCGAGCGCCTCCAGCGGCCGACCCTGGTCATTCAGCCCAACAAGACGCTCGCCGCCCAGTTCGCCAACGAGCTGCGCGAGATGATGCCCAACAACGCGGTCGAATACTTCGTCTCCTACTACGACTACTACCAGCCGGAGGCCTACGTCCCGCAGAGCGACACCTACATCGAGAAGGACTCCTCGATCAACGAGGAGGTCGAGCGGCTGCGCCACTCGGCGACCAACTCGCTGCTGACCCGCCGCGACACGATCGTGGTGGCCTCCGTGTCGTGCATCTACGGCCTGGGCACCCCGCAGGAATACGTCGACCGCATGGTCAGGCTCAAGGTCGGCCAGGAGATCGAGCGCGACGTCCTGCTGCGCCGCCTCGTCGACATGCAGTACACCCGCAACGACATGGCCTTCACCCGGGGCACCTTCCGGGTGCGCGGCGACACCATCGAGATCATCCCCAAGTACGAAGAGCTCGCCGTGCGGATCGAGATGTTCGGCGACGAGATCGAGAAGCTCTCGACCATGCACCCGCTGACCGGCGAGGTGATCACCGAGGACGAGGAGCTCTACATCTTCCCCGCCTCCCACTACGTCGCGGGCGCCGAGCGGATGGAGAACGCCGTCCGGGGCATCGAGGCCGAGCTGGCCGAGACCCTGGAGACCATGGAGCGCCAGGGCAAGCTCCTGGAGGCCCAGCGGCTGCGCATGCGCACCACGTACGACCTGGAGATGATGCGCCAGATCGGCACCTGCTCCGGCATCGAGAACTACTCGCGCCACATGGACGGGCGCACCCCGGGCAGCGCGCCCAACACCCTGCTCGACTACTTCCCCGAAGACTTCATGCTGGTCCTGGACGAGTCCCACCAGACCGTCCCGCAGATCGGCGCGATGTACGAGGGAGACGCCTCCCGCAAGCGCACGCTCGTCGACCACGGCTTCCGCCTGCCGTCCGCGATGGACAACCGCCCGCTGAAGTGGGAGGAGTTCCTGGAGCGGATCGGCCAAACGGTCTACCTGTCGGCCACCCCGGGCTCCTACGAGCTGGGCCGCTCCAAGGGCGACGTGGTCGAGCAGGTCATCCGGCCGACCGGCCTGATCGACCCCGAGGTGATCGTCAAGCCGACCAAGTCGCAGATCGACGACCTGGTCCACGAGATCCGCACCCGTACGGAGAAGGACGAGCGGGTCCTGGTCACCACGCTGACCAAGAAGATGTCCGAAGACCTCACCGACTACCTGCTGGAGCTCGGCATCCGGGTCCGCTACCTGCACAGCGAGGTCGACACCCTGCGCCGCATCGAGCTCCTCCGCGAGCTGCGGATGGGCGAGTTCGACGTGCTGGTCGGCATCAACCTGCTCCGCGAGGGCCTCGACCTGCCCGAGGTGTCGCTGGTGGCCATCCTCGACGCCGACAAGGAGGGCTTCCTGCGCTCGGAGACCTCCCTGATCCAGACCATCGGCCGCGCGGCCAGAAACGTCTCCGGCCAGGTGCACATGTACGCCGACCGGATCACCCCCTCCATGGAGCGGGCGATCGACGAGACCAACCGCCGCCGGGCCAAGCAGATCGCCTACAACGAGGCCAAGGGCATCGACCCTCAGCCGCTCCGCAAGAAGATCGCCGACATCCTCGACTCGCTCAACCGCGAGGACGCCGACACCGCCCAGCTCCTCGGCGGCAGCGGCCGCCAGCAGTCGCGCGGCAAGGCCCCGGTGCCCGGCTTCGCGATCAAGCAGGCGGGCCAGCACGCCAGGGCGATCGCCGGAGAGATGCCCAGGGCCCAGCTGGAGGCGCTGATGGAGTCGCTCACCGAGCAGATGCACCAGGCCGCCACCGACCTCCAGTTCGAGGTCGCCGCCCGGCTCCGCGACGAGATCAAGGAGCTCAAGCGGGAGGTGCGCGACATGCGCGAGGCCGGGGTCTCCTGATCTCGCTTTTTCCCCGGCCGCCCCGGCCGGTACGGTCGTCTGATGCGACGGTGCGCCGGGTGCGGCTGCTGGGAGTACGGCGGGGCGCCCGGCTGCGCCCGGTGCGCGGCGCTGGTCGACCGGATCGTCGAGGACGGCTGGCGGGGGTTTCTGCGAGAGCGGTTCGGCGGGGTCGGATTGCCCGCCGGGTTCGGTGCGCCTGGGCTGTCCGCCGGGGAGGAGTCGGCGATCGCCGAGATGGTCGCCGACGAGCCCGACCGGCACGACTGGCGGGTCGTCGACGGCGCCCTCGACCGGCTGGCCTGCCCCGGCTGTGCGGCCCGCCTCGGCAGAGGCCCCCTGGGCTGCCCGCCCTGCGACCTCGCCGACGGCTTCCGCTACTCGGCCGTCGAGACCGACCGCCCGGGCGTCCCGCCCGGCAACGAGCACGCGATCAGGGTCGGCGTCTCGGTGATCCGCGCCGGGCACCGGCAGTCGCCACGGGCCCTGCTCGGCTGGCGCCTCGGCCTTCCGGCCCTGCTCGACGGCTTCCTCCCCACCACCGCCCAGGCCCAGGCCATGCGGGCCCGCGTCAACGCCGGAGCCACCTACGACGAGCTCGCCGGGTTGTGGGGCTCACCGAACCCCTCCGGCGTGGACGCGGGCCCAGGTTTTGGCCGTGGGAAGGATGTCAAGGACCGATGAACTCGCCGAGGTCGAGGTCGATGTCGACCTCGAAGCCGACATCTGTCTTCAACCGCCCCCGATGAATGCCCGTCGGGACGTGCGCCGCTCACGGCGAGAGGCGCCGTGAGCGGCCGGTCAGCGGGATTCGTCGGGGTGGGTGCGGTTGATCATCGTGCGGTTGTAGAGCTCGTCGATCTGGTCCAGGGGGTCGGGGGCACGGCGGCGCGCCTCGATCTCCAGGTCGGTGCGGCCCTGGATCTCGTCGATGCTCCCGGCCGAGTGCGCCATCTGGTCGTCGCGCAGGTCGGCCCTGATCCTGGCGCAGGACGTGGTCAGCTTGGCGTGGTGCTCGCGCAGGCGGCCCAGCGCCGTGTGGTCGACGTAGGGCGAGACCCGGCGCTCCTGGGCGTAGTGGGCGAGCTGGGCGTCGAGCTGCTCGGCGTGCACCGAGATCTCCGCCACGAGGTGGGGCAGGTCGCCCAGGCCCCAGCCGTCGCGCAGCGCGTGGTCGACGGCCTGGCGGGTCAGGGAGACCTCGCGCCGCAGGTCGAGGCGCATCCGCTCGGTCTCCGCGGCGTCGCCGGTGCCCATCGCCGCCACGTGGGTGGCGACCCTGGTGGAGACGGCCCTGGCCTTCTTCGTGGCCTTCTTGCCGACCTTGACCAGCAGGTAGATCCCGACTCCTCCCAGGAGAAGGAAGAACATCAGGATCACCATCAGGACGATGAGGAAATCGCCGATCGGAGCCACCTCCCGTCAGGGTCCGGACTGAGTGTTTCGAGCATAGCCCGCGCCGCGGCCTCCGCGCGGGCGTCGAGCGGGTGCGGCCTCATCGCAGGCTCGGGGCGGCCGTTCGCCGCCGTCGCCGTATCCTGCGGGTCGCCCACCAGGCGAACAGCGCCAGCCCCGCCACCACCACGATGACCAGGGCCGGCAGGAAGATCGCCACCAGGCTGATGCCCAGTGATCCGGCGTCCTCGACCGTGCTGACCACGGGCGCGCCCACCCCGGCCGTGGTGGCGTTCACCACGGGTCTGGTGGTCGCCTTCATGGTGTGCACGGCCAGGGCGATCGCGATCCCCAGCACCCAGCTGAGCCAGGGGTTGTGGCTCATCCAGGTCGAGCCGTCCAGCCGGGCCGCCGCCTCGGTGGCGCTGAAGACCACGCCGCCGGAGGCCGGACGGACGACGGTCTGGATCATGTCGTTGACGCTGTCGACCACCGGGACCTTGTCGAGCACGAACTCCGCCAGGAGCAACACGCCGATGATCCCGAGCACCCAGCCGTTGGACAGCCAGGCGAACTCCTGCGGCAGCCGTACCTGGTCGGTGAAGTTGGCGAGCAGGCCGACCACCAGCAGCGGGATGTAGGCGTTGAGCCCGGCCGCGGTGGAGAGTCCAAGGCCCGTCAGTGCCGCGAGCATCGCACCTCCGTAGTGTCTCTCTCCCCCTTCAACGGTTCCCGGCCGTGGATCGATCCCGATCCGTCCCCTATCGCGATATCACTCCGGTCTCGGTGTCGATGACGTTCGCGGTCTCCACGACTTCCATGTGGGGCGGCAGCCATCCCTGGCCGGGTACGTAGTGGCGCACCACCTTGGCGGGGATGCCCGCGATCACGCTGTGGTCGGGGAACTCCCCGCGTACCACCGCCCCGCCCGCCACCACGCACTGCCTGCCGATCCGGGTGCCCGGCAGGATGATCGCGCCGGTGCCCAGCCACGATCCCGACCCGATGGACACCGGGTTGTTGCGCGGCCACTGGCGCCCGATCGGTGCCTCGGGGTCGTCGTAGACGTGGTTCTGGTCGGTGATGTAGACGTACGGGCCGGTGAAGACGTCGTCGCCGATGTCGATCGACTGGTGGCCCACGATGTGGCTGCCCCGGCCGATGGAGCAGCTCCCGCCGATTCGTACGATCGAGTCCGGCCCCAGGTCGACCCCGGGACCCATGCCCGCGGAGATGGAGACCCGCTCGCCGATCAGGGTGTGGTCGCCGACCTCGATCCAGGCCTCGCCGAAGACGGCTCCGAGCGGGAACGACAGGCAGGCACCCTTGCCGAGGCGCCGGAAGCGGTATCCGGCGGGGCTGACGGGGGTGACGGCGCCGGCCGTGCGGACCGCCGCCCAGAGTCGGTGGACCAGGCTGCCCAAGGCACGCCGTACCACACCACGAAGTGACATAACGGATCAAATTACCGCTTGGTTGGGTTTGGGGGGAACGTGGGTGGGGGGTTGTTCGGGCACTTCGCCGGTACCGTTTGATATTCTGAGAGCCCGTGGACCTGTAGGCCATTCATAAGGGTGCGCCGACGATCTGTAACGACCACGGGAGCCTTCTTGCGCAGCGCCGCACACACCAAGCATCTGTTCGTCACCGGCGGCGTCGCCTCCAGTCTTGGGAAGGGACTGACGGCCTCCAGCCTCGGGCGCCTTCTCAAGCTGCGCGGCCTGCGGGTCACCATGCAGAAACTCGACCCCTACCTCAACGTCGACCCCGGCACCATGAACCCGTTCCAGCACGGTGAGGTGTTCGTCACAGACGACGGTGCCGAGACCGACCTCGACGTCGGCCACTACGAGCGGTTCCTCGACACCGAGCTGCACGGCTCGGCCAACGTGACCACCGGCCAGGTTTACTCCAACGTCATCGCCAAGGAGCGCCGCGGCGAGTATCTCGGTGACACCGTGCAGGTCATCCCGCACATCACCAACGAGATCAAGGACCGCATCCGGTCGATGGCGGGTCCCGACGTGGACGTGGTCATCACCGAGGTCGGCGGCACCGTGGGCGACATCGAGTCGCTGCCCTTCCTGGAGGCCGTCCGCCAGGTCCGCCACGAGGTCGGCCGCGATAACGTGTTCTTCCTCCACGTCTCGCTGCTGCCGTACATCGGGCCGAGCGGCGAGCTGAAGACCAAGCCGACCCAGCACTCGGTCGCCGCGTTGCGCAGCATCGGCATCCAGCCCGACGCGATCGTCCTGCGCTCCGACCGCCCGGTCACGAACGCGATCAAGCGCAAGATCAGCCTGATGTGCGACGTGGACGAGGACGCGGTCGTCTCCGCCATCGACGCCGCCAGCATCTACGACATCCCCAAGGTCCTGCACTCCGAGGGCCTGGACGCCTACGTGGTACGCCGTCTGGGCCTGCCCTTCAGGGACGTCGACTGGAAGGAGTGGGAGCAGCTCCTGCGCCGGGTGCACCGCCCGGCCAACGAGGTCACGATCGCGCTCGTCGGCAAGTACATCGACCTGCCCGACGCCTACCTGTCGGTCACCGAGGCGCTGCGCGCGGGCGGCTTCGCCAACGACGCCCGCGTCAACATCCGCTGGGTCAAGAGCGACGACTGCGAGACCCCCGAGGGCGCGGCCCGCGAGCTCGACGGCGTCGACGGCGTCCTGGTCCCCGGCGGCTTCGGCGTACGCGGGATCGAGGGCAAGGTCGGCGCGATCCGGCACGTCAGGGAGAACAAGATCCCGCTGCTCGGCATCTGCCTGGGCATGCAGTGCATGGTCATCGACGCCGCCCGCAACCTCGCGGACATCGAGGACGCCGGAAGCACCGAGTTCGACGCGGAGACCACCCACCCGGTCATCTCCACCATGGCCGACCAGGAGGACGTCGTCTCCGGCGAGCGCGACATGGGCGGCACCATGAGGCTGGGCCTCTACCCGGCCAGGCTCGCCGAGGGATCGCTCGCCCGCCAGCTGTACGGCATGGCGAAGGTGGACGAGCGCCACCGCCACCGCTACGAGGTCAACAACTCCTACCGCGAGCAGCTGGAGAAGGTCGGCATGGTCTTCTCCGGCCTCTCGCCCGACGGCCGCCTCGTGGAGTACGCCGAGCTGCCCGCCGACGTCCACCCCTTCTTCATCGGCACCCAGGCGCACCCGGAGTTCCGTTCCCGGCCGACCCGGGCGCACCCGCTGTTCAAGGGCCTGATCGGCGCCGCCCTGACGTACGCCGACATCCGCGGCACCGTCGCGAAGGCCGGGCGGGGCAAGTGAGCGGCGAGGGGGAGGTCCAGGAGGTTCAGGGGGTCCAGGACGCCCTGGAGGTCGTGGACGTTCCCGAGGAGTGGAAGGTCGTCTCCTCCACCGAGCACTTCCGCGGCCGCGTCATCACCGCGGTCACCGACGCGGTCGTCATGCCGGACGGCGAGATCGTCAACCGCGACTACGTGATCCACCTGGGCTCCGTGGCCGTCGTGGCTCTCGACGACAGGGGGCGGGTCCTGCTGATCCGCCAGTACCGTCACCCCGTACGGCGGCTGCTGTGGGAGCTGCCCGCGGGGCTGCGCGACGTCGAGGGCGAGACCCTGCAGGCCGGGGCGGCCCGCGAGCTCGCCGAGGAGGCGGGCTACCGGGCGGGCACCTGGCACACCCTGGTCGACGCCTTCACCTCGCCCGGGATGAGCGACGAGCGCACCCGCATCTTCCTCGCCAGGGACGTCAGCCCCATCCCCGAGGGGGAGCTGGCCTTCGTCCACCGGCACGAGGAGGCCGACATGCCGGTGGCCTGGATTCCCCTGTCCGACGCGGTTCGGCGTGCCATGGCGGGAATGATCCACAATTCCCAAGCCGTGGCCGGTATTCTCGCCGCATACGCCGCTTCGGCGGATGGATTCGCCTCACTGCGGCCCGCCGACGCACCGGAGGCATGACAGGAGGACACCCTGAGCGAGACGGAGGCCGTCCTCTCCAGATACCTCGCCCATCTGGCCGTGGAGCGGGGCCTGGCCGCCAACACCCTGGCCTCCTACCGCCGTGACCTCCTGCGGTACGTGGAGCATCTCAAGCAGCGCGGCCGCGTCACCTTCGGCGAGGTCGCCGAGGACGACGTCAGCGCGTTCGTGACGGCGCTCGGGGAAGGCGACGGGGAGCACCAGGCCCTCGTCGCCGCCTCGGCGGCGCGGGCCGTCTCCGCGGTGCGTGGCCTGCACCGCTTCGCGTTGAGCCAGGGCGTCTGCCGGCACGACCCGGCCCACGAGGTGCGCCCGCCGCGCCAGCTCAGGCGGCTTCCCAAGGCGATCAGCGTTCGCGACGTGGAGCGCCTGATCGCCGCCTCGGGACCCGACGGAGCCCCGCTCACGCTGCGTAACCGGGCGCTGCTCGAACTGCTGTACGGCACCGGCGCGCGCATCTCCGAGGCCGTGGGGCTCGCCGTCGACGACGTCGACCTGGGGGCCGAGGCCCAGCGGGTGCGCCTGCGCGGCAAGGGCGGGCGCACCCGCCTGGTGCCCCTGGGCGGCTTCGCGGGGGAGGCGCTGCGCGCCTATCTCACCCGTGCGCGGCCCTGCATCGCCTCACACGGCCGGGGCACCTCGGGACTCTTCCTCAACGCCAGGGGCGGGCGGCTCACCCGCCAGGGCGCCTGGGAGGTCCTCCAGGGCGCCGCCGAGCGCGGCGGGCTCGCAGGAGTGTCGCCACATATGTTGCGACATTCGTTCGCAACCCACCTCCTTGACGGGGGTGTGGACGTTAGGGTGGTTCAGGAACTACTCGGCCACGCCTCGGTGACCACCACCCAGGTGTACACACAGGTCACGGTCGACAAGCTCCGCGAGGTCTATGCCGCCGCGCATCCGCGCACGCGGGATTGACCTTGCTTATGTCCGGGCGTGCCGCCTTGCCGCATACGTGTTGACGCCATAGTGTCCGTCCGGACGGTCCGGTTAGAGGCCGTCAGGGAGGTTCGACTGGTGACTGTGACCACCGACGGTTCTATCCGGGGAACGACCCCAGCAAACCCCGAGAATCCCTGGGGCGACACCAAGACCGCCGGGACCCCTCGCAGTGGGGGAGTCCTCGGCCCGACCGGGCGTCCCCGCCCGGTCTTCCCCGACCCGCCCCCCCGCACGGTGCACGGACCGGCGAGGGTCGTCGCCATGGTCAACCAGAAGGGCGGCGTCGGCAAGACGACCACCACCATCAACCTGGGCGCCGCGCTGGCGGAGGCCGGGCTCAAGGTGCTGCTGGTCGACTTCGACCCGCAGGGTGCCCTCTCGGTCGGCCTCGGGATCAACCCTCTCCAGCTGGACCTGACGGTCTACAACCTCCTCATGGAGCGGCAGATCACCGCCAGGGACGTGCTGCTGGAGACCGGCGTCGAGGGCATGGACCTGCTGCCCAGCAACATCGACCTGTCGGCCGCGGAGGTCCAGCTCGTCACGGAGGTCGCCCGCGAGCAGGTGCTCGGCCGGGTGATCAAACCCCTCCTGCCCGAGTACGACGTGTGCCTGATCGACTGTCAGCCCTCCCTGGGACTGCTCACGATCAACGCGCTGGCCTGCGCGCACGGCGTCATGGTGCCGCTGGAGTGCGAGTTCTTCGCGCTGCGCGGTGTCGCGCTGCTCATGGACACCATCATCAAGGTCCAGGAGCGCATCAACGACGAGCTGGTCATCGAGGGCCTGCTCGCCACCATGTACGACGCGCGCACCCTGCACGGCCGGGAGGTGCTGGCCCGGGTCGTCGAGGCGTTCGACGAGAAGGTCTACCACACGGTGATCAACCGGACGGTTCGCTTCCCCGACGCCACCGTGGCCGGTGAGCCCATCACCAGCTTCGACTCGTCCTCGCTCGGCGCCAGCGCGTACCGCGAGCTCGCCAGGGAAGTCCTGGCCAGGTGGGCCGCGCTGGAGCGGTGATCCCACCTCGGGGTGCGGGACAATGGAGGGATGACCGAGCAGCCGAAGACCGACGATGACACCTTCAAGGTGCATCTGGAGGTCTTCGAGGGCCCGTTCGATCTCCTGCTCGGTCTGATCTCCAAACACAAGCTGGACATCACCGAGGTCTCGCTCAGCCAGGTCACCGACGAGTTCATCTCCTACATCCGGGCCAGGGGCCCGGAGTGGGACCTGGACCAGACGAGCCACTTCCTGCTCGTCGCGGCGACCCTGCTCGATCTCAAGGCCGCCAGGCTGCTGCCCTCGGGCGAGGTCGACGACGAGGAGGATCTGGCCCTCCTGGAGGCCCGTGACCTGCTGTTCGCCCGCCTCCTGCAGTACCGGGCCTACAAGGAGGTCGTCAAGGTCTTCTCCAGCCGGATGGCCGAGGAGGCGCTGCGCTTCCCCCGTACCGTGCCGATGGAGGCCGAGTTCGCGAGCCTGCTGCCCGCGCTGATCCTCGGGATCGGCCCCGACCGCCTCGCGGAGATCGCCCGGCGGGCCTTCGCCCCCAAGGTGCCTCCGTCGGTCTCGGTGGCCCACATCTACCAACCGCTCGCCAATGTCCGCGAGCAGGCGGTTATCCTTGTCGAGCGGCTGCGGCGGTTGCGCCGGGCGACTTTCCGGGCCCTCACCTCCGACTGCGCCGGCACCTTCGAGGTCGTCGCGCGTTTCCTGGCCGTCCTGGAGCTCTACCGGGAGGCGGCCGTCTCCTTCGATCAGGTGGAGCCTCTCGGGGAGTTGCACGTGACCTGGACCGGTAGTGACGACGGTGACGTCGCCGTGGCCGACGACTACGACGAGACCCTGAACAGCCCGAAGAGAGAGCCCGCCGATGACTGACCTGGCACCCGAGCCCGGTCCGCGTACCGAGCCTGATCCGCGTGCCGAGGCCGGCTCCCGTGTCGAGGTCGGCCCGCGTGCCGAGCCGGAACTGCGCGCCGGGCTGGAGGCCATCCTGCTGGTGGTGGACGAGCCCGTCGCCGAGGTGACCCTCGCCCAGGTTCTGGAACGGCCCGTCCAGGAGGTCGGGCGGGCGATCCGTGAGCTCTCGGCGGAATACACCGGTGCCGGGCGGGGTTTTGACCTCAGAGAGGTCGCGGGCGGCTGGCGGTTCTACACGCGGGCCGAGTGCGCGCCGCTCGTGGAGCGGTTCGTCCGCGACGGTCAGCAGACGCGCCTGACCCAGGCCGCGCTGGAGACCCTGGCCGTGGTCGCCTACCGGCAGCCGGTGAGCCGGGCACGGGTGGCGGCCATCCGCGGTGTCAACAGCGACGGTGTCATGCGCACGCTGATGACGAGGGGGCTGGTCGAGGAGGCCGGCACCGAACCGGAGAGCCAAGCAGTGCTCTACCGGACAAGTTCGTATTTTCTCGAGCGGATGGGGCTGCGGGAGCTCGACGAGCTCCCCGAGCTGGCACCCTTCCTGCCCGACGACATGGAATCCCTAGAGGAGCAAAAGTAGTGAACAACAGGCGCAGTACCCCGTCCGGTGATGGACGCGGTCAAGGCCGTGGCGGAGCCCCGCGCGGTGGCAATCCCCGTGGGGGCTCGCAGTCCGGTGGATTCCGGGGCGGCTCCTCCCGAGGTGGCTCCTCCTCCGGTGGGCCCCGTGGTGGTTCCCAGGGCGGTTTCCGCTCCGACGGTCCGCGCCGTGACGACCGCGGCGCTCCCTCGTCCGGTGGGCCCCGTGGCGGTTCCCAGGGCGGTTTCCGCTCCGACGGCCCGCGTCGTGATGATCGTGGTGGTTCGTCCTACGGTGGTTCTCGTGACGGTTCGCGGGGCCAGTACGGCGCCGGTCGGCCCTCGGGCGGCTCGCAGGGGGGTTCGCAGGGCGGTTACCGTTCCGACGGCCCGCGTCGTGATGATCGCGGTGGTTCCTCGTCCGGTGGTTACCGCTCTGACGGTCCGCGTCGTGACGACCGTGGCGGTTCCTCCTACGGTGGTTCGTCCTACGGCGGTTCCCGTGACGGTTCGCGGAGCCAGTACGGCGCCGGTCGGCCCTCGGGCGGTTCGCAGGGCGGTTTCCGCTCCGACGGCCCGCGTCGTGACGACCGCGGTGGTTCGTCGTCCGGTGGTTACCGTTCCGACGCTCCGCGTCGTGACGATCGCGGTGGTTCGTCGTCCGGTGGTTACCGTTCCGACGCTCCGCGTCGTGACGACCGTGGCGGTTCCTCCTACGGTGGTTCGTCCTACGGCGGTTCCCAGGGTGGTTACCGTTCTGACGGTCCGCGTCGTGATGATCGTGGTGGTTCGTCCTACGGTGGTTCTCGTGACGGTTCGCGGAGCCAGTACGGCGCCGGCCGGCCCTCGGGCGGCTCGCAGGGGGGTTCGCAGGGCGGTTACCGTTCCGACGGCCCGCGTCGTGACGATCGCGGTGGTTCGTCGTCCGGTGGTTACCGTTCCGACGCTCCGCGTCGTGACGATCGCGGTGGTTCGTCGTCCGGTGGTTACCGTTCCGACGCTCCGCGTCGTGACGACCGCGGTGGCTTCCGCGCCGACCGCGACACCTCGCGCGGCAGGCCCGGCTCCGACCGTGGTCGCGGCGACGCGCCCGCCGGTGGCTCCCGTGGCCGTTTCGGCAAAACCGGCCGCAAGGACGACGTCCAGACCATCGGCGGCGACCGCGCCGGGGCGTACGGCGAGCGCCGCGCCCCCGCGGCCCGGCCCGCCGATCGATCCGCCGGCCGGGCTCCCGTGGCCAAGGCGCCGCTCAGGCCGGGCACGATCGCGAACGACCGGTTCAAGACCGCTCGCCAGCCCAAGCGCGACTCCGACTTCTACGACCGCGACTACGTCGACGAGCGCGACACCACCGAGGTTCCCGACGGCATCCGGCTGCAGAAGGTCCTCGCTCAGGCGGGCGTCGCCAGCCGCCGGGCCTGCGAGGACATGATCGGCGAGGGCCGGGTGACGGTCGACGGCCAGGTGGTCCGCCGCTTCGGTGCCCGGGTCGACCCCGCCAAGCAGGTCATCCACGTCGACGGCAAGCGCCTGCCGACCATGCCCGACCTGGTCTACCTCGCGATCAACAAGCCGATCGGCGTCGTCAGCACCATGTCCGACCCGGACGGCCGCCCCTCGCTGGCCGACTTCGTGGCCGACCGCACCGAGCGGCTGTTCCACGTGGGCCGCCTCGACACCGAGACCGAGGGCCTGATCCTGCTCACCAACGACGGGGAGCTGGCCAACAGGCTCACCCATCCGAGCTACGGCGTCCAGAAGAAGTACTGGGCGAAGGTTCCCGGCCGGATCGAGCGCGACCTCGGCCGCCGCCTGAAGAAGGGCGTCGAGCTGGAGGACGGTCTCGCCAAGGCCGACTCCTTCACCCTGGTCCAGGAGCACGGCCAGCAGGCCCTGGTCGAGGTCGTGCTCCACGAGGGCCGCAAGCACATCGTCCGCCGCATGCTGGAGGAGGTCGGGCACCCGGTCATCGACCTGGCCCGCATCGAGTTCGGCCCGGTCAAGCTCGGCCGCCTCAAGCCCGGCACCGTCCGGGCGCTGACACTCACGGAAGTCGGGGAGCTCTACGCCGCCGTCGGGTTGTAGCCTTCCCTGACACGCTTGTTAGGACGCGCCGGATCATCCTCAGGGTGGTCCGGCGCGCTGGATTGGAGGAGCGGCGATGATACGGGCGATTCGAGGTGCGATCCAGGTCGGGGCCAACGACCGGGACGAGATCCTGTCCGGGGTCACCGAGCTGGTCACCGAGGTGATGGGGCGCAACAGGCTCACCACGGACGACGTGATCAGTGTGATCTTCACGGCCACCCCCGATCTCACCGCCGAGTTTCCGGCCCTGGCCGCGCGCAAGCTCGGTTTCCACGACGTTCCGCTGATCTGCGCCTCCGAGATCGACGTTCCCGGCGCGCTGCCCCGCGTGGTGCGGCTGATGGCCCACGTCGACGTCGAACGCTCCCGTCAGGACATCCAGCACGTCTACCTGCGTGGCGCGGTCGCCCTTCGCGTGGACATCGCCCAGTGATCCCCTTATGCGGCACCATCTCGGAGGAGCGCGCGTGAGCGGTCTCGAAAGCGTCCTGGTCGTCGGTACGGGCCTGATCGGCACCTCGATCGCCCTGGCGCTGCGCGAGCAGGGCGTGGCCGTCCACCTGGCCGACCGTGACGCGGGCTCCCTGCGGCTGGCGCGGGAGCTGGGCGCCGGCGTCGAGTGGGCCGAGGGCGTGACCGTGGACATCGCGATCATCGCGGTCCCGCCGCAGGCGGTCGCGGGGCGGCTCGCCGCCCTCCAGGGGGTCGGCGCGGCCCGTTTCTACACCGACGTGGCCAGCGTCAAGGCGCTCCCGCTCCGGGAGGCCGCGAGCATCGGCTGCGACCTGACGACCTATGTCGCCGGGCACCCGCTCGCCGGACGCGAGCGCTCCGGGCCCGCCGCGGCGCGAGCCGACCTGTTCCTCGGGCGCCCGTGGGCGCTGTGCCCGACCGAGGAGACCTCACCCGACGCGGTGGAGGCCCTGTACGGGCTCGTCAAGCTCTGCGGCGGCGAGGCGGTCAGGATCGGCGCCGAGGAGCACGACAGGGCCGTAGCGGTCGTCTCGCACGCCCCCCACGTGACCGCCTCCGCGGTGGCCGCCCGCCTCGCGGAGGCGTCGGCCACCGCGCTCGGCCTGGCCGGGCCCGGGGTGCGCGACGTCACCCGCATCGCGGCGAGCGACCCGAGGCTCTGGACCGGGATCCTGTCGGGCAACGCGCTGCCGGTGGCCGAGGTGCTGGAGGCGGTGGCGGCCGACCTGGTCGCCGCGGCGGCCTCGCTGCGCACCTCGGCCGCCTCCGCCGACCCCGACGCCATGGCCCGCGTCACCGAGCTTCTGCACCGGGGTGTCGCGGGTACGGGCAGGATTCCCGGCAAGCACGGGGGTCCCGCGCGCACCTACGCGGTCGTCCAGGTCATCGTCGGCGACCGTCCCGGTGAGCTGGCCCGGCTGTTCCAGGTGGCCAAGGAGGCGGGCGTCAACATCGAGGACGTCAGGCTTGAGCACGCCCCAGGCCTGCCGCTGGGCGCCGCCGAGCTCTGGGTGCAGCCGGAGGCGGTGACGACGCTGGCCGAGGCCCTGCGCGCGGACGGCTGGCATCTGCCGTGACTCCTACGCGGGGCCTCACCTTCGCGTGATCCCGCCCGCACGTGATCTCGCCTTCGCATGATCTCGCTTTCGTGTGATCTCGCCTGCACGTGATCTCGCTTTCGCGTGACCTCGCCTCCGCGTGGTCACGCTTCAGCGCGACCCTGACCGTACGTGGCCTTGCTTCCGCAGGGCTTCACCTCCATGTGACCTCGCTTCTGCCTGATCACGCGGGCGCGGTGCCTCCACGATGACCCCTTGGCGGGTCGGCGGGGTCCGGCCGCCCACCCGTACCCTCATGGCGATCTCCCGTGAGGCCCGTTCGGGCCGGGGGGCGTCCGTCTTCTCGCTCGATGCGTGGTTCCTTCCCGGCTCCCGGTAGCCTCGTACGGACAACTGAAGCGGGCTGCAAGGGAGAGGCGTCGTGACCGGACTGGTCGTCGCCATGGACGGTCCTTCGGGATCGGGTAAGTCGAGCGCGTCACGAGGGGTGGCGCGGGCCTTGGGGCTGCGTTATCTCGATACCGGCGCGATGTACAGGGCGATCACCTGGTGGATGCTCCAGCGGGGGGTGGACCTCACCGACCCCGAGGCGATCGCCGCCAGGGCTCTCGACCCGGTTCTCACGCTGGGCACCGACCCGGACGTCGAGGTGGTGGCGGTCGACGGCGTTGACGCCGTCGCACCCATCCGCACCGCCGAGGTCACCGCGGCCGTCTCGGCGGTCAGCGCGGTGCCCGAGGTGCGGCATCGCCTGGTGGCCGAGCAGCGGGAGATCATAGGTTCGGGCGGCATCGTCGTCGAGGGCCGTGACATCGGCACGGTGGTGGCGCCCGGTGCCGCGGTCAAGATCTACCTGACCGCGAGCGCGGACGCCAGGGCGCTGCGCCGCACGGCGGAACTCACCGGCACCACGGTGGCTGTCCAGCGGGCCGCGATGGCCCGCCGTGACACCTTCGACTCGACCAGGAAGGCAGACCCGCTGGCGAAGGCGGCCGACGCCGTCGAGCTGGACACCACGGCGCTGAACCTCGAAGAGGTCATCGCCGAAATACTGCGTGTGATTAAGGAAAAGGCGTGACCGGGGTATACGAAGACGAAAACGGCTGGATCGACGCGGAGCTCGCCGATTCAGGGACCGATGACAGCTCGCGGCAGGAAGCGGGGCCCGATACGGCCCCGCAGCCGGTCGTGGCCGTGGTGGGCCGCCCCAACGTGGGCAAGTCCACCCTGGTCAACCGGATCATCGGCCGCCGGGAGGCGGTCGTGGAGGACGTGCCCGGGGTGACCCGCGACCGGGTCACGTACGACGCCACCTGGCGGGGGCGCCGGTTCACGGTGGTCGACACCGGAGGCTGGGACCCCGAGGCGACCGGCATGGCGCTGAAGATCGCCGAGCAGGCCCAGATCGCGGCCGAGCTGGCCGACGTGATCCTGTTCGTGGTCGACGCCGTCGTGGGTGTGACCGACGCGGACGAGATCGTCGGTCATGTGCTGCGCGGGTCCGGCAAGCCGGTCATCCTCGCCGCCAACAAGGTCGACAACCAGCAGATGGAGCTGGAGGCCGCCGGGCTGTGGGCCCTCGGCCTGGGCGAGCCGCAGCCGGTCTCGGCCCTGCACGGCCGCTCCAGCGGCGACCTGCTGGACGTGATCCTCGACAAGCTGCCGGAGACGCCCGAGCAGCGCTTCGGCCCCGAGCGCGGGCCGCGCAGGGTCGCCCTGGTCGGCAAGCCCAACGTGGGCAAGTCCTCGCTGCTGAACAAGCTGGCGGGCTCCGAGCGCGTGCTCGTCGACCCGATGGCGGGCACCACCCGCGACCCGGTGGACGAGCTGGTCGAGCTCGGCGGCAAGACCTGGCGCTTCGTCGACACCGCCGGAATCAGGCGGCGCGACCGAGAGCTCAAGGGCGCCGACTTCTACGCGAGCATGCGCACCCGGGGGGCCCTGGAGCGCTCGGAGATCGCGGTGGTGCTCATCGACGCCAGCGACGTGCTGACCGAGCAGGACCTGCGGATCATCTCCCTGGTGATCGAGTCCGGCCGGTGCATGGTCGTGGCGTTCAACAAGTGGGACCTGCTCGACGAGGACCGCCGCTACTACCTGGAGAAGGAGATCGACCGCCAGCTCGTCCGCGTGCCGTGGGCGCTGCGGGTCAACATCTCCGCGAAGAACGGCTGGCACGTCGACCGGCTCGTCCCCGCGATCGAGAAGGCGCTCGACTCCTGGTCGACCCGGGTGCCCACCGCCCGGCTCAACGCCTTCCTGGGCGACCTGGTCGCGGCCACCCCGCCCCCGGTCCGCAGCGGCAAGCAGCCCAAGATCCTCTTCGCCACACAGGCGTCGACGGAGCCGCCGAAGTTCGTGCTGTTCACCTCGGGCTTCCTGGAGGAGACCTACCGCCGCTTCATCGAGCGCCGGATCCGCGAGGAGTTCGGCTTCGCCGGGTCACCCATCGAGGTCACCATGAAGATCCGCGAGAAGCGCCAGGGACAGAAGAAGAAGTAAGAACCTCACCACGAACGGCCCGGCTCCTCCGCCGGGCCGTTCGTCGTCTTCGCGTGTCCCCGCGTGTTCCCGTGGGTGTTCGCGGGTGGCAGGGCGTGGTTTTTCGCCCGGTTCCCGGGAGCGGCCCGTGCCCGCGTCAGGCCATGATCCGGCGGCATGGAACCGGACCCGGCGGCATGGGACCGGACCCGACGGCATCGGACCGAGATCCGACGTCGCCGGACCGAGGTCCGACGGGCGTCAGGCCGCGTCCGAGAACCGGGACCCGCGAGGCAGCAGCAGCGCGACCAGCACGCCCACCCCGCACAGGACGGCCGTGATCAGGAAGATCTCGCTGTACTCGGTGTGCAGGGCCGCCTTCACCCTGCTCTCGTACTCGGCGAGCCGCTCGGTGTACACGACGGGGTCCACGCCGAAGGGCAGCGGCGTGTCCAGGTCGGCGGTGAGCGACTGGAAACGGTGGAAGCCCCACGCCGACAGCCCGGCGACGCCGAGCAGCATGCCCATCATCCGGGCCACGACCACCGCCGCCGAGGCCACCCCGTGCTGGACGGCGGGCATGGTCCGCAGCACCGCGGAGGAGACCGGAGCGATCACCAGGCCGAGGCCCAGGCCGGCGACGATCAGGTCGGCGTCCATGCGGTATCCGGCCGAGGCGAGATCCAGGGGCCACTGGCCGATGCGCGCGTATCCGGCCGTGGCCACCGCGAGCCCGATCACCGTCACCGCCCGCTCACCGTAGCGGCGGGCCATGAGACCGCCCACCAGCGCGGCCACGGAGAGCGCGATGAGAAAGCGCGACAGCACCAGGGCGCCGTCCAGGGTGTCCAGTTCCAGCAGCGTCTGCGCCGACAGTTGCACGTCGACCAGGGTGACCAGCAGAGCGGCACCGGTCAGGAAGCTCACCCCGAGCGTGGCGAGGAACGGGCCGCGCGGTACCCCCGTCATGTCGATCAGCCGGGTTTTGGAGCGCCACTCCCACGCGACGAACGCCACGCCGGACCCGACCCCGGCGACGATCATGGGCATGCCCCACGGGGGAAGGACCGACCCGCTCGGGTCGGGGTTGTAGAGACCGGCCACGAGCAGGCCGAGTGTGAGCGCCAGCAGCAGCCCGCCGATCACGTCGACGCGCTTTTCCGCCCCGCGGGCCCGCTCGCGCGAGGGCGGCGGCACCGACCGTTGCACGGCGACCGCAGCCAGGGCCACCAGCGGGATGTTCAGCCAGAAGATCGACCGCCAGCCGCCGAGCTGTACGCCGCCGATCTGGAGGCCGACCGGGACCAGGGCGGCCAGGGCCGCGCCGTACAGGGGGCCCAGCACGCTGCCGAGCTCCTGGGCCGACCCCACCGCGCCCAGTGCCACCGGACGCTCGTCCTCGTCCCACAGGTCCCCGATCAGGGCCATCGTGATGGGCAGCAGCGCGCCGCCCGCGACTCCCTGCAGGGTCCGCCCCGCGACCAGCCAGGGCACCGTCTCGCCCAGCGCGGTGACGACCGAGCCCACGGCGAAGCCCGCCAGGCACAGGTGGATGAGCGGGCGCCTGCCGTACCGGTCGGAGAGCTGGCCGAGCAGCGGCATGGCCGCGATGTAGCCGAGCAGGAACCCGGTGACGATCGGGGTGGCCCGTTCCAGATGGTTGAGGGGAACGTCGACGTCCCTGGCGATGTCGACGAGGACGGTGACCACGACGTACGCGTCCAGCGCGGCCAGCAGCACCGCGGTGCCGCCGACGCCGAGGGCGGTCCGCCGCCGGGCCCTGAGAGCCTCCCCCGAGGCGGTGCGGGTCATCGTCACTTCGCCGGAGCGGTGACCTGGACCGGCACGTCGTAGTCGCTGAAGGCCACGATCACCTTGCCTCCGGTCAGTGGCAGGTCCGCCTTGAGCAGCCGGTTGGTGGCTTTGTCGATCCAGAGTACGGCGTCGACGCTCTGGGTGAGACCGGGCACCATCGTGGCGAGCACCTGCTGGGAGAGCGTCGCCGAGACCCGGTAGGCGTCGACGCCGTCGAGCTTCTCCGCCGCCTGGGTCTTCGGGTCCAGCGCGTTGGTCAGCAGCTGTACGACGCCCTTCTCCGGGTTGAGGATGGCGGACGGGTCGTAGATCGCCGCCAGCTGGCTCCGCGACATCTGCTGGAAGCCGCCCGTCACGCCCTTGAAGTGGACGGTCTCCCCGATCAGCACGAAATTGATCTCCTGGAGGCTGCCCATCACGTCTATCTGGAGGGTGCCGTCCGCGTCGCCGGTCCGGTTGA
Organism: Streptosporangium sp. G11; assembly: GCF_051192615.1. NCBI lineage: Bacteria > Bacillati > Actinomycetota > Actinomycetes > Streptosporangiales > Streptosporangiaceae > Streptosporangium > Streptosporangium sp. G11. The sequence continues at coordinate 112,341 of NZ_JBPJUQ010000012.1, forward strand.
GACGACCGGAGGCCTTTTTGACCGGTACGGGCGGGGTGCCCTCGGTTTCCATCGAGAAGGCGGCGGACTTCACGGCGCGCGTGGCGTCCGCGGCCTTCTTGACCAGCTCGGCCCCGCTGGGGAGGGCCGTCGTGCCGTCAGAGGCACTACCGCCGCTGCACGCGGTGACCAGGGATAACGCGGCGATCACCGCGATGATGAGGATCCGGCGAGCAGACATGGGCGGATCGTAACGACACTCCGGTCTACTAAGGGAGAACGACCGGTATCGGTTTCGCGTCAGCGGGTGCCTCCGGGGGCTTCCCCCGCTGGTTTCGCGTCGGCGAATGCCCCTTTTCGAGAGCTCCACTCGCTGGTCTCGCGTCGGCGGACGCTCTTCTTGAGAGCTCCGCCCACGGGTTTCACGTCGGCGGACGCTCTTTTGAGAGCTTCACTCGCTGGGTTCACGTCGGCGGACGCTCCTGAGGGCTCATCCGTCGGCGCCGCGTCAGCGGATGCTCTTGAGGTGCTCCACCACCGGTGCGTACGCCGCTTCCAGCTCGATCAGCTGGTCGTCGGTGAGCAGGTCGATGAAATGCCGGCGCACTCCGGCCACGTGGTGTGGCGCGACCTTCTGGATGGTGGCCCAGCCGTGCTCGGTGAGGACGGCGAAGGTGCCGCGCCGGTCGTCGGCGCAGGTCTCCCTGGCGACCAGGCCGGCGGTCTCCATCCGGGAGATCTGGTGTGACAGGCGGCTGCGGGACTGGATCGTGGCCTCCGCCAGATCGCTCATCCGCATGCGGTGACCGGGGATCTCCGACAGGTTCACCAGGATCTCGTAGTCGTTGACCGAGAGCCCGAAGGGCTGCAGCTCACGGTCGAGGCGATGGTCGAGGAGCTTGTGGACGGCGAGATGGGCGCGCCATGCCCGTTGCTCGATGGAGGAAAGCCAGCGGGGCTCCTGGTCGTTCACCGGCCGCTCACCACTTTCGTTCACCGCGCGTGTGGCCGCGACTCCGACGGGTCCGTCCCCCAGCCGACCACTCCGCTCGCCGGGCGGGGCTTGCTTCAGGGTCATAGATCAGAACCTACCTCAGAAGGCGCCGATCGCTCGTGGTAGGCGACGGGGTGACGTGGCGGAACCCGTACGTTTCCCCGCCCGCCGGCCTCACCCCGGTGACCAGGCGGGATCGGCCGCGCCACCGCTGGGAGGCATGGGGCGGAAGGCACGTAAAGTAACGACATGGCTGAGAATGGGGCACCCTCCGACAAGGGTGGGCCGGAAAGCCTCGCCACGGTGATCGTGGCGGGTCTGGCCAACCTCGCGATCGCCGTGGCCAAGCTGATCGCCGGGTTGATCAGCGGCTCGTCGGCGATGCTGTCCGAGGCCGCCCACTCCGCCGCGGACACCGTCACCGAGGTGCTGCTGTTCGTCGCGGTCCGCAGGAGCGGGCACCCCGCCGACGTGCGGCACCCGTTCGGCCACGGCAAGGCGGGGTTCTTCTGGGCGCTGATGGCGGCCTTCGCCACCCTCATCGGCGGAGCGGGATTCTCCATCACCCACGGGGTGCACGAGATCCTCACGGGTGAGAGGCTCACCGGCCTGACGATCCCGTACGTGGTCCTCGGGGTCTCGTTCGTGATCGAGGGGATCTCGTTCCTCAAGGCCCTCTCGCAGGTGCGAGGGCAGGCCCGCCGTTTCGAGGTGAGCCCGCGGCGCTACGTCGCCAAGACCTCCGACACGGCTCTGAAGGCCGTGCTCTTCGAGGACGCGGCGGCCCTGGCCGGGCTGCTGATCGCCGCGGCCGGGCTGCTGGCCTCCCAGCTGACCGGCTCGTCCGTCTGGGACGGGGCCGCCTCCGTGGTGATCGGCCTGCTGCTCCTGTGGGTCGCGATCCACCTCATCCGCGCCAACGTCTCCCTGCTGATCGGCCAGTCCGCGCCCGGGGGGCTGGCGGAGCGGATCAGGAAGGAGATCGCCGCCATGCCCGAGGTCGAGAACGTCGTGGAGCTCCTGACCATGATGCTGGGCCCCGGCGAGATACTGGTCGCCGCGCGCGTCGACTTCGTGGACGACACCACAGGGGCGAGGCTGGAGGAGGCCGCCGACCGGGTGGAACGCACGCTCAAGGAACGGTTCCCCCCGGTGGCGCAGGTCTTCCTCGACCCCACCCCCGGACGCTCATCCCGCCAGGCCTGAGTCTCCCATCCACCTCTCCACCTCGTCGGGGTGGCGGGGCAGCCCGGCCGACATGAGGCGGGCGCCGTCGGCGGTGACGACGAGGTCGTCCTCGATGCGCACCCCGATGCCGCGCAGCTCAGGCGGCAGCGTCAGGTCGTCCGGCTGCAGGTAGAGGCCGGGCTCGACGGTCAGCACCTGGCCTTCCTCCAGCACGCCGTCGAGGTAGGCCTCCGAGCGGGCCCTGGCGCAGTCGTGCACGTCCATGCCGAGCATGTGGCCGCTGCTGCACAGGGTGTAGCGGCGGTACAGGCCGCTGTCGGGCTCCATCGCCTCGTCCGCGCCGATCTTCAGCACGCCCCAGTCGTGCAGTCCCTCCGCGATGACCCGCATGGCCGCGCGGTGGAAGTCGCGGAAGCTCACACCGGGCCGCAGGGTGGCGATCGCCGCCTCCTGGGCCTCGTACACCAGCTCGTAGACCTGGCGCTGGACCGGGCTGAAGCGGCCGGACAGCGGGAGGGTCCTGGTGACGTCGGCGGTGTAGAGATGGTCGGTCTCCACGCCCGCGTCGAGGAGCAGCAGCTCGCTCCCGTCCAGCCGCCCGTCGTTGCGGATCCAGTGCAGCACGCACGCGTTGGCCCCGGAGGCCACGATGCTGTCGTAGCCGACCGAGTTGCCCTCCAGGCGGGCGCGGAGGCCGAAGACCCCCTCCAGGTAGCGCTCGCCGCGCCGGTGCCCCAGGGCGGCGGGCAGGGCCCGCGCCACGTCCTCGAACCCGCGCGTGGTCGCGTCGACCGAGAACTGCAACTCGGCGATCTCCCACTCGTCCTTGATCAGCCGCATCTCGGACAGGAACGTCTCCAGCTCGTCGTCACCGTCGCCGGGCGAGACCCGCTCGTCGACGGAGGCGTCCACCCCGCGCAGCACCCGCGCGGGCCCGCCGAGCACGTCGTCCAGCCTGTCGATCGGCGCGCAGGCGATCTGGTGGAGGGTTTCCGCCTCGGCCAGGTCGGGGCGGCGGCCCACCCAGAACTCGCCGTAGCGGCGGTCGCGGTAGAACTCCTGCCCGGCCTGTCCCTGCGCCGACCGCGGCGAGCGGGGGCGCAGGAACAGCGTGGCCTCCCCGGAGGGCTCGACGACCAGCACGTCGTCGGGCTCCTGGTCGCCGGTGAGGTAGGCGAAGGCGCTGTGGGTCCGGAACCGGTAGTCGCTGTCGTTGCTGCGCGCCTTGAGCGTGCCGGACGGGATGACCAGCCGCTCGCCGGGAAAGCGGGCGGCGAGGGCGGCGCGCCGCTTGGCGGTGTAGGCGGCCTGCGGCAGCGGGGCCAGGTCGTCGCGGTGCGTGTCGGCCCAGCCGGTGTTCATGAACGCGGCGAGGGCGTCGGAGACCGGCAGGTCGTGGCTGCCGGTGTTGAGCTTCTGGGTCATCGTGTTCCCGGGAGCGGAGGTCTGTGGTGACCCCCACGCTAGCCCGGAGCGATGCGGCCCCGCACCCCGGCAGGTACGGAGCCGCACCGCGGATCACAGGTCAGCCCACCGGGACCTGGTACTCCTTGGCCAGGTCGGACGTCGCGGCCTCCTTGAAGACGACCGCGCCGCCCAGGGCGGCCTTGTCCGGCTTGGCCACGTACGACAGCAGCGAGGCGGGCTTGTCGAACGTGGTGAAGTCCATGACCGTGCCGAACTCCTCACCCCATGTCGACTGGCCGCGGTGCGCGGTGACCACGGCGCCCCGGGTCAGGTCCTTGCCCTCGCAGGCCTTCTTGAGCGCGTCGACGACGATCGCCGCCGCCGAGTAGCCCGAGGGGACGCCGCTGTCGATGGCCGTGTCCGGATACTTCGCCGCGTAGTCGGCGGCCAGCTTCTTCATGGCGGGCATGTCGGAGCTGATCGGCGTGCCCGCGGTCATGTAGTAGAAGTCCTTCAGCAGGGCGGGCCCGGCCGGGGTGGGCAGCAGCTGCGGGGAGTAGGCCGAGTTGCTGCCGACGAACGGCACGTCCATGCCCTTGGCGAGCGAGACGCCGACGAGCGAGGCGGTCTGCTTGGGGCCGACGGAGACCAGGATGGCCTTGACGCCCTCCGCCTTGAACGCGGCGACCTGAGCGCTCATGTCCTGGTCGGTGGCCTTGATCTTCTGCTCCACGAGCGTGAGGCCGAGCTTCTCGGACGCGTACTTGGAGCCGTTCAGCGCGCTCTCGCCGTAGTCGCCCTCGAAGTACAGGTGACCGATCTTGTCCCCGGACTTGATGCCCTTCTCCTTGACCAGGAAGTCCACCCCGTTGATCATGTCGATGTCGTAGGTCGTCCCGGTGACCTGGATGGACTTGCTGCCGAGCAGCCCGGTCGCCCAGGCCTGCGGGATGGTGAGTATCTGGTCGGTCTCGATGCGCTGCTTGAGCGCGTTGACCATCGGTGAGCCGACGAAATGGGCGATCGCCACCACCTTCGGGGCGATCTCGGTGTAGGCCGCGATCGCCTTCTGCGCGTCGTAGCCGTGGTCGCGCACCAGGGCCTCCAGCTGCCGCCCGCACACGCCCCCGGCCGCGTTCGTCTGCTCGAAGTACAGCTGCTGCGCCTGGGTCAGGCTCTTGCCGAACGAGGCGTACGGGCCGGTGAGGTCGGTCATGAGACCGATCGTGATCTTGTCGGCGGTGACGCCGGGCCCCGTCTTCACGCCGTCCCCCCCGACGGCGGAGGGGGCGCCGGCGCCTCCACTGCCCCCGGTGGCCTTCTCGCTGGCGCACGCGGTGACGGCCAGGGCCAGGGCGGCGAGCGCCGCGATGCGTCGGACCGGGGTTCTTGGGATTCTCATCAGATTCGCGCGGAATTCCCCGCCTGCCTCAGCCGGCGGGGAATTCCGCGCTCCCCCCTTTCAGGGTGTTGAAGTAGTAGCGTTTTGGTTGTGATGAGAGGAGCACTCCGCGAGTCGCTGAACCTCCGCGTCTCGCCGGAAGTGAAGCGACAGATCGAGCAGTACGCCGCACGCACCGGCATCTCGATCAACGCCGCCGCCGTACTCCTCGCTGAGGGACTGCGCGCGGAACGGCGCAAGCGGTGAGGCGGTCCTACAAGTTCCTGCTGCGCCCCACCGTGCACCAGTCCGCCGCGCTCATCGCATGTCTCAACGACCACCGAGAGCTGTACAACGCCGCGCTGGAACATCGGCGCGCCGTCTACCGCAAGGCGGGGGTGGGCGTCCGCTATGGCGACCAGTCGGCGGACCTCAAGCACATCCGCGCCGCCGACGCTGATGGGCAGGGCCGGTGGTCGTGCTCCTCCCAGCAGGCCACCCTGCGCCGCCTGGACAAGGCGTTCGCCGCGTTCTTCAAGCGAGTCCGCGAGGGTCGCACGCCGGGTTTCCCCGTTGACATGGGGGTGATCTCGCTGGTGACCACCAGCGACGGCGACCTTCTGGAGGGCCCCCATCACCTGGCCGCGTCCGCCGGGAAACTGGCCGCTGCCCAGCGGAACCTCACCCGCAAAAAGCGCGGCTCGAAACGGCGCGGTAAGGCCGCCGCCCGCGTCGCCGCCTTGCACGGCAAGGTGCGCCGTCAGCGTCTCGACGGTGCGCACAAGGCCGCACTCGCGCTGATCGCCGATTACGACGTGATCGTGTGTGAGGCGTTGAAGATCACGAACATGACCCGGCGCGCCGCGCAGAAACCGGATGGCGAGGGCGGCTACCTGCCCAACGGTGGCGCCGCGAAGTCCGCCCTGAATCGTTCGATCTTGGACGCGGGTTGGGGGGTGTTTCTGCGAGTCCTCGCGCACAAGGCTGAAAGCGCCGGTCGAGAAGTGATCGCGGTGAACCCTGCCAACACCTCTCGCACGTGTGCCCGATGTGGACACTGCGCGAGGGAGAACCGCCGTACCCAGGCCGAGTTCGCCTGTATGGCATGCAGGCACACCGCACACGCCGACGTGAACGCGGCGATCAACATCCTCAGGGCAGGGCTTGCCCTTCGTCAGGCTGCGAAAGCGGCTTAGCGAGAAGCCGCTCCCTTCAGGGAGCGGAGGAGTCACGTCATCAGTTCCTTGTGTCGGGGGAGGGGGACAGCGGAGCCTTCTTCGCCGCGGAGGCCCGGCGGGCGGAGACGGGGGTGAGCCGCCGGCCGGCGGCCAGGCGCAGGCGTCCTGCCAGGCCGAGCAGCCCGCCGGGCAGGAAGAGGACGATGACGACGACGGCGGCGCCGTACAGGATGCGGGCCGCCTCCGCGGGCGACACCCCGCCCGAGCCCGGCTCGGCCACCAGCGGCAGGGCGTCGCTGTAGCGGCTGAGCAACTGGGGGAGCATCGAGATGAAGAACGCGCCGATCACCGCGCCCGCGACGGAGCCGAGCCCGCCGATGATGATCATCGCGAGGTAGTCGAGGGAGAGCAGCAGGCCGAAGTAGTCGGGCACGGTGCGCTGGAAGACCAGCGCGATCAGGACCCCGGCCAGGCCCCCGTACATCGACGACAGCACGAACACCCCGGCGCGGTAGCGGGCCACGGGCACGCCCATCACCCCGGCCGCGATCTCGTGGTCGCGGATGGTGTTCATGGCCCGCCCGGGACGGCCGCGCAGCACCCCGCGGGCGAACAGCGCCGCGCCGGTCAGCAGGACCAGCCCCAGGAACCAGAGCCGCTCCAGCGACCCGAACGGCACCTGCGCCACCACCAGCTCGGGGGTGTCGGCGAACGCGAACCCGAACAGCTCCATCGGCGGCACCGTGCGCCCGTTGTATCCGCCCGTCACGGGTTCGGCGTTGAACAGCACGTGCTGGCCGACGAAGATCAGCGCGAGGGTGGCGATGCCGAGGTAGGCGCCCTTCAGGCGTCCGGCGATGGGGCTGAACACCCCGCCCGCGACGCCCGCCGCGAGCACCGCGAGCAGCGCCGCGACGGGCGTGGGCAGGCCGAGGCCGCCGAGGGCGTGCGTGCCGCCCTCCGGCTCCGAGGCGAAGTAGACGTAGGCGTACGCGCCGACAGCCAGGAAGAACGCGTGACCCATGGACAGCTGGCCGGTGGCGCCGGTCAGCAGGTTGATGCCGATCGCCCCGATCGCCGCCGACATCGCGAAGAGCCCGGCCTGCAGCCAGAAGCCCTCCAGGTAGAACGGTACGGCGATCGCCACCGCGACCAGCGCGACGCAGGAGAGGATGACCTTCTTAGACACGTGCCAGCTCCCTCGTCCCGAACAGCCCCGCGGGGCGGATGAGCAGGACCACGATCATCACGAGGAACGGTGCGACGTCGCCGATGCCCCGGCCGAGGAAGGCCAGGTCGTTCTGGTAGCCGCTCATCATGGCCTCGGTGATGCCGATGATCAGCCCTCCGGCCAGCGCTCCCGTGGTGGAGTCGAGGCCGCCCAGGATCGCCGCGGGGAACGCCTTCATCGCCGCGAACGTGGTGCTGCGGTCCAGCCCCGGGGTGGGGAAGACGCACAGGAAGAGCGCGGCGACGGCGGCGAGCGCCCCGGCGACGGCCCAGGCCCCCATCGAGACCCGCCCGCGCCGCACGCCCATCAGCGCGGCGGTCTCCGCGTCCTCCGCCGTGGCGCGCATGGCGATGCCCCAGTTGGTGTACTTGAACGCCAGCAGGAACGCGGCGATCAGGGCCGCCGCGACGGCCAGCGCGACCACCCGGGTCTGGGCGACGCTGACGGCTCCCAGGTGCAGCACCCGGTCACGCCACGGGTCGCCCAGGGCGAGCACGTCGGTGCCGATCTGTCTCGTCAGCTCGGTCGTCAGCACGATGTCGACGCCGATCGTCACGATCGCGAGGACGCTGTGCGAGGCGACGTTCGCCCTGCGGATGATGAGGAACTCGATCAAGGCGCCCGCGACGGCCGCCCCGGCGACGCCCAGCAGCAGGGCGGTCCAGAAGCCCACCGAGGGGTGCAGCTTGGCCACGATGAAGCCGCCGACCAGCAGCAGCGAGGCGTGGGCGAAGTTCACCACCTCGGTCGCCTTGAAGATGATGACGAAGCCCAGGGCGATCAGCGCGTACACGGCCCCGACGGAGATCCCGTTCACCAGGAGTTCGAGAAAAGTGATCACGAAGCGACCTCCTCGTCCTTGGCCGCCGTGTTCCTGGCCGCCGTGCTTTCCGTCGCCGCGTTTTCCGCTGTCGTGCTTTTTGCCACGCTTTCTGCCGTGCTTTCCGCTGTCGTACTTTCCGCCGCGTTTTCCGCTGTCGTGCTTCTCGCCACGCTTTCCGCCGCGCTTTTCGCCGCCGGGCTCTCCGCCGCCGCGCCGAGGTAGGCGCGGATCACCTCGGGGTCGTTCTGCACCTCGCCGGGAGGCCCGTCCGCGATGCGCCTGCCGAAGTCCAGGACCGTGACCGCGTCGGCGAGCCGCATGACGATCCCCATGTCGTGCTCGACCAGCAGGATCGAGATGCCGAGGCTCTCCCGTACCGCGACGATCAGCTGGGCCATGTCGCGGCGCTCGCCGCCGTTCATTCCGGCGACCGGCTCGTCCAGCAGCAGCAGCCGGGGTTCCATGCACAGGGCCCGTGCCAGCTCCACGCGCTTCTGCACGCCGTACGGCAGCAGCCCGACGGGCGTGGCCAGCCGTTCGGAGAGCCCGACGAACGCGGCGATCTCGGTCACCCGCTCGCCGTGCGCGGCCGCCTCGCGACGGGCCGACGGCAGCCGCAGCCCGGCCGAGAGGAAGCCGGCGCGGGTCAGCCGGTGGCGGCCGAGCATCAGGTTGTCCCGCACCGACAGGCGCGGTGACAGGGCGATGTTCTGGAAGGTGCGCGCCACGCCCAGCGCGGCGATGCGGTGCGGGGCCAGGGAGGTCAGCTCCGCGTCGCCGAACCGCACGCTGCCCGAGGTGGCCCGGTAGACGCCCGACAGGACGTTGAAGCAGGTCGACTTGCCCGCCCCGTTGGGCCCGATCACCGCGTGGACGCTGCCGGGCTCGACGCTGAAGCCGACCGCGTCCAGCGCGGTGAGCCCGGCGAAGCGTACGGTCACGTCACGCACGTCGAGCCGCGGAATGGAAGTATCCATACCGTCTGGTTGGTATGTGTCGCTCACGCGGACCACCTCGACAGCGTCGGGCGAGCGGTCTCCGGCGTCCCCGACGCGACCGCGACCGGGGACGCGTCCTCGATGCCCAGGTAACGGCGGCGCACCTCGTCGCTCGCGGCGAGCTCCGCGGCCGGTCCCGACAGCACCACCTCGCCGACCTCGAGCACGTAGGCGTACGAGGCCAGCGACAGGGCCATGGCGGCGTTCTGCTCCACCAGGAGCACCGTGGTGCCTCCGGTGTTGATCTCGCGAATGGTGTCGGCGATCCTGACGGCCATCATCGGCGCCAGGCCGAGGGTGGGCTCGTCCAGCAGCAGCATTCTCGGCCTGGCCATCAGCGCGCGGCCGATGGCGAGCATCTGCTGCTCGCCCCCCGACAGCAGGCCCGCGCGCTGTCCGGCGCGCTCGGCGAGTACGGGGAAGAGCGCGAGCACCCTCTCCCTCGCCTCGGCCGCCGACCGCCGGTCGGGCGCGCCGAGGGCACCGGCTCTCAGGTTCTCCTCCACCGTCATCCGCGCGAAGACCCTGCGCCCCTCGGGCACCTGGACGACACCCCCCGCCACGACGGCCGAGGTGGCGGCGCCGGACAGCCGCGTACCGCCGAACCCGACCTCGCCCGAGGTGATCCCGCCCCGGTGGAACCTGAGGGTGCCCGACACGGCGCGCAGCAGGGTCGACTTTCCCGCGCCGTTGCCACCGAGCACCGCGACGACCGAACCGCGCGGGACGTCCAGGGAGACACCCCGCAGGGCCAGGACCGGGCCGTAACTCACCGCCAGATCCCTGACGACCAGCCCGGAATCTCCGGGCGGGCGAGGGTCGTGCACGTCCATGTGTGCCTCCTGACAGCCGATGAACGCACCCAACCGAGGCGTTTCACCGGCGTCCAGAGGGCGGGGTGAAGTCGGGGCGGGTGCCCATGCGAGGCGGGTGCAGGTTGTGCGCGAGCACAACCCCGGATCACGAAACAGAACAGAACCTTGTTCGGCTAGGCCTGTTGCTGTCACGATCCCCAGATGGGGACCCGGCCGGTTACGGACGACGAAGTACGCAGGATCATGCGCCTGGCCGCCCGTCGGCTGCTGCTGAGACTTCCCGAGCTCACCGACGAACTCGTCGGGAAGATCCGCGACACCGACGAGGCGTACCGGCGGATGGTTCCCACCGACGACCACTGGCAGAGCGTCTACGAGGCGATGCGGGACGGCATCGGCGCGATCCTGCTGCCCCGCTCCGAACGGTGCGACCTGCCGCAGGCGGAGAAGACCGCCCGGCGCAGGGCGGAACAGGGACTGCCCATGGACTCCCTGCTGCGCAGCTACCGGCTCTCCGCGCAGGTGATGTGGGACGGTCTCATCGACGTGGTCGCCGGAGAGGAATCAGACAGCCTGCCGGTCCTGCTCCGCAGCGCCACGAAGGTGTGGCACGCCATCGACCGGCAGGCGATCGCCGCCGCAGAGGCCTACCGAAGACGGGAGGCCGAGATGTTCGGCCGCACAGCCGAGAGGGTCCAGGCCCTGCTCGACGCGCTCCTGGAGGACCGGGCCGACGCCGCCCTCGTCCGCAGCGCCGCCGCCGCGCTCGACCTGCCCGAACTGGGCCGGTACGCCGTCGTCATCACCCGGCTGCCCGGTCGCCACGACCACGGGGACGACGCCCCGCGGCCGACCGCGCTGGGCGTGATGCGGCTGCTGTGGCGGATGCGCCCCGACTACGAGGTGTCGGTCGTGCTGCTGCACGACGCGAACATGGACGACCTGGCGGAAGAGCTCCGCCCGCACGTCACCGGATGCGCCGGGATCAGCCCGGTGGTCGAAGGACTGGCGGAGCTGGGCCGCGCCAGGCGGCTCGCCGAGCTGGCCCTGCGCACCTGCGTGGGCGAGGGCCCGGAGATCGCCAGGCTGGAGGACAGGCTGCCCGCCGCGCTGGTGGTCAGCCAGCCCGAGCTCGCGGGTCACCTCAGCGGCGCTGTGCTGCGGCCCATCCTCGCCCTCGACCAGGCCGACAGGGACGTGCTCCTCGGCACCCTGCAGGCGTGGCTGCGGTGCGAGGGCTCGGCCATGCGCGCCGCCGGGCAGTTGTACTGCCACCGCAACACGGTCTTCAACCGCATCCGCCGCATCGAGCAGCTCACCGGCCGGTCACTCGCGCGCCCGCTCGACATCGTGGAGCTCACCCTGGCCCTCGACGCGGTGCGACTGCTGCCCGTCACCTGACAAACCACACTTTGCTCTCTTCGGCGCTTAGCGTGTGGCGCAAGGGGGCAAAGGTAAGGGATACCCGCGCCAGGCTGAACCGAGGTGGTGTCAATGCTGATCGGTACGATTCTGCAAGGCAAGGGGGCGGAGGTGGCGACCGTCCGCCCGGACGCGACGGTCACCGAGCTTCTGGCCGTTCTGGCCGAGAAGAACATCGGCGCCGTGGTGGTGTCCGAGGACGGCGTCTCCATCGCGGGCATCGTCTCCGAGCGTGACATCGTGCGGCGGCTGTACGACCGTGGTGCCGGTGTGCTGGACGACTCGGTGTCGTCCATCATGACGACCGAGGTCCGCACGTGCCCGCCGGACGCCAACGTCGACGACCTCCGCCAGACCATGACCACGCACCGCATCCGGCACGTGCCGGTCGTGAGCGCCGGTCGGCTGGCCGGGATCGTGAGCATCGGCGACGTGGTCAAGAGCGCCATCGAGGCGCTGGAGACCGAGAAGGCCCACCTGGTCGACTACCTCCACCGCTGAACCCGGGCCGGCGGCGACCGGCGCGGTCGCCGTACGGCCACGCGAGAGGCCCCCTGGATGATCTCCAGGGGGCCTCTCGCTGTGCGCGCCGTCGACGCCGGACGGCACGCGCTCAGGCGTCACCGGTGCGTCGGGGTGCCGGGGTGCCAGGGAGTCGTAGGAGTCGAGCCTCGCCGAGGCTCGACTCCTCGACACCGCGCCTTGCCCGGGTCGGTCGCCGGAGATCTCCGGCGACCGACCCGGGCGCACGACCGCGCCGCCCTCACGGGCGGCGGGCCGGCCGCCGGTGCCACGGCGGGGATCACGTCATTGCACGGTTATCCTGTCCACCTCGATCGTCAGGCCCTTGACCTGCGGTGTCGACGTCCCCGTCGTCACCGCCCCGATCCCGGGGCTGACGCCCTTGATCTTCATCGTGTAGCTCAGGCTGCCGCCCGGGGCGCCGGGCGTGCTGGACACCCGGAGATCCTCGGTCGGCGGGCCGGTGATCTGGCCGCCCGCGGTGCCGTCGGCGTTCTCGGCGCCCACGGTCAGGCCGTAGCCCGCCGGAGGATCGCCGGGCAGGTTGGCCGAGTCGTAGGTGTAGGTGATGTCCTCGGTCCCGTTCAGGCCGATCCACTGCTGGAAGACCTTGGCGTCGCTCGTGCCGAAGAGGTTGACCCGCCACTCGATGACGAGCCAGTCACTGACGCCGTCGGTCAGCGTGCCGACGTAGACGCCCGGCGTGCCGGTGCCGTCCAGGTCGGTCCAGTAGGGGGCGAGCACGTTGTTCGGGGTCGCGGGGTCGGGGAGGGTCTGCGGTTCGAACGCGATGTCGGCCGAACCCGAGGTTCCCCCTGCGACCGTGTAGCCGTTGGAGACGATGCCGAGCCTGGTGTAGGTCCTGCCCGCGTACTGGAACGCGGGGACGGTGAAGTTGATCGCCTGCTCGTCGCCGATCGGCGTCGGCGCGATGCCGAAGGCGTCGAGCGGCAGGTACGGTGCGGGACCGGTGCCCGGGGCGATGCCCGGCCTGTCCGGCTGCTTGGCCGCGAGGGTGGCCTTCGCCGTCGCGACCTGGGAGCCGATCTTGGTGGCGCCGGTCACCGAGTTCAGGCGCAGCCTGCTGTCCAGCGTGCTGACCGCCGTGACCTCGGCGTCCTCAAGGGTGTCGTTCTGCACGGTGACCGTGCAGGTGGACTCGCCGGTGTTGCGCGGGATGGTGGCCGGTGCGCAGGTCTGGTCCACCGGGATGGCGCCCTCCTTGCGGACGAACGCGACCGGCAGGTGCAGGTTGCGCGAGCCGCCCACCTGCTTGAGGTTCACCTGGCCGAAGTACTGGCCCTCGGGCAGGTCCGGCGCGGTGATCACCACGCTGACCTTGACGCTCTTGCCCGCCTTCACGCTGAACAGCGGCGGCAGCACCGTGATGTTCGCGCCGCTCACGGTCGTGCCCGTGGCGGTGAAGGTGAGGGTCTTGTCGGTGACGTTGGTGAACGTCCGCTTGGCGGTGATGAGGCCCGGCATGATCGGGGCGTTCACCGACGGCAGGTTCAGGTCGATGCGGTTCAGCGGGTCGCCGGCCGAGGCGGTGAAGTTCTCGCCCGTCTCGTTCAGGGTCAGGCCGGGGTCGCCGGCCTTGGTCAGGTCGATGCGCCCGCCGCCGGTGTCGAACGGGTCGGCCGGGGTGACGCGGTCCTGCTTGGTGACCGAGGTCTTGGCCGTCGTCTCCAGCGCGGACTTCACCTGGCCCGGGGTCCAGTCCGGGTGCAGCGCGAACACCAGGGCCGCGGAGCCCGCGACGTGCGGCGACGACATCGAGGTGCCCGAGATGACCTGGTACAGGTTGCCCTGCGGGCCGCCGGCCGGACCCTCCAGCGTCGGCGTCTGCCCGGCCAGGATGTGCAGGCCGGGGGCGGTGACGTCCGGCTTGAGGAAGTCGCCGCCGGGGCCGCGCGAGGAGAACGTGGTGATCGCGTCGCCCTGCCAGGTGGTCTTGGTGCCCTGGGTGAACGAGGCCGTCGCGCCGGGGTTGGCCGACAGGAACGCCAGCAGGGCGTCCCCTTCCGGCTTGTCGATGTGGACGGAGGGGATCCAGTGGTTGTCCGTCATCACGTCGAGCGGGGTGGAGTTGTACAGGATCATCCCGGCCGCGCCGCCCTGCCGGACGTTGAAGCCCTTCAGGATCCGGTTGGGACCGCGTTCACAGACGACGATCTTCCCGGTGAACAGGCCCGGGGGTGCGGGCGAGGTGCAGAGCGGGTTGGAGTACGGCGGCGCCGAGGCCCGCACCACCGGCAACGGGGAGGCGATGCCCGGGGTGATGGAGGCGCCCTTCAGCGTGGCCGTCGCGCCACCGGAACCGGACAGCGTGAGCGTCGACTGGAAGGTCCTGGTCTGCGTGGAGGCCGCCACCGTGGTCACCCACGGGCTGACGTGGTTGACGGTCGCCGCGCCCGGACCGGCGTTGCCCGCCGAGGCCGAGACGAGCACGCCCGCCGAGTACGCGTCGAGGAAGGCCAGCTCCACCGGGTCGCTGTAGGGGGAGGTGCCGCCGGAGATCGAGAAGTTGATCACGCGGACACCGTCGAGGATGGCCCGGCCGACCGCCTGGGCGGAGTCGGAGGGATAGCAGCCCTCCACGCCGCAGACCTTGTAGACGGACACCTGCGCAGCCGGGGCGATGCCGTGGATCGGGCCGCGGCTGATGCCGAGCGGGTTCGTGTCGGCCACCGGGCCGCCCGCCGAGGTCGTCGCGGTGTGGGTTCCGTGACCGTTGGAGTCGCGGGCGCTGTCCGGGTAAACCTCGCCGCCGACGATCGCGTTGTAGGTCTCCAGGAACGGGGCGCCGCCGATGATCTTCCGATTGCAGACGAACGGGTCGGCCGCCGGGGTCAGCGGGTTGTCGCCGAAGTTACAGGTACGCGGCGTGCCGTCCTTGGTCGCCGGTACGGCGGGCAGCGTGCCGGGGTCGGCGAACTGGGGGTGCTCGGGCCAGGCGCCGGAGTCCAGGATGCCGACGATGACGCCCTTGCCCGACGAGGAGCTGCCGCCCAGCTTGCTGTAGATGGCGGGCGCGCCGATGAACGCGGGACTGGAGTCGGTCAGCAGCTGCTCGGGCCTGTCCTCCTGGACGGCGGCCACACCGGGCAGCTTCAGCAGCGAGGCCGCCTTGTTGGCGGGGACGCGCAGCGCGATGCCGCCGTAGACGGTCCGCAGCTTCTGGCCCGCCTTGGCGCCTGGCACGTTCCTGGCCAGTTCGGCGAGGAACGTGTTCTCGACCTCCTCGATGTGCTGCTGGTATTTCTTCGCGTCGCCGCTCTTGATGTCAAGAGCCTTTCCGGTCTTCGCCGGACTCGTCGCGGGAAGCCCTTCGAGGCCACCCTGGTAGGCGGCGAAAGAGTCATAGTCGAGCTTGACCATCACGTTGACCGTGGCGCCCGAGGTCGACTTCAGCAGCCCCTCGTCACTCCGGGCGAGCTTGCCGGTGGGGGACTTCGCGCCCTGGACCGGCTCACCCCCGGTCAGGGGAGTCGCCGTCCATTTGGTGGACGGCGTGGGGGTGGGGGTGGGATCCGCGCTCGCCGGTGGCGCCATCGCCGCGACGAGCCCGACGCCGGCGGCGAGCACCGCCACGCGTCTGATCCTCGGTGAGTAGGGCTTTCTGGTCAACGAGACCTCCCTGTAGGCACGCATGAACCGCTCACGTGGCAGGGAGGGGAGGCCACCCGCACGCCTGGGGCAAGGCATGCCTGGGAGGGCGCGACCCTCCCCGTCGGGTGACACGCGATCGGCCACCCGGTAAGGGCGGCCGATCATCACAGGAAGCCTAACTAGAGACCATTTGTTTGCCTAGATCATTAAATTGACACAATCATCATGGGAATTGGTCAAATTTGATTGCAGACTAGGCCGGATATTCTCTTACCGTCACAATTCGGGCGTCTCTGCACCCGGGCGATCCGTGACCGCGGGGAGGGAGCGGCCGCGGGGCGCGGTCATGGGGAGAGCGTGACCGCGGGGAGGGAGCGACTGCGGGGCGTGGTCATGGGGAGGGCGTGACCGCGGGGGAGGGCGTGACCGCCGCGAAACCGTGGCGTCCCGCCCCGCGTAAACTGGCCTCACCTGACACGCGGGAGGCTCGCTTGAAGCTCAAGCTTGATCTGCACCCCCTCTACAACAAGGGCGGAGAGATCGACAAGGCGCTGCGGGGCATCATCGACGAGGCCATCAGAAAGAAGGCCACCGAGGTCGAGATCATCCCCGGCAAGGGCTCGGGCCAGCTGAAGAAGAAGGTCCTGCGCTTCCTGGAGCAGAAGGAGATCAAGGCCCTCTACCACCGCATCGACAAGGACGCCAAGAACCACGGCCGCCTCTTCGTCTACTTCCGCTACAAGTAGAGTGCCTGGCCTACTACAACCCGCTGGTGCTCAGGGCCATCGAATCCGACAACCTCCATGTGCGTGCGGGGTGCCTCGGAGATGCCGGGATCTCGTACGACGATCCCGAGGCCGACTTCAGCCCGTCCGACCTCTGGGCCGAGGACCGCTCACGGGCCCTGTGCACCGGCTGCGACCTGTGGGCCACCAGGGTCGCCGGCCCTCCGGCTCTCATCGAAGCGCTGCTGACCGACACCGGGATCGAGGCGGTACGACCACCCTGAGCCGCCTTGCCGACGAGCCGCCCATCCCCGTCGAAGGCCGCTTCCAGGGCGTTGGAAGCGGCCTTTGGCATTGCTGGATGTCCGCCGGCCGACCGCCGCGACCCGTCGGGCCCTGTACCCCGACGTACGGGGGAGTCAGCGACGCGAGTAGGTGAGGCGCCGCAGTGCGGCCTCGGCCGGTCCTCTTCGCCCACCGGGCGCCAGCAGCGCGGCGAGCACCACGGTGGCCAGCCAGGTCACCACGGCGATGCCGGACGCCGCGGCGTCGCCTACACGCGTGCCGAGCCCTCCGAAGTACGGTGCGAACACCGCTACGAAGATCACCGACTGGAGGAGGTAGCAGGTCAGCGACCATTGACCGCACGCGGCCAGAGCCCTGACGAGCGGGCCGGAATGGCCGCGCCGCATCCGGCCGGTGGCGAGTCCGATGATGGCCGCGTACGCGAGCCCGCCGGCGATGCCGGTCACGCTGTGCAGCGCGTACGCCGACACGGCCACCATGTCGGACGGCGTCCAGATGCGGGTGTCGATCAGCATCAGCGGCACTGCGCCGACGACGGCCAGCCCGGTGCCCAGGACGGCGACCCGGGAGAGCAGGTCCCGGTGCGAGATGGGGTCTTCCAGCAGGCGGCGCCTCGCCGCCCAGATCCCGAACAGGAAGGCCGGGACCACGCTGGCGGCGAAGTATGTGGGCGTCATCGCGGACCATCCGATGAGCCGCATCACGGTCGCCTCGATCGGGTCCGCCATGGCGGCGGGCGTGTCGCCCTTGGGTGCGGAGATGGTGAGCAGCCCGAAGCCGAACAGGATCACGACGTGCAGCACCAGCCCTACGACGGCGGCCCGTAGCACGACCTTGTCCTCGCGCCGGATGAACCCGACGAGCACGAGCCCGACCAGCCCGTACGCCCCGAGGATGTCACCGAAGAACAGCAGCAGCGCGTGGCAGAACCCGAACGCCAGCAGCCACAGGCTCCGCCGGCGCAGCACCTTGCGCACTTGTGGCCAGCTCCTGCCCGTGGCGAGCTGCCGGTTGGCGAGCTGCACCAGGCCGTAGCCGAACAGGGCGGCGAACATGGGCAGCGCACGTCCGTCCACCAGCAGGATCTGCATCCCGGCGACCAGCCGGTCCAGGGGGCCGCCGTCGAGCGCGTAGCCGCGGAAGCCCGCCTCGTGGCCTGACAGGTACATGTGCGAGTGCGCCAACGCGATGAGCAGCAGCATCAGCCCGCGTGCGAGATCGGGCGCGAGCGCGCGCTGGGTGATTGGAGTGGCCCCGTGAACGGGAGCCGGTGGGGCGATGGACATGGTTGTCCCCTTGAAATTAGATACAGAAGTGTAGCTAATGTTTGAGAGTAAGATACACCCGTGCAGCTAGGCAAGGGGGGGCGATGGGCGATCACAACCCCCGGATGCGCCGGCGCGGAGAAGAACTGCTGAAGGCCATCCACGACGCCGTGTTGGAAGAGGTGGTGGAGGTCGGTGCGGGGCGGCTGACCATGGACGGCATCGCCCGGCGCGCGGCCACGCCCCGCACGACCCTGTATCGCCGCTGGTCGGACCCGTTAGAGGTGCTCCTCGACGCGCTCTACCACCAGCACCCGGTCGAGGAGCCGACGGCGGGGGCCGACGACCTGCGCGGTGACCTCATCCGCGCCCTGCGCCTCATGGTGGACTGGGCCCTCAGCCCGGCGGGCCGCGCTGTCGCGGCCATCCTCACCGACCCGAAAAGCGCCGCACTGATGTCCGAGGCCCTGTTCGAGCGGGTCTTCGCCAACCGGGGCGGCACGTTCACCCGCACCGTGCTGCAGCACTACGCCGACCGGGGCCACTTCCCGGCTGAGCTACTCACCCCGGTCGTGGCCGACATCGGCGAGGCCCTCGTCACCAAGCGCCTGATCGACGCCGGGGCACCGCCCAGCGACGAGGACCTCGCGGCGATGGTCGACCAGGCGATCCTGCCCGCGATCGGGAATCCCACCGGCAGTCGGTCCGGCCCCGGTAGAGGATCGCGTTGACGATCTCCCGCCTCCGGCCGCTTCGTCTCCGGCCGTTCCGTCTCCGGTCGCTTCGGCTTCGGCCGCGAGGCGCTCCAGCGCCGCCACCGCCTCCGTGGCCCGCTCGTGGGGGACGAACAGGTGGTCGTGGTGGTAGCCCGCCACGACGTTGCAGCTCACACCGGCTCGTGCCAGTTCGGTGGCGACCGCCGCGGTCAGGCCGACGGCCCCCAGGGCCGAGTGCACGCGCAGGGTGATCCAGGCGGCCACGTAGTCGTAGGCCAGCCCGGCCGCGTCGGCCTGCTCGCGGGGGACGACGAGGGTCGATCCCTCGTCCTCGGCCACGGTCACCACCGGGGTGACCCCGCGCGGCGGCTCGCCCCGCACCGTGGCGAAAACGTAGCGCCCGGGACGCAGATGCGGGCGCATGCCCCGCAGCAACCTCGTCAGATCGTGTTCTCCCGCCACGGCCACCATGCTAAGGGGCCGCTTTTCCCTTCTTCTCGGACCTTCCCGACTCTTCCCTTGTGCGGTCCGGTGTGGTTCGGCGCCTCCGTTCCTGGAACTTTATGTTTGCCTTATCCGTCACTTCTGGAAATGGGGGCTTTTCGAAGCGGGGGAGACGGGGGTAGCGATAGGCACGACACGATCGCTCGTCGGGGGCGGGTGTGAGATGGGGGTAAAGGACGGTCGTCTCGTCGTCGACGTGCCCGGCCGTCATCCGATCCGGTTGCCGCTCACCGGCGGGGAACGCGCGGCCGGTCTGGTCCTGTACCGCCTTCCTCGCGGGATCGCGGTCGTCTACGGGGTCGCGGTCCTGGACATCGGGGGGAGGGTCATGCTCGACTCCCCGGGTGCCAGGCACCGCCACCAGGTGGAGGCGTTCGCCGCGGACGCGGGGCTGACCTTCGAGTACCGGCCCTACGCCACGGAGCAGGAGGGGCGCGCCCATCTTGAGACCCGGGCACGGCAGTGGAGCACCACGGCGGGCGAAGGGCTCCCGGAGCGTGGCGACCGCTCCCGTCACGAGGTGGTGGCACGGCTCCGGGCCTGCGACGAGGTGTCCGGCGAGCTCCGGCCGTACGAGGGGGCGCTTTCGGGCACGCCCTGCCCGGCGACCACGCTCGGCTGGGACGGCCCGGCGCTGGTCGCGACGGATCCGGTGGCCGGGCGTTCGCTGCGGCTCGCGCCCGCCTCCCTGTACCACTACCGGTACGAGCGCCGGGTGCTCGTCTCCGGCAAGGAGGAGTCGCGCTCCCTCACCGGGCTCGCCGTGCTCGACGCCGACGGGCTGGTGCTCGCGGACCTTCCCGGCGAATGGCCGACCTTTGACGTGGCCGTCTTCGCGGCCGGGCGGAAACTCCCCGTGCACGACGCCCTGGTGACGCCGTCGAGGATGGTGCGTACCGCTCTGAGCAGGCGGGCCCCGGGCTGGACGCGCCTCACCGGGCTGGAGGTCTCCCGGATGTCCAGGACCAAGAAGGTCGTCGCGGTCTGCGCGGGGGCGGCCGGGTTGTTCGTGATGGCCTACGTCGTCGCGACGGGCGGCTGGTTCGCGTGGCGGGGGCTGTCCGCGCTGGGCGGGATGCTGCTGGACCTGCTGGACGCCAAGTGGCTGGCGATCTTCTTCGCTCCCCTGCTCGTCGTCCTGAAGCCCGCGCAGCAGGCATGGCACACCCTGCGCATCCGGCGCGGCGCCGCGCTAGGGCCGCCAGGGGGGCCGTACCTCTCCGTCCGGGGCGGGTGGACGCTGCGCGTCCGGCTCGGCGCGCGGATGGTCCCCGACGACGTGAAGATCGGGCTCGACCTGGGCTGCGCGGCCGCGCTGATGGCCTACCGCCATGAGCAGCTGTCCGGGCTCTTCGTGATGGACGGCGAGGGAAGGCCCGTCCGCCACCTGCCGGGCCCGTGGCCGCTGGAGGACGCGCACCGCTTCGCCACGCGGAGCGGGCTCGGCTTCGAGAGCCGGACGCTGGGCCGTGAGGAGTATCTCGACCTCACCGCCCGCGCTCGCGACGCCGTACCCTGACCCGCGCGACGACGGTACGAGGGGCACGCCTCGATGCCCGATGCCTCTGAGCGGTGAGGATTCCACCGTGACGGATCGACGCGGGGTGGGCTCGTACGGCACCATTATGTGACGCATGACGGCAATGTCCCCTCAGGCGATCAGCGAAGCCTCCGGCAGCTCGCGGATCGCGGCGGGGTTCGCCCGGGTGGAGGCCCGATTCTTTCGTGAACGACCTTCCAGAGAACTCGCCGCTCCCACCCGCATACTTCTCACCTCCCTGAAAGGCCCCCTATGAGCGACATCAACGCACTCCTCGCCCAGCGCGCCGAGCTGGACCGCCAGATCGAGGAACTCCAGTCCGGAGACCTGAAGGAGCGCGAGAACACACTTGGCGACATCCTCGCGGCCGTCGCCGAGTGGGCCACCGTACGCGGCCACGAGGCGCTCAGGAGGGAACTCAAGAACTGGGAGTACGTCACCTTCGCCGGTATCGAGGTCGGCGTTGGGCACGACGGCGGTGAGCGCTGGGGGCTGCCGCAGAGCTCGGTCAGCGTGATGGACTCCGTCAGCGGGACCGACGTGGAGTTCGGGACCACGCCCCCTCCGGTCCAGGCCGTCCTCGGCCTGCTGGAGGGCCTGCTGGCCACGCGCTAGCCCCACCTCGCCCGTACGCCGGAACCCGGACGGCCTTCACGCCACCAACCCGTTTCGGGCGTACGCCGGAACCCGGACGGCCCCACACCGCCGCCCGGCCTCGCGCACGCCGGACCCCCGCTCTCCCCGGAGGGCGGGGGTTTCCGCGTCAGAGCTTGCGGAAGGTCCTCGCCTCCTCGGCCGCCGCCAGTACGGCGCGCAGCGGGGAGCCGGTGCCCGCCGACACGACGGCCGAGATGGCCCCCTCCACGAACGGTACGTCGGCGATCACCACACGCTCGCCCGCGAAGAGCCGGGCGGTGAGCACCGAGCTTCCCAGGTCGGGGATGAGGATCACCCCGTCTCCCCGGTCCACCTCCTCGATCGCCGCCGCCACCAGGTCGGGACTGGTCCCGAGGCCGCCGTCGTCGGTGCCGCCCGCGGCGGCCAGGGGGACGTTCGTGCCGCCGATCTGCGAGGCCAGCAGCGCCACCTCGGCCGCCAGCGGGCCGCTGTGCGAGATGAGGACGATGCCTACCACGGGGCCGCCGACCTGTCCGCCACCGGCGCGATCCGGGGGCCGCTCGCCCCGGGCGGGAAGGGCCGTGCCCGTTCGACGGGGGCGGGAAGCGGGCGGGAGCGACCGGCGCTCCCCGCGCGGCGGCTCATGCGGCTCCCCGCGCGGCGGCTCATGCGGCGCCCGGCGCGGCGGCTCATGCGGCGCCCGGCGCGACGGGCGGGAGCGGGAAGTGTGTCATCGCGCCGTCACCGTGTGCAGGGCGGAGATGATGAGCGCGGTGGAGGCGGCGCCGGGGTCCTCGTGGCCCACGCTGCGGGGCCCGAGATAGCTCGCCCGCCCCTTGCGAGCCTGCATCGGGATCGTCGCCTCGGCCCCGGTGCGGGCCGCCGACGCCGCGGCGTCGATCGCCTCCGCCGGGTCCTTGCCATCCCGTACGGCCTGCTCCAGTGCCCGCACGGCCGGGGCGAGGGCGTCCACCATGGTCTTGTCGCCCTCGGCGGCCGACCCCAGGTTCCGCACCCCGGCGAGCCCGGCCTCCAGGGCGGCGTGGAGCTGCGCGACGGACACCTCGGGGGTGTCGCCCAGCGCCTTGCCCGCCTCACGGAACGCCGTACCGTACAGGGGGCCGGACGCCCCGCCGACCTTGCGGATCAAGGTGTTGCCGACCAGCACCAGCAGCGATCCGGGGGTGGCGGGCTCTCCGGCGTCCAGCGCCTTGGTGACCGCGGTGAGCCCCCGGTCGAGGTTGGCCCCGTGATCGGCGTCGCCGATCGCGGCGTCCAGAGCGGTCAGTCGTTCCTTCTGGGCGGTGACGGTCCTGGCGGTCTCCTCGATCCAGGCGGTGAAAAGGGCGGTGTCCATCGCGGTGTTCATCTCATCGTCCGTGTCGGTGTTCGTGGCGGTGTGCGGGGCGCTGTTCGCCTCGGTGCGCGGGTCGGCGTCCGTGCCGGAGGTCATCAGCGGCCCCAGCGCAGTGCGGGGGTCTCGACGGGGGCGTCCCAGAGCCGGGTGAGCTCCTCGTTCAACCGGCAGACCGTGATCGAGAATCCCTGCATGTCGAGGCTCGTCACGTAGTTGCCGACGAGGTTTCTTGCCGCCCGCGCTTTTTTCTCCGTCAGGTGGTCCACGACGGCCGCGTAGGCGATGTACAGCTCGATCAGCGGCGTGCCGCCCATGCCGTTCACCATGACGAGGGTGTCGCCGGAGATCGGCAGGTCCTCGTGGATCGCGTCCATCGCCAGGTAGACCAGCTCGCGGGCCGGGCGCATGGCCGAACGCGTCCGGCCGGGCTCGCCGTGGATGCCGATGCCCAGCTCGATCTCGGTGTCGGCGAGGTCGAAGGTGGGCACGCCCGCCGCGGGCGTGGTGCAGGGGCTCAGCGCGACCCCGAAGGAGCGGCTGCGGGCGTTGACCTCCCTGGCCACCCGCGCGACCTCGGGCAGCGGTGCGCCGGTCTCGGCCATCGCCCCGGCGATCTTCTCGACGAACAGCGTGGCACCGGTGCCCCTGCGTCCCGCCGTGTAGAGGGAGTCGCGCACGGCCACGTCGTCGTCGACCAGCACGCTCTCCACCCGAACCCCCTCCTCACTGCTCAGCTCGGCGGCCATCCGGAAGTTCAGCACGTCGCCCGTGTAGTTCTTCACGATGTGCAGGACCCCGGCCCCGCCGTCCACCGCCGCGGTGGCCTCGATCATCTGGTCGGGTACGGGAGAGGTGAAGATCTCACCGGCGCAGGCCGCGTCGAGCATGCCGTACCCCACGAATCCGGCGTGCAGCGGCTCGTGCCCCGACCCGCCGCCGGACACCAGGCCCACCTTGCCGGGGCGCGGCCCCGAGGCCCGGAACACGATCTGGTTGTCCACGTCCACCCGCAGCCCGGGATGGGCCGCCGCGACGCCGCGCAGCGCATCGGGAACGACTGACTCGACATCGTTGATGAGCTTTTTCACAGTTCCCAAACTCGCCCTGTTCGCGGGCGATGGCAAGCATCGGCCGCGGAAGCCCTCTCCTCCTCGGCTCGCGTCGGGGCGAGGGCGGGGTCGGTACGGGGCCTGGCGACCCGGTTCGACGGGAGTTGACCGGGTGTGCACGCGAAGGTGGCGGCGGCGGTGGCGGTGTAGGAAGATCTGCCCAGTTCTTATCCCAGCTGGAGGCGTCATGTCGGTGTTGCGGAACCTGGTGGAGAGCATCCGGAACGGTGGGATCGAGGTGATCGACCTGACGGCGCCGCTGTCGTCGGAGACGCCGATCCTGCGACTGCCGGAGCCGTTCGGCAACACCGTCCCGTTCACGCTCAAGGAGATCAGCCGCTACGACGACCGCGGCCCCGCGTGGTACTGGAACGACATCGTGACCGGTGAGCACACCGGCACCCATTTCGACGCGCCCGTTCACTGGGTCACCGGCAAGGACGGCGAGGACGTCTCGCAGGTGCCGGTCGAGCGGCTGATCGCCCCGGCCGTGGTCCTCGACTTCGCCGCCCAGGCGGCCGAGGACGCCGACTTCCTGCTGGAGATCGCGCACGTCAAGGCGTGGGAGGAGGCCAACGGGCCGCTGCCGGAGGGCGGATGGCTGCTCTACCGCACCGGCTGGGACGCCCGCTCCCACGACCAGGAGCGCTTCCTGAACGCGAGCGAGACAGGCCCGCACACGCCCGGCGTCTCGGTCGAGTGCGCCCGGTGGCTGGCCGAGGAGACCTCGATCGCCGGCCTGGGCGTGGAGACCGTCGGTACCGACGCGGGGGCCGCGCACGGTTTCGACCCCGCCTTCCCGTGCCACTCGTTCCTGCTGGGCGCGGGGAAGTACGGCCTGACCCAGTTGCGCAACCTCGACCGGCTCCCGGTGACCGGCGCCGTGGTCGTCGCGTCGCCGTTGCCCATCGTCGGAGGCTCGGGCAGCCCGCTGCGGGTGCTGGCCCTGGTCGAGAGGTGAACGTCGCCGGGGTGGCGGGGCGGACCCTCGCCTCACTCGGCGCGGCGGGATCGTGATGGCCCGAGGAGGCCTTCCGGGGCGCTGAGGTCCGGTCACGCGAGGGTGTCGGGAAGAGGATCGGGGGAGGTCGGGCCGGGGAGAGAGCTGAGGTACGGTTCAGCCATGGCTGAGATCGTGTATCCCCCGGTCATCGGGGCGGCGTTGACCGTGTTCCGCGCGCTGGACCTCAAGATCAGTATCGAGGGCGCCGAACATATCCCGCGGACCGGCGGAGCCGTGCTGGTCAGCAATCACATCAGCTATCTCGACTTCATCTTCGCCGGCCTGGCCGCGCGTCCCGCCGGGCGCCTGGTGCGTTTCATGGCGAAGAAGGAGGTCTTCGACCACCGCATCTCCGGGCCGCTGATGCGCGGCATGCACCACATCCCGGTCGACCGCGCGGCCGGGGCCGCCGCGTTCGGCGCGGCGCTGAAGTCGCTCAGGGGCGGCGAGGTCGTCGGCGTGTTCGCCGAGGCCACGATCAGCCGGTCCTTCACGGTCAAGGAGATCAAGAACGGCGCGGTCCGGATGGCCGTCGGCGCCAAGGTGCCGATGATCCCGGTCTCCCTGTGGGGCACCCAGCGGTTGTGGACCAAGGGCCACCCCAAGAAGCTGCTGCAGCGGCACGTGCCGATCACGATCCAGGTCGGCGAGCCCATGCACCCCCAGCGCGGCGACGACTACGACGCCGTCACCACCGACCTGCGCGAGCGCATGGCCGAGATGCTCGACAAGGCGCAGCGGAGTTACCCGGAGATCCCGCAGGGCGTCTGGTGGCAGCCCCGTCACCTCGGCGGCACCGCGCCCACCCCCGAGGAGGCCGCCAAGCTGGACGCCGCCGAGGCGGAGGCCAGGACGGCCAGGCGCATCTCATGACGGCCCGCCCCAGGTCATAACGCCTCGCACACCGATGCGCACCGGCCTGTACGGGCGTGTACGGGCGTGTACGGGCGCGCGACGGTGATCGGCGTGCCGGGCCGGAAACCGCGGGCGTCGCGTACGAGCCGCGAGCGCGGGTGCGGGTATGGGCGTCGCACGCCGTCGCACGCCAGGGGAGCGCGCCGGTGGAGCGGCCCGGCAGGAAACGGGTCGGCGGGAACGGGTCGCGGGCCTGAGGTGCGAATCACGAAATTCGTGCACAAGTCGCGAACAGGTGGTTCGCAAGTGGTGTGCCGCATCGTGTTCCCATGAGCAACGCCTTCGAGGACATAGCGAACGTCTTCCAGCCGGCACCGGCCCCCGGTCCCGGGCGCACGCCGGGGAAGGTCGGCATGACCATCCTGCTGATCCTCTGGGCGGGCCTGGGCGTGCTGCCCTTCGTGTCCGCGGTGTCCGGCCTCAAGCTCGCGACGGGCTCCATCGGCGTCCCCGGCACGCTCACGGTCATCTCGTGCGAGGACCTGGGCCAGGGGCGCTACGACTGCAAGGGCGGTTTCGTGCCCGACGGCGGCGGCGACGCGATCCCGGTCGACGCCTCGCCCGACTCCACCGCGGGAGACGTCAAGCGAGCCCAGCTCACCCCCGAGGGCGACCGCGCCGTCCCGACCGGCACCTCCGGCGTCCTCGCCGCGCTGACCATGCCGTTCCTCGGCGTCGGCGTGCTGGGCTTTTTGCCGTACGTGCTCCTCTACGTTCTCAAGGCGCGTCGCGGCAGGCGCGCCGCGGTGGCCCTCGGGTGCGTCCTCACATTCGTCTCGCTCGCCGGTGTCGTCGTCGGCATGGTCGCCGCCTACTCCTGAGCCGCCCCCGGATCACGGCTCAGGATGAGGTCGCCAGGTCGCCGGCGGTCTTCAGTCCGCCGCGTTCGCCGCCCGCCACTCGCCGCCGCGGAGTGTGAGGCGACGGAGGAAGGGCGCCTTCACCGGGAGGCCCTCGCGTCGCGCAGGAACTCCGCGTAGTCCCGGTAGTACTCCGACTCGTCGTAGGGTTCCGACACCAGCCACAGCCCCACCGCGTCGGGGGTGAAGTTCACCATGTCACGCCAGATCATCGGGACGACGTAGAGCCCCCGGCTGGGATGGTCCAGCACGAACCGCTCCTTTTCGAAGCCGTCGTCGACGATGACCTCGAAGCTGCCGTGCATGGCGATGATCAACTGGCGAAGCCGCCGGTGACCGTGCGCGCCCCGGGCCACGTTCTCGGGGACATGGTGGATGAAGTAGGCCCTCTTGATGTCAAAATCAACGTCTTTCCCGCCCTCCACCACGGTGAGAAGGCCCCGAGGATCGGAATGCTCGGGAAGCTCCACCATTCGACACCGGTCGATTTTTCCGGCCGCCTGGCCGCTGTCCACGGTATTGCGAGGATTCATCGATTCCCTTGCTGTCCGGACCGCCGGGCGGCGTGTCCCAGTCGTGCTCGCCGTTCCGGCAAGCCGGGGCCTCTTGCCTGATCGTAAGTAAACATCCTTCGGCGGGGGAGAGCACGACCGTCGCGTCGACCGGCTCGCCGCCTCCGGCGGCCCGCGACGCGGGTGCTCGGGTTCCCCTCGGCGAGTGCCGTCGCCGGGTATCCGCTCCGAGAGCTGTCCGGCGGCATGACCGCGCCGGCCCCGGACGCCGGGATCGCCACGCCGGAGGCCCGTCTCCCCCTTCCGGACCCGGACGGAAGCCCGGAAGGAGATTTGTTCTAATTCGCGAAATGTGGGGTTGAGCTGGTGAGAGGTCCGGTTCTGATGGCCCGTCGCCTGTTTCGCCCGCATGGCTTCTCTGGAAGCGGGCAGTCTTCCTCGCGCCCCTCGATGGAGGACCACGACCGGGCGGTGGTCCTCGGTCTCGGCGGCGGGCGTGAGCACCCCTTCGACGCCCCCGCTGGTCCGGATCAAACCAGATGGAGGACAAGGTGACGCTAAAAAATCCCGACAGGTCCGACGCGATGTCGTCGAGCGGATCCGGCGGACAACCGTGGCGCATCCCACGCCCGATGGTCCTCGCCACCGCCGTCGTACTGGCGGCGTCGGGCGGCGTCGGGGTGTCCTCGGCGTCAGCGGCATCGCCGCCGCCCGCCCCGACAGAACCGGTGACGCCGACCCCCAGCGTGACGGTGACGGTGAGCGAGACACCCACGCCGACCCCGACCCTGACCGTGACGCCGACGCCGGAACCCACCGCCACGACGCCGCCGCCTCGGGTACCGCCACTGGCGTTCCCGGGCACGCTGCACGGCGAGTTCGTCCTGCCGGCGAAGGACGGCTGCGGTTTCACGGTGTTCGCCCAGACCGGTGAGGCGACCGCTCTGGCGGAGGACTCGATCACCGTGAGAAGCCAGGACGGCTTCGAGAAGGTCTATGCGATCGCCGACTCCACCAAGGCCCTCTCGGGGCGGCGGGGCAACGTGGTCAGGCAGGGCGACTGGGTCTCGGTGACCGCCACGACCTCGGGCGAGACGGCCACGGCCGCCTACGTCTTCGACCTGACGCGGCCCAGCAGGAAGTTCTGGCGCGGCGGCGACTGGTGGTCCGTCAACCAGTGGCGGCCGGGCGGCAGGTGGCGCACGCCCGCCATCTGCCCCACGCCGCCCGTCGCGACCCCCACGGTGCCGCCGCCCACGGAGACCCCGGCGCCTCCCACGGAAACGCCGGTGCCGCCCACGGAGACACCGGTCGTCCCCACCCCCGAGCCGACCACCACCGTGACGGAGACCCCGACCCCCACCCCGACCCCGACCCCCACGCCGACTCCCTGAGCGTCCTGGGACCGAACGCGGGCCCGGCCCGCATGGCCGCGTCGTGGATCCCGGGGTCGTCCGGCACGAGGTGACGGGCCTTCCGGCCACGCGCGGCCCGGGACGGCGGCGCCCGGGTCCCGGATCCGAGACCCGGGCGCCGCCGTCCCGCCGCGCATCCCGCCCGAGCGTCGGGTGGGGCGGGACGGCGAGCCGGTCGCGGCGTCGCGCGAGGGCGTCGGGGTGACCGTGCCCAGCCGTACCCGGTCGTGTTTGGCCGTGTTTGGCCGGTCCGCACTCGGGTAGCGATGGTCGGCCGGGGACTGACAACTCCCCGAGTGTAAAGAATGACCGAAATGCCGCGATGGGGTGGTGGTTGGCTGGGCAGGTATGGCGTCCGAGAATTCGGGTCGCCGATGGCGTGTTCTCGCCGCCGTCGCCGGCCGCGTCCAGGACCTGGTCGCGCGAGGCCATTCGCCGATGTCGTGCGAATAACCGGGCTTTTCTGAATAGGCCCCCCTCGGCAGGTCTGTTAATTTCCGTCTTGTATGGCGGTGAACAACCGGGGAACGGCGCTTTCCCCGAAGCGGCGACGCTCGGCGTCGCCGATGATTGGAACGTTTTATTAACGCGGGCCGATGTCTTTGATTCGCGATTCCGTGATCCGGCGCCGTGAACGGCGTGCGGGAGCCGGCCGATATTGGCCGAAATCCGGGGTCGCCTCGCTCGGTCACGCCGGGCCGCCGGTCGCCCGCCGCGGCGATCACCCCCTCACCAGGCCGGAGGTGGCGGATTTTCCGTGGTCGGCAGCCCCTCCGGCCCCTGCCGCCGGGCCCTTCCCTCGGATTCTCCCTGGGCGGCGCGTGCTGGACGAAACGACGCAGCGTGACGAATTATGTCACGTTAAAAACCGGTATTACGTCAAGAGATTTATTCTTCTTGGCTGCTGATTAAGCGTGATCGTGCCATTCATGGCTGACTTGCCACATACGCGATGATTTGCTATATGTGTAGAGAAGGAGGGCATTCTTAAATCAAGATCACGTATACGATCGTGCCGAATAGTGATCATCCGGAATTGATGGTTTTGGTGCGGCGCATCCGTTCCGCCTCTCGGCCTCGCCGGTGAAACGGTGGTCCATCGGGAAAGGGAAGGCAGGGTGACAGGCGACCGTGACGGCCCCGTCCGTGGTCGGCCGGGTTCTCGCAGAGGGCGCCGCGAATATTGGGTGTGAAATGGGTTTTGATGGGATAAGGCGAGATGATCCGATTAGATTGCCGTTAACGGGAGTGTCGAGGCGCTTATGCTGTTTCGTATTCTGGGTCCACTTGAGGTGTTGATCGGCGACACACCGGTCGTCGTCGGTAAGAACCGGCAGCGCATCGTTCTCACGATGCTCCTGGCCAGTGCCGGCCGCATCGTGACGGTCGGGGAGATCGTGGAGGCCCTCTGGGCGGGCAGGCCGCCACGGACCGCCGCCGAGCAGGTGCAGACGTGCATATGGCAGTTGCGCCGCTCCTTCGCGCTCGCCGGAGCCGTCGCCGATCTCATCGAGACGACGTCACCGGGCTACGCCCTGCGCGTCGATCCGCAAACCGTGGACGCGCACCGGTTCAACGAGCAGGTCGCCGACGCCCGCTCGCTGGCCGCGCAGGGCGATCGGACGCTGGCGGCGTCCCGATACCGCTGCGCGCTGTCGCTGTTCCGCGGCCCGGTGCTCGCCGAGGTCGACAGTCCCGCCGTGCAGGCCATAGCCGCCAAGTGGGAGGAACGGCGGCTGTCGGTCATCGAGGAGTGCATCGACCTGGAGCTCCAGTGCGGTCGCGGCCGGGAGCTGATCGACGAGCTGATGGTCCTGGTGGAGCGGTACCCCCTGCGCGAGGGCCTGCGCGCGCAGCTGATGTACGCGCTGTACTGCGCCGACCGGCGGGCGGAGGCGCTGGAGGCCTATGCCGCCGGGCGGGTGCTCCTCGTCGACGAGCTCGGCCTCGAACCCGGCCCGACCCTGCGGGAGATGCACCAGCGCGTCCTGGCGGGCGAACCGGTCCACGTCCCCGAGGACGCGCCCGTCAACGTGCCCGCCCAGCTCGTCGCGGACCTGCCCGACTACGTCGGCCGGCCGGAGCACGAGCGCCGCATCCACGCCGCGCTGACGGCCGACAGCCACGGCGCCCGCATCTGCGGCGTCTACGGCAAGTGGAGCTCGGGCAAGTCGGCCATGGCCCTGCACGTGGCCCACCAGCTGCGCGACGAGTTTCCCGACGGGCAGCTCTACGCCGACCTGCGAGGTTCCCGGCCCGACCCGGTCGACGTCGGCGACGTGCTGTCCTGCTTCCTGCGCTCCTTCGGCGTCGCCGACACCGCCATCCCGAAGGAACTCGCCGAGCGGGCCGCGATCTACCGCAGCCTGCTCGACCGCAGGCGCGTGCTCATCATGCTCGACGACGTGCTGGGGGCCGGTCACGTCTGGCCGCTGATCCCGGCCACGCCCGAGGCCGCGCTGCTGATGACCAGCCGGTCGAACCTGTCCGACGTCCCGGGCAACTTTCCCGTCGAGGTGGGCATGCTCACCGTCGACCAGTCGGTCGAGCTTCTCCGCAAGGTCGTGGGGGTCCACCGCATAGCGGCGGAGCCCGAGGCGGTGGACCAGGTGGTCGGCGCGACCGGCAGGCTGGCACTCTCGGTGCGTGCCGCCGCGGCGCGCCTGGCCTCCCGTACCCACCTCAAGATCGGCCGTCTCGCGCAGCGGCTGAGCGACCCGGACCGCCGGCTGGACGAGCTCTCCCACGGCGCGTTCGACATGCGCTCCTACCTGGCCCCCAGCGTCGAGGCCCTCGACCCGGGCGCGCGGCGGGTCTGGTACGCGGCGGGCATGCTGCAGGTGCCCGACTTCGGCGCCTGGGTGGTCGCCGCGGCCGTCGACGCCCCGATCTCCGAGGTGGAGCCGATCCTGGAACACCTCGTCGACCGGGGGCTGCTGGACGTGGCGGGAACCGACCACATGGGGGTGTTGCGCTGCCGGATGCACCAGCTGATGGGGCTGTACGCCAGGGAACGCTCCCTGAGCGAGCTGACCACCGCGCAGCGGACCGGCATGCTCGACCGTGCCACGGACTGCTGGCTGGGTCTCGCCCAGGGGGCCGAGCGGCTGCTCAAGGGCGAGGCCGGGGGGTCCGGCCTGATCGAGTGCCCGACGGCGGTGTGCGAGCAGATGATCGAGATGGTGACGTCCGATCCGGGTGCCTGGCTCGAACTCGAGACCGAGGGGCTGCGGTTCGCCGCCCGCCACCGCGGCCGGCTGTCCCGCGTGCCTCCACCGGCCCGTTCCAGGCTCGGCCGCCGGGAACTCGGCATCGCCGCGGTCGGGGCGGACGCGGACGACCAGGACGGCGTCGCGGCCGTGCCGTCCGCGAGCTGACGGCCGTCATGCGCAGCGAGAGCCGTCGCCACACGAAACCGGGGCCGGTGCGCGGGTCCCGGCCGGGCCTTTGGATGTGCGGGACCCGGACGAGGTCACCGGCCCGGGGCCGCGTCCGGAGGCCCGCGGTTCGGGTGCCCGCCGTTCAGGTGTTCGCTCCACGGATGCCCGCTCTGTGGACGCCCGCTCCACGGATGCCCGCTCTGTGGACGCCCGTTCTGCGGATGTCAGCCGTCCGGAGGGCCGGCGGGCGCCGGGGCGTACGCCCCGGCGCACGAGCCGGTCGTGGCGGTCCACCCCTTCGTGCCGATGACGTGTTCCAGGGCCGCCGTGATGCGCTCCAGCTCCCGGTCGGGGAGGGCGTCCGCGAAGATCTCCGAGACCGCCGCGTCGAAGACCGGCTTGGCGGCCTCGAGGGCCTTCTCTCCGGCCGGCGTGAGCTCGGCCCAGGTGGCCCGGCGGTCCTGGGCCGACATCACCCTCCGGACCCAGTCGCCGGGCTCCTCCAGCTTGGCGACGAGCCGGGTCACCCCGCTCTTGGAGAGCATCAGGTCGCGGGCGAGCTCGCCCATCCGGGCGCGCCCGCCGTGCCGTTGCAGAACGGCGAGCAGCTCGTGCTCCGCCAGCGTCATCCCCGCCCGTGAACGCAGGACCGAGTCGAGGTGCGCGTTCGTCATCCCGTTGAACCGGAAGATCGCGGCCCAGGCCGTGACCTGCCGATCCAACCGATGTTCGTCCATTTTCCCACCATATCGCAACAGTTGACTCGTGCACTATTACCCTTATACCGTTGACTTAGGAACGGTTGTCAAATGAACAGTTGAGAGGTGTGCTAATGAACGCCCGAATCGCAGTGATCTATTACTCGGCGACGGGAAACGTGCACGCGCTCGCCGAGGCCCTGACCCGTGGCGTCGCCTCGGCGGGAGCGGAGGTCCGGCTGCGCCGGGTTCCCGAGCTGGCACCCCGTTCGGCGATCGACTCCAACCAGGCCTGGCGAGAGCACCTTGACGCCACCACGCACATCGAGGAGGCCACCGTCGACGACCTCGTCTGGGCCGACGGGTTCGCCTTCGGCACGCCCACCCGCTTCGGCAACGTCAGCTCCCAGCTCAAGCAGTTCCTCGACACGACCGGCAAGATCTGGCAGGAGGGCGAGCTGACCGGCAAGGCGGCGACCGGATTCACCAGCAGTTACGAGGTCCACGGAGGGCAGGAGACCACCCTGGTCGCCCTCTACAACGTGATGCACCACTGGGGCTCGATCATCGTCCCCACCGGGTACGCCGACTACGACCTCATCCACGCCGCGGGCGGCAACCCGTACGGCATCAGCATCCGCGACGGCGACGAGAACCTGGCCAAGCACGTGTACGCCGCCGCCGAGTACCACGGTGCCCGCTTCGCCCGGATCGCCGAGGCGCTCAAGCCGCTGCGAGCCGCGGCCTCGTGACGTACGGCCCCGACACGACAGGCACCACCCGAGGCCGCCGGAGCAGCGCTCCGGCGGCCTCGTCGTCTCACGTCCCGGCCAGGCCGGGGTCGGTGAGAGATGGGAAAGAGAGCATCGAGAGCCGACGCTCATAGCGTGAGCTCACGTGATTGCAGGCGGTTCCCGGACATCGTCGCGTACGGGTCCGGACCGGCGCTCCCGGCCAGCAGAGGCGGTATCACATGCGCGAAGCACCGAGTACGAATCAGACCGGCCAGGATGACTTCCGCGCCCTGATGGCGGGCTTCCCCACCGGGGTGGCGGTCGTGACGGTCGTCTCCGCTGACGGCAGCCCCAGAGGCATAACCTGCTCGTCGGTCTGCAGCGTCACGCTTGCCCCGCCCACCCTGCTGGTGTGCGTGCGCAACGCGAGCCCGACCCTGGCGGCGGTGCTCGCCGCCAGGCGGTTCACCCTCAATCTTCTCGACCACAACGCCAGGGCGACGGCCGAGCTGTTCGCCTCCGGCGATCCGCGCCGCTTCGACCGCGCCGAGTGGACGGTCGACGGCCGGGCGTGCGGCCCGCACCTGGTGCGGGACGCCCACTCCATAGCCGACTGCCTGGTGTCGCGCGCCGACCGGGTCGGCGACCACACCGTCGTGATGGGCGCGGTCCAGCGCGTGCTGCGCAGGGAGTCGCGCCGCCCACTGCTGTACGGGCTGCGCCGCTACTCGGTGTGGCCGGAACCGCACGAGCCCGTCCCCGCGGACATCGCCGAACCCGCCTCCGCGGGGCACCGCCACCGGCCCGCGTTGACCGCGGAAACCGCGAGCCACCGAATGTCATGAAGGAGCACAGATGACCAGCTCGACGCGGAGCACCTTCGCCCCGGTCTCCGACCCGTACCAGCACACCGAGAACTTCCGCCGCGCCTTCAACTCCGGTGACGTCGCCGCCGTCGAGGCCGGTCTGGAGGACGGCGCGGTGTTCGTCCGCGGGCCCGGCGATCCCGTCACCGGCGGCGAGGCGAGCAAGGCCATCGCCGACTTCCTCGAGCTCGGGCTGCCCATGGACATCCGCGACCGCCACGTCTACGTCGCGGACGACATCGCGCTGATCATCGCGGACTGGGTCGTGGAGGGCACCGGTCCCGGCGGCGACCACATGCGGATGGAGGGCACCAGCACCGACGTCATCCGGCGCGGCGCCGACGGCCTCTGGCGCTCGGTCATCGACAACCCGCACGGCACCACGCGCCCCGCGGCCTGACCACCCCCTCGACGCCCCGCCCCCCTGAGACCCCAAGGAGAGAACGTGACCATCACGACGCCCGCCCCCGCGGGGGCCATACCCCGGCCTGACTGGTCGGCCAGGCCGGACACGCCGACGGGCTGGATCGACCGCGCCCGGGAGGTGGCCGACGTGCTGAGCGTCGGCGCGGCCGAACGCGACCGCGCCAACCAGACGCCGCACGAGGAGATCCAGATCCTCAAGGAGTCGGGACTGGTACCGATCTTCGGTCCCGTGGAGCACGGCGGCGCCGGTCAGGAATGGCCGACGGCCTACCGGGTCGTACGGGCGGTCGCCTCGGCGGACGGGTCGATCGGCCAGCTGCTGGGCGACCACTACACGTGGTGCTGGCTGCCCCGGTGGCTGGGCACCGAGGAGCAGATCCGGCGGCTGGAGATCGAGGCCACCCGGGGCAACTGGTTCTTCGGGTGCGCCCTCAACCCGCGCGACGCCGACGTGGTCGCCACCGACGAGGGCGACCACCTGGTCTTCAACGGCAGCAAGCACTTCTGCACCGGGGTGAAGGTCTCCGACCACACGGTGCTGGAAGGGGTGCTGAACGGCAAGGACCACGTGCTGGCCGTCGTGCCCACCGACCAGCCGGGCATCATCCACCACAACAACTGGGACAACATGGGCCAGCGCCTGACCGAGAGCGGAGGGATCACCATCCGCGACGTCCGGGTGCCCTGGGAGGACGCGCTGGGCTACCGGGACAAGGTGTTCAGCCCCCGCACCTACGCGACCACGAACGTGCCGACCGGCCAGCTCCTGTTCTGCAACATCTGGCTGGGCGTGGCCGGGGGCGCGCTGCGCGCCGCGATCGAGTACACCCAGACGGGCCGGGGCTGGGGTGGGTACGAGCGCACCGTCGACGAGCCCCGCGTCCAGGACACCATCGGCGACCTGACCGCCAAGCTCTGGGCGGCCGAGGCTCTGGCCGACCAGGTCGCCGAGGAGGGCATGGCACTCCACCGCGACCCCGACTCGGTCACCCCCCGGATACGCGGCGAGTACAAGGTGCGGACCGCGGCGGTCAAGGCGCGGGCCGACGAGGTGGCGCTCGAGGTCACCTCACGGATCTTCGAGGTCACCGGGGCCCGCTCCACCGCGAACCGGTTCGGCTTCGACCGCTTCTGGCGCAACGCCCGCACCCACACGCTGCATCACCCGGTGGCCTACCAGCGCCGCGAGGTCGGCCTGTACCAGCTGCTGGACGAGGTGCCCGAGCCAGGCCGCTACTCCTGACCGCGGCCCCCGAACAGGAAGGACGAACTGCCGTGACCACGATCCCGCACGTGCTCCTCAACGATGGCGTGTCCATTCCGCGGCTGGGGTACGGGGTGTTCCTCATCCCCGCCGACCAGGTGGTGGAGCCGATGACGACGGCGATCGAAGAGGGCTACCGCCTGGTCGACACCGCCGCCGCCTACCAGAACGAGGCCGGCGTCGGAAAGGCGATCGCCAACAGCGAGATCCCGCGCGAGGACTTCTTTGTCACCACCAAGCTGTGGAACGACGCCCACGGCTACGACGAGACCATGCGGGCCTTCGACGAGAGCATGGCCAAGCTCGGCCTCGACTACCTCGACCTCTACCTGATCCACTTCCCGCGCCCCGCGCTGAACCGGTACGTGGACAGCTGGCGGGCGTTCGAGAGGTTGCAGGCCGACGGCCGCGTCCGGTCGATCGGCGTGTCGAACTTCGGCGTCGCCGAGCTCGACCGGCTGGCGGAGGAGTGTTCCGTGGTCCCCGCGATCAACCAGATCGAGCTGCACCCCCTGTACCCGCAGCACGAGCTGCGCGCGGCCCACGCCGAACGCGGCATCGTGACGCAGGCCTGGAGCCCCATCGGCCGCGACCAGGGGCTGCTCCAGCACCCCACGGCGGTGGAGATCGCCCGGGAGTGCGACCGGACTCCCGCGCAGATCGTGCTGCGGTGGCATCTGCAGCACGACATCGTCGTCATCCCGAAGTCGGCCAAGCCCGAGCGCATCCGCGCCAACATCCAGGTGTTCGACTTCGCCCTCGACGAGTCCCAGATGGCGCGGCTGGACGACCTGGGCGCCGAGCAGAGATGCCATCCCGTCCCCGGCACGCTGTTCGACGTGTCGTGACGGCCCCACGCGCGAGGACACGGGAGGAGAGCGCGGTGTCCCCTGAGAAGTCCCCTGAGAACCCTCAAAACCCTCACGGCCCGCAGAAGGTGCGATCACGTGAGGATCTCGTCGGCCCGCTGTTCGGGGCGGCGGCGTTCCAGATGCTCAACGCGGGCTGCGAGCTGGGCCTGTTCGCCCTGCTGCGCGACAAGGGGGAGCTGGCCGCGGCGGACGTCGGCGACGCGCTCGGGCTGGATCCGCGGCCGACGGAGATCCTGCTGCTCGGCGCCACCGCTCTCGGGCTCACCGAGGTGACCGGCGGGCGCTACCGCAACTGCGCGGTGATCCAGGAGATGTTCGAGGACGGCTCCTGGGAGGTTCTGGCCGACATCGTCGCCTTCCAGGCCAGGCTCGTCTATCTTCCGCTGGCCGATCTCGTCGAGTCACTGCGGGAGAACACCAACGCCGGGCTGGAGCGGTTCGCCGGGACGGGCGACGACCTGTACCACCGGCTGCCCGAGACGCCGGAGCTGGAGCAGCTGTTCTACCGCTGCATGCGGTCGTGGTCGCTGCTGTCCAACCCGGTCCTGGTCGCCAAGGCGGACCTCACCGGGGTGCGCCGGGTGCTCGACGTCGGCGGCGGCGACGGGGTCAACGCGATCGAGCTGGCCCACGCCAACCCCGGGGTCGAGTTCACCGTGCTCGACCTGCCGGGCGCGGTGGACATCGCCCGGCGCAAGATCGCCGACAACGGCCTGAGCGACCGCATCGACGTGCGGGTGGGCGACATCTTCAACGACCCGTACCCTCAGGGCCACGACGCGGTGCTGTTCGCCAACCAGCTGGTCATCTGGTCCCCGGAGCAGAACCTCGGCCTGCTGCGCAAGGCGCACGAGGCGCTGCCCGAGGGCGGCAGGGTCATGGTGTTCAACGTGATGTCCGGCGACACCGGCGAAGGCCCGCTCTACTCGGCGCTGGACAACGCCTACTTCGCCACGCTCACCGCACCGCGCAGCATGATCTACAGCTGGAGCCACTACGAGCGGTGGATGCGCGAGACGGGTTTCGACGAGGTGCGCAGGCTCCCCGGGGAGACCTGGACCCCGCACGGGGTGATCAGCGGGGTCAAACGAACCCCCACCGCGGGGTGAGAGCGGAATCCGGACGGGCCGTCCACCCGGGCCCCGTCCGGACCCTTCGTCGCGGAGCTCCGGGCTCCCCGTCGCGGAGATCCGCGCCCTCCGGCCGGGCTCTCCGTCGCGGAGAGCGGAGCGAGAACACGCCGGATTAGCGTCGGAAGCACCCGAACCGGTCCTGCCGTACAGGAGTCATCGAGATGAGTGCCGCACGGCGTGTCGAGGGGATCCTCGACGAGATCCGCGCCATCGCCCCCGCCTGGCGCCGCGCGCTGGACCACGCCGCCCTGCGCAGGCTGCGGGAGCTGACCGCCGAGCTGGCCGCGACGTACCCGGCGGGTGACGCGCGCTACCGGCACGTCGTCGCGGCGGCCGGACGGGACGTGGACGTGCCGCACCGGCGGGTACGCGACCTGGTCGGCGGTCGTACCGTGCTGGTCATCGGGTCCGAGGGGCGTATCGGCGGCGCGCTGGTCGCCGGGCTGGCGGGCCTGGGGCCGGGCAGGCTGCTGACGGCCGGTCTCTCGCCGGACGCCTCGGTGGACGGCGCCGAGCACCGCGCCCTCGACGTCCGCGACCGGGAGCGGGTGTCCCGCCTGATCGCCGACGTCCGCCCCGACATCGTCTTCCACCTGGCCGCGCGACCCGTCACGGGAACGGCCGAGCACGACACCCACGACTCGGTGTGCACCGACGTGCTGGGCACCCGCCACGTCGTGGACGCCTGCGCCGCGGCGCGGGTCGGCATCCTGGTCGTCGCCTCCACCGAGGAGTCCCTGCTGCTCTACGCCCACGACGCCCGGTCGGCCAGCAAGCGGGCCATCGAACTGATCGTCGCCGACGCCGCGGCGCGGGGGCGGGTGAACGCCGTCATCGCGCGTCTCGCGCACGTCGCCGACGACTCACCGCTGCTGTGCCGGTTCCGCCGCTCGTGCCGTGAGGGGACGGTGCTGTGGCTGCCGGCCCCGACCCGGCGATTCCACCTGCAGTCCGCCCGGGAGGCCGCGCAGCTGCTGCTGGTGGCGGCGACCGGCGTCCGTACCGGCGCGGCGGCCGTACACGCCGTCCGCGACCTGGCCCTGCCGGCGACCTCCCTGGACCTGGCGGTCGGGGTGATGAGAGAGGAAGGGGTGACGGCGATGCGCATCGCCGACGACGTGACGGGCAGACCGCCCCAGCACTGCCCGGATCTGACGGGCCAGGCGGGTCTCAACGGGATCAGCCCGCTGTTCAACGCCTTTGAGGCGTCCGGCGCCGAGCGGTCGATCTCGCCGGACGTCGACGTGGTGGCCTGCCGGTTCCGGCTGCCCGCGGCGGCCGTACGGCAGCTCGACCATCTCGACGGCCTCTGCCTGGGCCCCCGGGAACACGACATGGCCGACGCGTTCGACCGGTTCGCGCGCACCCTGCTGGAGGCCGGCCTGGCGCAGACGCCGCGGTCCGTCGTACGCCGCGTCGCGCACCTGAGCGAACCCCATCGCAAGCACATGACGGCGACGGACCTCATGGTCAACGACCGCGTCAGGTGGTGGGCGGCGCGATGAACACCTCAGACACCCCGAACACCCCGGCGCGGGCCCGCCTGCCCAGGACGGTCCTGCTGCTGTGCCTGAGCCAGATCGTCGGATCGCTCGGGCTGGCCGCGGGCGCCACCGCGGGCCCCCTGCTCGCCGAGCTGGTCACCGGATCCGCGGCCTACGGCCCGACGGCGATGGGCGCGCTGGTCACCGGGTCGGCGCTGGCCGGTCCCGCCGCGGGCGCGATCATGCGGCGGCTCGGCCGCGTGTGGGGCCCGGCCGCCTGCAACCTCTGCGCGACCGCGGGCGCGGCCATCGTCGTGTTCTCCGTGCACTGGGGGCTGGTGAGCCTGCTGGTGGGCACCGTGCTCCTGGGCGCGGGCACCACCGGTGTGATGCTCGGCCGGTACCTGGCCACCGACCTCGTCGACGAGCACCGTGCCCCGCAGGCGATGGGGCTGGCGGTCGCGGCCGTCACCGTCGGCGCGGTCCTCGGTCCCGTGCTGCTGGGCCCGACCGGCGCGGTGGCGGAGACGGTGGGCCTGCCCCCGCAGACGGGTCTGCACCTGCTCGCGGTGGTGGTGTTCCCGCTGGCCTCGCTGATCCTGCTCAAGGTGCGCGGGGGCGGCGGCGGGCCCGAGGCGTCCGCGACGGACGTCCCGGCCACCGGACGCGGGTCCGGGCGGCTGCTGCCGCTGCTGGTCCTGGGCACCGGCAACCTGTCAATGGTGGCGATCATGGGCTCCGCGCCGAACCACCTGCAGCACGGCGGGTGGGACCTGCAGGCGGTCGGGATGTTCGCCGCCCTGCACATCGGCGCGATGTTCGCCTTCGCGCCGGTCTCCGCGGCGCTGTGCAGGCGGTTCGGCCCCCGGCCGGTGGCGCTGGTCGCGGCGTTGTGCATGACCGGCTCGCTGGCCTTCGGCGTGCTCGGCGGCGGCGTCGGCTCCGACCTGGCGCTGCTGGCGCTGGTCGGTGTGTCCTGGAACCTGCACCTGGTCAGCGGCAGCATGTGGCTGGTGGAGGTGACGCCCGAGCCGCTGCGCCACCGCGCGGAGGGGCTCGGCGAGCTCGCCATGGGTGCCGCCGCGGCGGCCGGAAGCCTCGGACTCGCCGGGCCGCTGCTCTCCCTGGGCGGGCTTCCGCTGCTCTGCCTGGCGATGGCCGCGGTCAACGTCGCGACCGCCGTGGCGCTCTTCGCCAGGGCGCGGTCGCGGCGCACCCCGGCGGCCCCGATTCCGGTCTCCATGGATTCCTCGAAGTCGTAATGCCCCGGCGCGTACGGGGAAGTTCACCGTCGGAGAGACCGACCACGATTCCATGGAGCCGAATTGAACACAGAGTCCGAATCCGTGATGTCTCCCAGCCGCTTCGACGCCCGGATCACCGCGGATCCGGACTCCGCCTGGCCCGCGGAACCGCACCGCTACCGCCTGGTCGCGAGCCGCGCCTGCCCGTTCGCCAGCAGGGCCGTGGTGAGCCGCAGACTGCTCGGCCTGGAGGACGCGATCTCGCTGGCCGTCGTCGATCCCATCCAGGACGACCGGGGCTGGAGCTTCGCCCTCGGCCCGGACGGCAGGGACCCCGTCCTCGGCTACCGCTACCTCAGCGAGGCGTATCTGGCCGCCGACGCGGACTACGACGGCGGGTTCAGCGTTCCCGCGATGGTCGACGTGGCCACCCGGCGCCTGGTCACCAACGACTTCGGCGCGATGACCCTGGATCTGGCGACCCAGTGGACGGCCCTCACCCGTCCCGGCGCCCCGGACCTGTACCCCGGGCCGCTGCGCGCGGAGATCGACGAGCTGAACGAGGTGGTGTTCCGCGACGTCAACGTCGGCGTGTACGAGGCGGGCATGGCCACCACCCAGGAGGCCTACTCGCGGGCCTACGACGCGCTGTTCGCCCGCCTGGACGTGTTGGAGGAGCGGCTGGGGACCCGCCGCTACCTGGTCGGCGACACGATCACCGAGGCCGACATCCGGCTGTTCACCTCGCTGGTGCGCTTCGACGTGGTCTACCACGGTCACTTCCGGTGCAACCGGTCGAAGCTGACGGAGATGCCCGCGCTGTGGGCGTACGCCCGCGACCTGTTCCAGACCCCCGGTTTCGGTGACACGGTCGACTTCGACCACATCAAGCGCCACTATCACATCGTTCTGGACGAGAACAATCCCCATCACATCGTGCCCGGTGGCCCGGACCTGTCCGGGTGGCTCACCCCGCACGGCCGTGAGGGTCTCGGCGGCAGGCCGTTCGGGGACGGCACCCCGCCCGGCCCGCCGCCCGCCGCGGAGGTCGTGCCGTCCCAGGGACGCGCGGCCTGACGTGGTGATCTCCCCGGTTTCGGGGCGGCCCCGGTCACAGAGCGGCCCGGGCTCCGGAAAGGACCGGAGCCCGGGCGGATCAAGGGGGTCACATCGCGCAGTGCTGCCGTAGCAACCCCGCCACGGCGAAGGCCAGCTCGATGGACTGGCCGGCGTTCAGCCGTGGGTCGCACGCGGTCTCGTACCGGTGCCCGAGGTGGGTGTCGAGCACCTCCTCCGCCCCGCCGAGGCACTCGGTGACGTCGTCGCCGCTCAGTTCGAGGTGGATGCCGCCGGGGAAGGTGCCCGCGGCCCGGTGCACGGCGAAGAACCCCGCGATCTCGCGGGTGATGTCCGACAGCCGTCTCGTCTTGTAACCGCTCTGCGAGCGGAAGGTGTTGCCGTGCATGGGGTCGCAGGCCCACACCACCGGGCGCCCGGTGGCGTGGATCTCCTGGACCAGTGGCGGAAGCAGGTCGAGCACCCGGTCGGCGCCCAGCCTGCTGATCAGCACCAGCCTGCCGGGCACGTGGCCGGGGTCCAGCCGCTCACACAGGAGCCGCAGTTCGGTGGGCGTGACGTCCGGCCCGATCTTCACGCCGATCGGGTTCGCGATCCCGGACAGGTACTCGATGTGCGCGCCGTCACGCCGGCGGGTCCGGTCGCCCACCCACAGCATGTGGGCGCTGGTGCCGTACCAGGCCCCCGTCTCGGCGTCGGGCCGGGTCAGCGCCTCCTCCCAGCCGGGCAGCAGCGCCTCGTGCGAGGTGTAGAGGTGCTCCTGCGGCACGTTCCTGTCCGTCTTCTCCGCGCCGCACGCGGCCATGAAACGCAGCGCCCACGCGATGTCCGCGGCGATGTCCTCGTGCTGCCGGGCCGCCGGGTTGCGCCGTACGAACTCCTGGTTCCAGGCGTGCACCTGCTCCAGGTCGGCGAAGCCCTCCTGGAGGAGCGCGCGCAGCACGTTCAGCGTCGCCGACGCGTGGTGGTAGGCGCTGCGCAGCCGCTCGACGTCCGGGGTGCGGGCGGCTCGGGTGGGGGCGGTGTCGTTGACGATGTCGCCCCGGTACACGGGCAGCTCGACGCCGTCGACGATCTCGGTCGGGCTGCTGCGCGGCTTGCCGAACTGCCCGGCGATCCGGCCGACCTTGACCACCGGCAGGCCGGAGCCGTAGGACAGCAGGATCGCCAGCTGCAGGATCAGCCGCAGCTTGCCGCGTACCCCGTTCTCGATGCAGGAGCTGAACCGCTCCGCGCAGTCGCCCGCCTGCAGGAAGAAGGCGCGGCCGTCCGCGACGCGGGCCAGCCCGGCCCGCAGGTCCTCGATCTCGCCGGGCAGTACCAGCGGCGGGAGCTGGGAGATCTCGTCGAGGACGCGGCCCAGCCCGTCGCGGTCGGCCCAGTCGGGTTGCTGGGAGATGGGCAGCCCGCGCCAGGAGTCCGGACGCCAGCCGGCCGGCGGCCGGTGCGCGCCGGTACGGGCCGACGGCGGGGGAGGGGCACCTGTGGTCGGAACATCGATCAACTGCATGCCGCTGACAACTCCTTCACCAGATCTGCGCGATCGCGTCCGCTCTCGGGTGACGCGCCGCGATCGCCGTCCTCGGCCACGGGAACCTCGCGGGCGGTCATCCGCTCTCCAGGAAGTTCGCCATGAGCTGCTTTCCCATGGGGGTGAGCACGGACTCCGGGTGGAACTGGACGCCGAAGGTCGGGTGCGACCGGTGACGCAGGCCCATCAGCACGCCGTCGTCGGTCCACGCGGTGGGTACGAGCTCGTCGGGCAGGGTCGCGTGGTCCACCGCCAGCGAGTGGTACCGCGTGGCGGTGAACGGGTTGGGCAGCCCGGACAGGACGCCCGTGCCGTCGTGCCTGATCGCCGAGACCTTGCCGTGCATCGGGGCCGTACGCACCACCTCGGCGCCGTACGCCGCGGCGATGCCCTGGTGGCCCAGGCACACGCCCAGCACCGGCATCCGGCCGGTGAGCGCCCGCGCGGCCGGTGCCGACAGGCCCGCCTCGGCGGGGGTGCAGGGGCCGGGAGAGATCACCAGCATGTCGTGGCGGGCCAGTCCGCCGATCGTCGTCTCGTCGTTGCGGAACACCGACACCGCGGCACCGAGTTCGGCGAGATAATGGACCAGGTTGTAGGTGAAGGAGTCGTAGTTGTCGATCACCGCGACCCTGGGAACCGCGCTCATGTCGTGGCCTCCGCCTCGTGTACCGCGCTGAACAGCGCGTTGGCCTTGTGCAGCGTCTCCAGATACTCCGAGGTCGGGTCCGACTCGGCCACGATCCCCGCGCCCGCCTGGACGTACACCGTGTCGTCGGCGATCACCATGGTCCGCAGGCCGATGGCGAGGTCGGCCGTGTCGCCGACGCCGACGAAACCGATCGCGCCGCCGTACACGCCGCGGCGCTCCGTCTCCAGCTCGGCGATGATCTCCATGGCGCGGATCTTCGGCGCGCCGCTCAGCGTCCCCGCGGGGAAGGCCCAGCGCAGCGCGTCCAGGGAGGTCGCCTCCGGCAGCAGCTCTCCCGCCACCGTCGAGGACAGGTGCATCACGTGCGAGAAGCGCTCCACCTCCATCAGACGCTCCACGCGCACGGTGCCGGGGGCGCACACCCGGCCGATGTCGTGCCTGCCCAGGTCCAC
This sequence comes from Streptosporangium sp. G11, assembly GCF_051192615.1. Taxonomy (NCBI): domain Bacteria; kingdom Bacillati; phylum Actinomycetota; class Actinomycetes; order Streptosporangiales; family Streptosporangiaceae; genus Streptosporangium; species Streptosporangium sp. G11. Next base: position 156,549 of record NZ_JBPJUQ010000012.1, read on the forward strand.
CAGCATGACGTGCTCGGCGCGCTCCTTCGCGTCACCGCGCAGGTCCCGCTCCAGGGCCAGGTCGTCGTGCCGGGTCGCCCCGCGGGGCCGGGATCCCGCCAGCGGCTTGGTGCGGGCGGTGCGGCCGTCGGTGCGCACCAGCAGCTCCGGGGAGGCGCCCACGACGTGACGCCCCCCGCCGAGGCTCAGGTGGTACATGTACGGCGACGGGTTCACCGCGCGCAGGTGCCGGTACAGGTCCAGCGGGGTGACGCGCAGCGGCCGGGAGAACCGCTGCGAGAGCACGATCTGGAACGCGTCACCCGCGGCGATGTACTCCCGCGCCCGCGTGACCCGCCGCTCGAACTCCCCCCTGGTGACGTTGGAGTGCCAGCCGTCGCTGTCCGGCGCGACGCTCGGCCGCGACCGTGCGGCCCCGCCGACGAGTCCGGGGGCCGGGGTCGCGGCCCGCAGGCGCAGGCCCATGCGATCCAGCCTCTCCACGGCGTCGCCGTAGGACTCGCGGTCGGGCCGGAACAGCGTCAGCACCAGCAGTTTGCGGGTGGCGTGGTCGAACACCACCATGTCCTCCGCGGTCATGAACGCCGACTCCGGCACGCCCGGCGCCGGTCCGTCGGGAACCGGCAGGCGCTCGAAACGGCTCGCGGCCTCATAGCCGAGATAGCCGACGACCCCGCCGTGGAACGGCGGCGCCCCCGGCACCGGGGCGGCCCGCGTCGCGGCGATCCCGCGCAGCGCGGCCAGCGGGTCGCCCTCCGGCGGGTCCAGCAGCCGGGGACGGTGCCCGATGTAGGAGTATCTGCCGATGTCACCGCTGACAGGCACGCTCTCCAGCAGGAATCCGGTGTCGTCCGGCCCGCAGAGCCGGTCGAACACGGTGATCGGGGTCAGCGCGTCGGCCAGGAACTCCCGGTACACCGGGATGACGGCGTAGTCGCGCGCCAGGGCCGCGGCCTCGGCGCAACCGGGCACGGTGTCCAGGTCGAAGGCGGCACGCGCGGGTGAAAAGGTCATCAGGGCTTACTCCTCGACAACGCATCGGGTCCGCTCGGGCGCCATGAAGATCCCCTGCTGCCGCGCGGGCGGGATCGGCCCGGTCGCGCGCAGGCGGACCGCGGACAGCACCATCGCCAGGATCATCCGCATCTCCGCGCGGGCGTACCCGCGCCCCACACAGGTGCGGGAACCCCCGCCGAACGCGCCCCACACGTAGGGGTCCACGGAGTTGTCCACGAACCGCTCCGGCCGGAACAGCGACGGGTCGGAATAGAGGTCCGGGTCGCGCTGCAGCAGGTACGCGCAGTGGACCAGGAACGTCCCCGGCGGCAGCTCGTAGTCGCCGATCCGCATCGGCGAGACGACCATGCGGACCCCGTTGAGCGCCGAGACCGGGTGCAGCCGCAACGCCTCCATGAGCGTGGCGTCGAGGTAGTCGAGCCCGCGGAAGTCCTGGGCGCGCACCGGCCGGGAGCGGAAGCGGTCACCGAGCTCGCGGCCGAGCTCCGCGCGTACCCGGTCGTCGTCGAGCACGTGCAGGAACGTCCAGGACAGGGTGTTGGCCGTGGTGGAGAAACCGGTGTACAGCAGGCTGAACACCTCGTCCCGCACCACCTCGTCGGTCAGTGCCCCATCGCCCTCGGCGGCGTGGCGGAGCAGGGCGGCGAAGACGTCGTCCACGCCCGACTCCGCGCAGCGGTCCAGGTGGCCGGGCAGGCGCTCGTCGACGAAGGCGCGGACGGCCCGGTCGGCCCGCAGGACCTCCTCGCGCCCGCACGCGGCGTTCTCCATGGGAGGCAGCAGCGCCGCGAGGGCGGCCTTGTCCGGGGCGCTCATCCCCCCGCAGACCACCTCGACGATGATGTCGCTCGTCAGCGCCTGCAACGCGGTGAACAGGTCGAACGGCACCCCTCGCGGCCACCGCGCCACATGCGCGTCGACCGCGTCGGCGGTGATCGCGGCGTAGTCGCGGCTGCCGCTGAAGGCGGGGTGCAGCTGGGCGCGGCGCCTGCGGTGCATGGTGCCGTCGATGTAGCCGACGGACTCCTCCTCCGTACCGAAGAACACCTTGTTGGCCAGGGCGCCACTGGTCCGGTCGTCCGAGCCGTACATCACCTTCAGCTGGTCCGGCAGGGTCAGGAACACCCAGTCGCCGCCGTGTTCGACCTCGGTGAGGTCGTCGTTGCCCAGCGCGCCCAGGCGCAGGGTGAACATGTCGCCGTAACGCCGGGCCATCCGCTCGACGCACCCGAACGGGTCTCGTTCGAACATGGCGAGCTGTTCGGCGGCCGGCCCGTCCGGGCCGGGGGGAAGCTGTCGCACGGGTGTGGTCAGCATCGTCCTCTACTCCTCTCCGAGCCTGCGCAGGGCCCAGCGGACGTCCTCGACGAACTGGTCGATGACGCCGACGTCGGTCTGGTGGTGCATGACGCACGCGCGGATCACGTGCCCCTCGTGCGGCAGCTCCGAGGTCGCCACGTAGATGTTGCCTCGGGAGCAGATGAGCTCGCAGGCCCGCTCTGTGAGCCGGTCGGCCTCGGCCTCGCCGTTCACGCGAACCTTGAACGCGACCGTGGGCAGGTGCGGCTCCCCCCGCGAGACGATGTCGATCCCGTCCAGGGCGGCCAGCCGCCCGGCCAGGTCGTCGGCGAGGTCGAGCCTGTCGTCGAGGCACCGCTCGAAGGCGTTGATGCCGTGCATCTTGATCGGCAGCCACGCGGTGAGGCCGCGGAACTCGCGGGTCAGCTCCGGGCCGTAGTCCATGAAGTCGGGGTGGTCGTCGTCCTGCGACAGCTCCGGGATGTAGGCGGCGTCCGGAATGGCGAACGCCTGCTTGAGCGTGGTCTTGTCCCTGACCAGCAACGCGGAACTGCCGTGCGGCAGGAACAGCGACTTGTGCGCGTCGACCGCGATCGAGTCGGCCTCCTCGATGCCGTCCAGCAGCACCCGTCCGCGCCGGGTCAGGCGGAAGAAGCCGCCGAAGCAGGCGTCGACGTGGAACCAGACACCGTACTCGCGGCACAGCGCGGCGACGGCGCGCAGGTCGTCCACCGCGCCGGTGTTCGTGGTGCCCGCGGTGGCCACGACGCAGGCGGGCGGCGTGCCGTACCGCAGGTCCCGCTCGATCGTCTCGCGCAGCGCGACGAGGTCCATGCGGTACGCGTCGTCGGTGGGCACGGCCCGGTGGCCCCCCGCGCCGATGCCCGCCAGCCGCGCGGCCTTGGCCACCGAGAAGTGCCCCTGCCCGGAGACGTACACGGCCGCCCGGTGGTGCTGGTGGTCGGGGAGGCGTTCCAGCGCGCACCGCAGCGCCATGAAGTTCGCGATCGACCCGCCCGTGGTCAGGTAGCCGAACGAGCCCTCGCCGTACCCCATCAGCGAGCAGAACCAGTCGATGACGTTGGTCTCCAGCCGGGCGAAACCGGGTGCGGCCGCCCAGGCCCCCGCGAACCGGTTGAGGCTGCGGGCCACGAACTCGCCGACGGCCCCCTGGAACAGCCCGCCCGAGGGCACGTGGGCCATGAACCCGGGGTGGGGGTGCATCATCCCGTCGGGGAGCGCGGAGTCGAAGATCTCGTCCAGCAGGGTGGCGACGGCCGTGCCGGTGCGCGGGGCCTGCTGCTCGGCCTTCGGCGGCTCCGCGGCGGCGACCCGGTACCAGGCGGGGTGGTTGCCCTTGCTCAGGTCCTCGTGGAAGTCCATGAGACGGGCCGTCACGACGTCGAGTAGTTCCTTCTGCTGCGCCGAGTCCAGGTGCAGGTCCGTGCCCGGCGCCACCGCGGCGCGCTGTTCCGCCCGAGGGCCGGGAACGGCGTGCTGTTCCGTCCTGGGGCCGGGAACGGCGTGGTGCCCGCTCCGCGGGGCGGGGACGAGATGGCCGGCCCCCGCCGTCCGCGGCCCGTTCTGCGAGGCGGGACCGGGGGTGGGGGCGGGGGTGTGGGTGGCGCGGCCGATCGCCTCCGCGTACGCCGCGATGATCAGCTCCACCTCGTCGGCGGGATCGTGGCGCGAGCACAGCTCGTCGAGCACCGCCCGGTGTTGCTCGTGGCGCGCCACCGCGTCCTGGTAGGGGGTGTCGGTGAACGCCACGGCGTGGTAGAGCGGCACGTACAGCTCGGGATACCGCAGGTGAAGCTCCTTCTCCAGCCGCTTGCGGGTCTGGAACGCGACGTCCCCGCTGCGGTCCTTGAGCTCCGAGGCCATCGCGAGCGACAGGTCGGCGATGGTGTCGCCCGCGGGCCTGCGCCACTCGGTGTAGGAGGGCAGCGTGGCGGCGAGAGCGGTCGCGGCGTCGTGCTCGGTGAGGTTACGGTCGAAGATGGAGAAGAAGGTCCGTACGTCCTCGAAGCTGCAGTTGATGCCCTGGCCGAAGAACGGCACCAGGGTGTGCGCCGAGTCGCCGATGAGCACGGTGCGGCCGTGGTGGTAGGGGTCGCACCGCACGGTCTTCAGCGGGGCGGGTGACCACTGGAGCACGTCCTCGGCGTACGACGAGGCCAGGCCCACCACGTCCGGGAAGTGCGACTCGAACAACTCGCGCACGTCCCGCCGAGTACGCACCCGATCCCACCCGAGCCGTTCACCGTCCTCGCCGTCCGCGCCTTCCTCGCTGACCAGCGGCATCCACAGGCCCGCGGTGTACGAACCGTCCACGTTCGGCTGGGCCAGCAACATGAACTCGCCGCGGGGCCATATGTGGAGTCCGTGCCGGGGGTTTCGTGGCCGGTCCGGGTCACGCGCCGCGTCCAGCAGCGCGTGGCCGCCGCCGGTGAGAGCGGGTATGCGGATCTCCACGAAGCCGTCGGCGACGTAGTCCTGGGAGATCCGCATTTGCGCTCCGCGCCGGAACATCTCGTGGCGGACGATGCTGTTCGCGCCGTCACAGCCGATCAGCAGGTCCGCGCTCGTCCGCACGATCCCCGCGCCGCCGTCCACGAACGTCGCCGACCCCGACGCGGGCTCGACACCGATGCACTCGAACCCGAAGTTCAGCCGCGCCCCCGCCTTCTCGGCCTCGTCGAGCAGCATCTCGTGCAGGAGGCCCCGGGGGATCGACAGCAGGTGATGCAGGTCGGGGTCGGTGCCGTAGGGCTGGCAGGACGTCGTCCCGTCCACGTGGTGGATGACCCGCTGCGGCAGAACGACCCCGTTGCGATAGAGCATGTCCACGATGTGCTCGTCCAAGGAGGTCAGCCCACGCCTGGTCAGGGTCAGGTTGAACGAGTGCCCGCGGGCTCCGTCGGCCAGGCGCACGTCAGAACCGCGTTCGTAGAGGTTCACCTCGAATGATCGTTTCCGCAGTTCGATCGCCACCAGACAAGCGACCGGTCCGGCGCCGACGACCGTCACCCGCAAATCCCGGGCTGCCAGCATCGCGTCTCCTCCCCGTTCGATGGACTCCTGTCAAAGCTTGCGATCGACGCTATGAGCGGCATCTCTCGCCGTCCTCTCGCCTTACTCTCCGTACCGGCGCGGAGCGGAACGAGAGACGGACGAGAGCACGACGGAGTAAAGCGGGCCACACGACGACGCCCGGGTCCCGGTCAGAGACCCGGCCACCACGCGCCGCGAGCCATTCGGAACAGCTCAGCCCTTTGGGAACCGCCCGTACGGGAGCGGTGACGGGTGAGACGGCGGTATCCGCCGGCCGAAGGCCGCGGACGCCCGGTTGCGCGGCGGTGTCGTGCGCATGGTTCCGGTGCCGGCGTGCCCGCCGCACCCGGAGAACTTTGACCGATCGGCCACCTCCAGCCGGCCTGACCGGGGGGCTGTTCCGGGTGGGGATGTCGCTCGACCTCAGCGTGTCCTCCTGCCGGCGATCAGCTCGACACGCTCACCGACATCTTCCACACGGTTCTCAAGGGTCTGCGAGCCGGCGTTCCCGGCCGCGAGACCGACGAAGGTCAGGGCGGCTGCGGCTGAACGGCGGCGAGGGCCGAAAGGTCAGCCCGGGGTGAGGAAGTGGCCGTCGGTCCTGATGGCCTCGCCGGTGGTGTTGGTGTTGGCGGCCGAGCACAGGTGGACGATCATGCGTGCGGCGTCGTCGGGGTGGCTGACGCGCTTGGTCGCGGCGGCCTCGCCCGCCTTGTCGAGCAGGTGCTGCGGCATGGGTTTGTCCGCGGGGGTGAAGCCCGGCATGACGACATTGGTGAGGATGCCGGCGGAGGCGAGTTCCCTGGACATCACGCGGGTCAGGCCGTGCAGACCCGCCTTGGCGGCCACGTAGGAGACGTTGCCGGGGAAGCCGTCCTCGACCAGGCCCGTGGAGACGTTGACGATGCGGCCCCATCCGTTCGCCCGCATGTCGGCCAGCACGGCACGGGCGAGCAGGTAGGGACCGACCAGGTTCGCGGTCACCGACGTGGTGAACCGCTCGGGAGGCGCGGTCTCGAACAGCTCGCCCGGCTCGGGCCAGTCCGGCCAGCGGACGGCGTTGTTGACCAGGACGTCGACCGGCCCGAGCCGGCCGCGGGCGTGCTCGACCGCCGCGTGTAGCGAGTCGGGGCGGCCGAGGTCGAGCTGCCAGGCGATCGCCTGGGCTCCGCGCTGTTCGGCCATGGCGACGGTCTCCTCCGCGGCCTGGAGGTTGGTGTGGTAGCCGACGGCGACGTGTGCCTTCTCCTCGGCGAAGGCCAGTGCGGTGGCCCTGCCGATGGCCGTGCTCGCGCCCGTCACCAGAACGACTTTTCCTGCGAGTCCGAGTTCCATGCGTTCTCCTGCGGGTGGTGGTCAGGTGAGGTTGTCGCGGACGGTGTGCAGCAGCCGGATGAGACGCGCGGCGTCGGCCTCGCCGAGCCCGGCGCTCGCCTGGCTTTCCACCTGCGCCCACGCGGCCACGACGGCGTCGACCACGGCCTCGCCGCGTTCGGTCAGCCGCAACCGGGTCACCCGGCGATCGCCGGGGTCCGGGGCGCGTTCGACGAACCCGGCCCGTTCCATGCGGGTGATCGCTTTGGCGATGGTGGGCTGTTCGATGCCGATGCGCTGGACAAGATCAGCCTGGGTGGTCTCGGGATTGTGGTGAAGGTCGACGACGAGAAGCTCCTGGCCCAGGTGCAGACCGAGCTCGGCCATCCGGCGCTGCATCTCGGCGCGGTGCGCCCTGGTGACCTCGGCGAGGGCGTAACCGATCGGCCCCTGTTCGGCCGCGACCTGCCGCCCGGCGGTCACGCCGGCACCGCCTGCCGGTCATCCGCGACGCGGGCGAGGACGCGCCGCCACAGCAGGGTGATGTCGTGTCGCGCCTCCTCTCCCGTCAGAACTCCGTCGGCGTCGATGTGACGGTGGGCGAAGCCGACCGCCACATCGAAGTCGGAGAGCACCTCGGCGCCGACCCGCCGCAACATGTCGCCGAGCTGCAACTGGGCGAAGACCCCGCCGAACCGGTTGGGTGACGCGCTCATCAGCACCACCGGTTTGCCCGCCAGCGGGCGCGGAGGCGCGAGGATCGACAGCCAGTCGACGAGGTCCTTCAGCTGCCCCGGGATGCCGCGGCTCAGCTCCGGTGTCACGAGCAGCAGCACATCGGCCGCCGCCACGCGCTCGCGCAGAGCGCCGACGGCCTGGGGGAAGGGTCGGCCGCGGGTGGCGTCCAGGCGGGGAACCCGGGCATGGTCGTCCCACACCTCCACCCGCAACGGGGCGTCCGCCAACTGCTGCGCGGCTCGAAGGAGCGACCGGTTGTGCGATCCCTCCCGGGTGCTCCCGCAGATCGCCAATACGTCGACTATTTCCATAGTCGGCTATCTTATAGTCGGCTATGTAAATGCCGCAACCCGCGGGCCTTACGCCCGCCTGGCCAGGAACCGGGCCACGGCGTCGAAGTGACGCCGGTAGAAGACTTCGAACGCCTCGGTACCAGGGGCGATGTTCGCCGGCCCCGTCCGTCCGAGGCGCACCGGCGTCACTCCCTTCGCCGTGCGTCCGACGCCTTCGTCGGCAATAAAACCGTTCCGGCGCCGAACGCCAGGGTCAGCCCTCGATGTTCTCCGTGCCCCGGCCAGGGGTGTTCCTGCGCAGCACTCCCGGCAGGGTCAGCGCGACGAGTACGGTGGCGAGCGTGCCGCCGCCGCCCGCGATGATGAGGGTCACCGGCGCGGAGGTGGCGTCGAGCAGGAAACCACCGGCGACGTAGGACAGCGCGGCGGCCACCCCGACGGCTCCGTAGAGGTTGCCGAAGACCCTGCCGAGCATCCTCGGCGGGACCTGCCGCTGCAGCATGGTGTTGGTGGCCACGTCCATCGCCGCGATGCCGAATCCACGGACGAACTGGGTGACGAACGCGGCCGCGACGGCCCAGGCCAGCCCGGTGAGCAGGTTGCCCACGCTGCTCACCGCGAAGCCGGCGATCAGTAGGACCACCAGCGGCACGCGGGTGCTGTAACGGGTCATCAGGGCGTATCCGAGGAGCAGCCCTATGCCGACCGCCCCCAGAAGCAATCCCACCGCCGAGTCGCCGGCGGCGAAGGTCACCTTGGCCAGGAGCACCAGCGCGACGTCGTCGACTCCGTTGAACGCGACGATGGTACAGAAACCCAGGGCGATGATCCGCACCACCTTGGCCGACCAGATGTAACCCAGCCCGGACTTCGCGTCCTGCAGGAGCGAGGACTTCTCGCCGCCCTCGGCGGGGATCGGGGGGAGAGACTTCAGCCGGAGCAGGAGCGCCCCCGCCAGCAGGAAGGAGGCCGCGTCGACCAGAAGAACGCCGCGGACGCCGATGAAGGGGAACAGCGCCGCTGCGATCAGTGGCCCGAGAGCCTCGGCGGCGTTGGTCCCGAATCCGAGCGTGGAGTTGGCGGTCTCCAAGTCCCTGTCTCGCACCAGACCCGGTATCGCCGCCCGTGAGGCCGGCAGGAACACCTGCCCCGCGATCGCGCGGAGACCCACCAGTACCAGCAACAGAGGCAGCGGCGGCAGCGAGAGCGTGATGAGCAGGAGGATCACGCCCTGGGCGACCTCGCAGACGATCATCACCCGCTTGAGGTCGAAGCGGTCGCTGATCGCGCCGGCGATCGGGCTGAGCAGGGAAGGAACGAAATCCCCGACGAGCAGGAGCAAGGAGACCGCGATCGCCTGCCCCGTCGTGTCGGCCACGTGAAGCATCAGCGCGACGAGGCTGAGCGTGTCACCGCCGACGGAGATGACTCGCGACGACCACAGCGACAGGAACCCTGGGTTGTCGCGCAGCATGCTCAGCGCGCTCGTCCCTTCAGCCTCGGCTCCCGTGCCGGCATCAGGGGCTGACATGGCCTCTTCTCTCCTCCGCTCGGGGGGCGGGGCACGGTCCCTTCCGGTCACTTGTCGTTTCCTGTGACGTGCTCGGCCGGTTCGGTGAGCCGACGCGGGCTCAACGGGCGTATATCAGTCCGGTGCTCGTCGATCCAGGCCGGGAATTCGCGCTTGGTGCCTTCTTTTCCCGCGTCGTTCTATTCGGGCGGGCTGTCACGATCCTGCGGCCAGATGGAACACTGATTTTCATGGCCGACCACGACCTTACAGGGATCTTCGTCTTCGATAAGCAGCTCGGCTCCCTTTCGTTTTGATGGCGTTATCTATCGCTACTTGCACCCTTGTCGGCGAGGGGGCCGCCGCTGCCACTGGTGAGCATCACCGAGATGGTGTCGGACATGAAGCCGGTGGTGATGATCTCGGGACGCGCCCGCCGCTTTCCCTGTCAGGATCGAACGTCCTGCCGGAGGGTCCTTCAGAGGAAATTTAATCTTCAGCGCGTAGCGCGCCAAAGCGGCGCTCTCCTGCTCCCGCGGAAAGACGAGTGCGCAGTTGTTGCGCGTCCGAACCTCGATGATTACCGGGGAGGCGGATTCTTCTGCTTTTTCGTCCATCACCTCGCGACAGGAGGTGCCGTTGTAGTGGTGGACGGTCGCCGGGTGCCGCTGGGGGCCGTCTGCGCGTCGTCAATGATCTGGGGACGACGATGCGCCGAGGACAGATCGTGGATGAGCGGCGCCGTGGCCGACAAGACCGATGCCCGGGCCTCCGATTCGAGACCCGGGCATCGCTTCGCCGTGAGGCGGTCACTTGGGGAAGCCCGGCGACGTGAGGCCGGGCCGCCGCCGGGCGTCAGCCCATGTGCGGGTAGCGGTGGTCGACCGGAGGCACGAAGGTCTCCTTGATGGTCCTGGCGCTGACCCAGCGGGTCAGGTTGAGGATCGACCCGGCCTTGTCGTTGGTCCCCGACGAGCGGCCCCCGCCGAAGGGCTGCTGGCCGACGACCGCGCCGGTCGGCTTGTCGTTGATGTAGAAGTTGCCCGCCGCGAAGCGCAGCCGCTCCGACGCCGAGGTGATCGCGTAGCGGTCCTGGGCGATGATCGAGCCGGTCAGCGCGTACGGGGAGACGCTCTCCATCTGGTCCAGGACCGTGTCGAAGTCCGCGTCGTCGTAGACGTGCACGCCGAGGATCGGCCCGAAGTACTCCTTGACGAAGATCTCGTCGGTGGGGTCGGACGACTCCAAGATGGTCGGCCTCACGAAATAGCCGGTCGAGTCGTCGTACGAGCCGGTCAGCACGTTGATCGAGTCGAGCGAGCGGGCCCGGTCGATCGCGGCCCTGTTCTTGGCGAACGCCCGGTCGTCGATGACCGCGCCCATGAAGGTCGACAGGTCCGCGGCCACGTCCCCGATGGTCAGCGATTCGGCGGTGCCCACGAGCTCGTCGCGGATCACCGACCAGACCGAGCGCGGCACGTACGCGCGGGAGGCGGCCGAGCACTTCTGCCCCTGGTACTCGAACGCGCCGCGGATCAGCGCGGTGGTGAGCGCGGCGGGGTCGGCCGAGGGGTGGGCCAGCACGAAGTCCTTGCCGCCGGTCTCGCCGACCAGGCGCGGGTAGGAGCGGTACGAGGCGATGTTGGCGCCGACCGTGGACCACAGGTGCTGGAAGGTGGGCGTGGAGCCGGTGAAGTGGATGGCCGCCAGCTCCGGGTGGGTCGTCGCGACCTCGGAGACGGCCGCGCCGTTGCCGGTCACCATGTTGATGACGCCCGGCGGGAGCCCCGCCTCCTCGAGGAGGCGCATGGTGAAGTGCGCGGAGAACTGCTGGGTGGGGGAGGGCTTCCAGACGACGACGTTGCCCATCAGGGCCGGGGCCGATGGCAGGTTCGCGGCGATGGCGGTGAAGTTGAACGGCGTGATCGCCAGGACGAAGCCCTCCAGCGGCCGGTACTCCATCCGGTTCCACACGCCGGGCGAGGAGACCGGCTGGTCGCTGAGGAGCCGGCGCGCGAAGTCCACGTTGAAGCGCAGGAAGTCGATCAGCTCGCAGGCGGCGTCGATCTCCGCCTGCTGCGCGGACTTGGACTGGCCCAGGATCGTCGCGCCGTTCAGCGTCTGCCGGTAGGGGCCGGCCAGCAGGTCGGCGGCCCGCAGGAAGATCGCGGCCCGCTCGTCGAACGGCAGGGCGCGCCACGCGGGCGCCGCCGCCAGCGCGGCGTCGATCGCCGAGCGCACGTCGTCGGCGTTCGCGTCGGCCATGCGGCCCAGCACGGAGGCGTGGTTGTGCGGCTGGACCACCTCGATCGGGGCGCCGCCGCCCATCCGCTGCTCGCCGCCGATCGTCATTGTCAGGTCCAGCTGGGCCCCGGCCAGTTCCTTGACGCGGTTCTCGAGCGCCGTACGCTCGGCGCTGCCGGGCGCGTAGCCGAGCGCCGGCTCGTTGAACGGGGCGGGAACGGTGGAGATGGCATCCATCACTTGCCTCCAAGGGCACGAAGAAAGAAGGCGATGTTCGCCGGGCGCTCGGCCAGCCGGCGCATGAAGTAGCCGTACCAGTCGTCTCCGTACGGGACGTAGACGCGCACGGTGTGGCCCGCTCCGGCCAGGGCCTGCTGCTTGTCGGCCCTGATCCCGTAGAGCATCTGGTACTCGTAGTCGCCCCGGGACCTGGCGAACCGGTCGGCGAGCGTCTCGGTGATCGCGATCAGCCGGTCGTCGTGCGTCGCCACCATCGGATAGCCCGCACCCGACATGAGAATCCGCAGGCAGCGCACGTAGGCCTTGTCGACCTCGTTCTTGTGCTGGTGCGCCACCGAGGCGGGCTCGGCGTAGGCGCCCTTGACCAGGCGGACCCGCGACCCCTCGTACGCCAGGTCGCGGCAGTCGGCCACGCTGCGGAAGAGGTAGGACTGCACGGCGACGCCGGTGGCGGGGAAGTCCTCGCGCAGGGCCCGCAGGGTCTCCAGCGTGGAGTCGACCGTGGTGTGGTCCTCCATGTCGAGGGTCACGTTCGCCCCGGAGGCGACGGCCGCCTCGCAGATCTGCCGCGCGTTCTCCAGGGCGATCTTGTCGCCGTCGGCGCCGAGCGCCTGGCCGACCGCGGAGAGCTTCACCGACACCTCGGCCCGGTCGCCGAGCCCCAGCCCGCTCAGGGCGCCGAGCAGCGTGACGTACGCCCCGGCCGTCTGGGCGGCGGCGGCGGAGTCTCTCGTCTCCTCGCCCAGGTGGTCGACGGTGACGGCCAGACCGGTGGCGGCGAGCCCGCGGATCGCCTCGACCGCCTCCCCGGGTGTCTCGCCCGCGACGAAGCGATCGACGACCTTGCGTGTCAGCGGCACGCCGGAGACCGCGCCGCGCACGAGCGGCAACCGGGATGCGCCGAGAAGGAGGGAACCGAGCATGTTTCCAGCCTAAAACCTCCGCTCGACCGGCTGTCATGTGCATCTGCCACGATCAACGGGCGGGGCTTTCATACACATGTATGACAATGGGAAGGTGTTGCAGGAGACGGTAGACGAGATCGCCGCCAGGCTCGGCGCCTCGGCCACCCTGGAGGACCGGGTCTTCCAGCTCCTGGCCTACGCCGCGCAGAGCGGCGACATCGACGTGGTGCGCCAGGAGTCCATCCTGCGGCGCCGCGCGACGGACCAGGTGCGAGCCTACTTCGAGGGGTACGGCATCGCCGGGGCCCGCGGGCCGGTGCGCATCCCCGCGGACGCCGACCTGGGCGTGCTCGCGCGGGTGTGCGTGCCGCTGCGGCACCACGAGGTGACCTACGGCTACCTGTGGCTCCTCGACGACGGCACGCTCGGCGACGACGCCCTCGCCTCGGTCGGCGACCTGGTCTCCCGGGCCGCCACCGCCCTCGCCCAGGAGGCGCGCAGTCGCCAGGACCTGGGCGCGAACCTTCGGGAGCTGTTCTCCGCCGACGCCGAGGAACGCTCCCGGGCACTGTCACGGCTGGACGAGGTGCGCGGCCCGGTGACGGCGATCGCCGCCCGCAACGCGCCGGACCGGGTCGCCGCCCTCTGGACGCTCCCGCGCGCGGTGCTCGCCGATCCCGCGTTCCCCGTGCGGGGCGAGCCGCTGGTCGCCCTCCTGGTCCCCGCGGGCCAGGCGGGGGAGCTGGCCGACCGGATCCGGGGAATGTACGGGACGGTGGTGGGCGTCGGCGCCCCCAGGGACGAGCCCGCGCAGGCCTGGCGGAGCTGGCGGGAGGCCGTGCACGCGCTCGGCGTCGCCGGCCGGGTGCCTGGGCTGGCCCCCGTCGCCACCTGGCCGGGGCTGGGCGTCTACCGGCTGCTCACCCGCATGTCCCCGGCGGGGCTGCGGGAGCTGGCGGAGGAGGTCGCCGGGCTGTCCGAGGACCCGGAGCTGGCCAGGACCGTGGAGAGCTACCTCGACCGCGCCGGTCACGTCCAGGAGACCGCCGCGGCCCTCGGCGTGCACCGCCAGACGCTCTACTACCGGCTGGCCAAGGCGGAGCGGCTCACCGGCAGAAACCTCGCCGACGGCGAGGACCGCCTGCTGGTCCACCTCGCCCTCAAAGCGGCCCACCTGCTCTGAACCCTGGCCCCCGCCCGCTCTGAACCTCGGCTCTCGCTGTTCTGAGTCCCGGCTCTTGCTTGCTCTGAACCTCGGCCCCTTCTGCTCTGAGTCCCGGCCTCCGCCTGCTCTGAGCCCTGGCCCCCGCCTGTTCTGAACCCGGGCCTCCGTCAGACGGCGGCCCGGTAGACCTTCACCCAGTCGACGTACATGCTGACCGTCGGGGGAGTGGAGCGGTTGCGGCACGGCGACCACTCGTTGCACGTCACGTCGTTCTGGAGCGTCAGGTGCATGGAACGGCTCCTCGGCACGTTCGGCCCCCGGTAGTCCCACACCTTCCTGCCGTCGAGCCAGAACGTCAGCCGTCCGGGCAGCCAGTCGACCGCGACCGTGTGCCACCGGGTGAAGTCGGCCCTCATCTGCCGCTGGGCCTGGGGCCTGTCGCCGCGGTGCACGAAGATCCCGCCCGACCTGCGGCTCGGGTCGATGATCTCGGCGAAGTCGACCTCCGCGTACTCCCCGCCGCCCTGGTCGGACGGCCAGAGCAGCGCCACGGGGGTGTAGCCCGCGCCGCGCTCGGCCCGCAGCCGCACCTCCCAGCGCCCGTACCGCTGCGCGCTTCGGGTCGCGATGCCCCCCGACAGGTCACTGCCGCCGTAGAAGCCACCCTTGAGCCGCAGGACGCCGCCGCCCACGCTCGTGGCCCGCCCGGTGCGCGGGTTGGTCTCGGCGCCGGGGGAGTGGTAGACGACCCACTTGCGGCCGTCGACGCGGGTGCCGTTGAAGTTCTCCACCAGGACCGGGGCGCCCCACCCGCGCCCGGCGGACGGGTCCGTCTCCGCGGACGCGCCCGGCGCGGTCAGCGAGGAGAACGCGAGGGAGGCGGCCAGGACACCCAGGAACGTGCCACGAATCGACATGGGGACATCAAAGCAACGATCGCACTCCAGTAACAGGGATATCCCGCTTTCGCATACGTCCCACCGGTGCGGGGTATGCCGCAGCGGCCCGACTGTGTCACGATCCGCACATGAACGACGTTGACGCCGTACGGCGGGCGCTGGCCAAGCTGGTGGAGTCCGGTGAGCTCCGCGCCGAGCAGGTGGAGCCGGTCGCCCTCGCCGTCGGCGAGGCACTGCGCGAGCCGGGAGCGGGAGACCGGGTCAGGTGGAGCGAGATCCTCGCGTACGTCGGCGGGGGGCTCGTCCTGGCCGGTGCCGCGGCCTTCGTCGGCCTGGGCTGGGACCGGATGACCCAGTCGGCGAGGATCGCGATCCTCGCCGTGGTCACGCTCCTCCTGCTGGCGGTGGCCGCGGGGCTCGGCAGGGCGGCGCGGTCGGCGACCGGCAGGACGGCCGCCGTGCAGGGCAGGGTCGCCGCCACGCTCGCCGCGCTGGGCTCGGGCACGGCGGCCCTGTGCGCCGGGGTGGCGGTCGACCGCCACGAGGTGCTCGTCGGCGGCGTGGCCGGGCTGGTGGTCGCGGTGGCGGCCTACGCGCTGCTGCCCACCGCGATCGGCCTGCTGGCCTGCGGCGGCTTCGCCCTGCTCACGGTGACCGGCCTGATGGACGCCTCAGCCGAGGAGGGGCCCGGCTGGGGCCTGGCCTACATCGCGCTGGGCCTGCTCATCCTGGTGGCCGCCCTGGCCGGGCTGATCGTCCCGCGCGACCTGGGGCTGGGCATGGGCGCCGCCATCGCGCTCTTCGGCGGCCAGTGGCCCATCCTGTGGAACGGAAACGCCTGGGGATACTGGCTGACCGCGATGATCGCGCTGGCCTGCCTGGCGCTGTACGGGCGCCGGCGCACCTGGGTGCTGATCGTCAGTGGTGTGGCCGGGCTGACGCTCGCCGTCCCCGAGGCCGTCTGGGACTGGACGGACGGGGCCGTGGGCGGTGCGGTGATCCTGGTCCTGGCCGGGGTCGTCCTGCTGGCCGCCAGCGGTCTCGGCGTCGTCCTGCACCGCCGCGCGGCCCGGCCGTAGGCCCGGCCTCACCCGCTCGCGACGCGGGCCCCGTACGCGAGAAGACCGGGGTCCCCCTCGGGGACCCCGGTCTCGGAGTGCGTTCCGCGCGGCCCGGGACGGGCCGGCGCGGCGAGCGCGGTCAGCGGGCGGAGCCGGACAGTGCGGCCTCGTAGACGTGGACGAGCTCCTGGCTGATCCGCTCCCACGAGTAGCGGGACCGGGCGCGGTCGGCGCCGGCGAAGCCGAGCGCGGTGCGGCGGGTCGGGTCGGCGAGCAGCTCGCGGGTCAGGCGGGAGGTCTGCGCCGGGCGGTCGGCGGGCACCAGCAGGCCGGTCACCCCGTCCACCACGGAGTCGAGGTGGGCTCCCACCGCAGAGGCGATGACGGGAACGCCGCAGGCCATGGCCTCCAGCGCCACGACGCCTGCCGGGGCCTCCCTGGGCAGCGAGACGACCACGTCGGCGCTGCGCATCAGCTTGGCGACCGAGGAGTGCGGGATGTGCCCGAGAACGGTGATCCGGTCGTCGACGCCGATCTCCTTGGCCAGCAGCATCATGCGGTGCGCGTCGGCGTCGTGCTCCAGGTCCACGGACGCGGGGCCACCGGCGATGATCAGCTCGGCCTCGGGAATGCCCTCCAGCGCGCGGATCGCGGTGTGCACGCCCTTGTCGGCCGTGAGCGGGCCCACGTGCAGCAGGCGGGGCCGGGTGCCGCGGGCGGCGGCCGGACCCTGGCGGCGGAACCGCTCGACGTCGACGCCGCACGGGATGACCGAGATGTTGCGGCGGGGCACGCCCAGCCGGATCAGCGAGCTCTCCTCGTCGCCGCACCCGGCGATCACCGCACTCGCCCTGCGCCCGATGGCCCGCTGCAGCCGGACCTTCTTGGCGTCGCGGGGGTTCTCGCTGCTGAACGTCTGGGTGAACGGCACGTTGAGACCGTCCGCTCCGGCGATCGCGGCCAGCCCGCCGGTCCAGGAGTGGGCGTGGATGACGTCCGGGCGCTCCTGGCCCCAGCGGTGCATCAGCTGGTCGCCGAGGTCGGACAGGAAGGGCAGGACGCCGTCCTCGGGAAGGTCCTGCGCGGGCCCGGCGGTCAGGTTCTCCACCGTGACGCCCTGCGACACGCGGACCTTGGCCTTCTCCGAGTCGGAGTTTCTCCGGGTGTAGATCGTGACCTTGTGCTCGCGGCCGAGCTCACGGGCGACTGCCATCAGGTGGGCGCGCTGAGCGGCGAGGTCGGACTCGTCCTGGGTGGAGGAGAGAGCCTCGGAGGAAACGAATGCAATGTTCACGGCACACCTCTGGGAGGAGATTAGGCATAAAAAGCCTGTGATTCCTTCAGGGGTGCCTGCGTCTTAGGCACACGTCTGTATGGCCATAACCATACCCCGATCTCGGCCGAAGCCAAACCCTTAAGGCGAAGCCAAACCTTCTAATACTTCCTGCTCTGCCGCGACTCCTCCGCCCTGGCGCTCGGGACGTGCAGCTGGATCACGCATCCGCCCTGGTCGTTGTGGATGTCGAGGCGGTCGCACAGCTGCCGGGCGATCCACAGCCCGTCGCCGGGACCGGCCACGGAACCCGGCGGGAGGAATCCGGCGACCGGGTCGGCGACCCAACCGCCCCGGCGGTCGACGTGACAGGTGATCGCGCCCAGCCGCTCCCACAGCCGTACCGTCACGGGCGGCTCCAGCAGGGCGGCCACCTCGTAGGCGGCGACCGAGAGCAGGCTCGCGCGGTCGTGGCTCAGCCCCATGAAGGACGCGTGGCCGGTGACGAACACCCGCAGGGCCTGGAGTGTCTCCACGTGCGCGAAGGCCGAGTCGCCCGGCGGTTCGAGAGGCGGGAAGGAGTCGCACTCGCCGATGAAGTCCGCGGGATCGGCGTACTCGGGGCAGGACGTCATCGAGACGCCGTCCTCGGAGAGGGTGGGGTGGGTGCGCCGCGCGGTGGCCACCACGCCCGGATCCGCCGTCCTCTCGTCGTACGGGCAGATCATCCACACGTTCGTACCGCGCAGCAGCAGGTTCAGGCCCGACTCCATGCGCTGCCAGGCCCGCACGTCGGCGGGCGCGCGTCCGGCCCACACCGGCTCGGCGAGGATCCGCACGTGCCCGCCGCGCGGGGCCTCGGGTCCGCGCCGCTGCCAGTAGCGGTGGAAGGCCGTGGCACGTTCCACCGTCCGGCGGCCCAGGAAGGCGGTCTCCGCGTAGTCGACCAGGCGGCCCTGCCTTTCCAGGGCGGCCCCGAGAAGCTCCAGGTTGGCCGAGGTGGTCGCGACCATCACCGGATCGCCCTTGGCCAGCCCGTCCCGGACGAACGGCAGCGCCATCGCCAGGAAACACCCGTCTGAGCCGTACACCGCGGCCTGGTGGATGGAGGTCATCCGAGGTCGTCCCCGCTCAGGCGCGACCCGATCGCCTCGATCGGGTCGTGGACGTGCGAGGCGGCAGGCCGCGGCCCCGGGAACCTCGGCGCCTCCGCCCCGCCGGCCACCTCCGCGATCACCCCGGGCCCGGCCGGGCCGATGAAGGCGATGAAGGCGATGAAGGCGATGAAGGCGATGAAGGCGATGAAGGCGGGACGGGGACGCTCACCCGGCTCGATCCGGTCTGAAAGGGGCCGAGCCCGAAGCGATCTCATTCTCCGCCCCACTCCGTCGGACACGGGAGCCGCCGGGCGCGGCCCCTCGTCATCGCTCGGTGGCACCGGTGAGTCACACCGAGTTAGCCAAGTTATACGACACGGAGGGCGAGAATCACGATCTCATCCCAAACTCTCCCGCCGGAGAACGTGTGCCGGTCCTCCTCCACGGTCTTGACGATCTCGGCGGGAGACTGCGCCACGCAGCGTGCCAGCACGTCCGCCAGCCTGGTCTCGCCGTAGGACTCGCCCAGCTCGTTCTGCGAGGCCACCAAACCGTCGGAGTAGAAGACCAGGGTCTGGCCCGCGGTCAGCGTGAGCTCCTCGGTGAACATCTCCGCCTCGGGGGCGATGCCCAGCGGAACGCCGCCCCCCGCGGTGAACCGCACCCCGCCGTCGGGCCGCAGCAGCGCGGCGGGGTGGTGCCCCGCGCTGGCCAGCCTGATCTTGCGGGCCTTGATGAACCCGGTCACCGCCATCACGAACATGCCGTTGTGCTGGGCGGTCAGGGCCTGGTTCAGCTTGCGCATCACCTCGCCGGGATCGGTCTCCCAGACGCTGAGCACGCGCAGGCCGTTGCGGACCATGGCGCTGACCGACGCGGCCTCCTCGCCCTTGCCCGCCGCACCCCCGAGGGCGAAACCCCACCCCTCGCCGGCGCGGAAGACGTCGTAGAACTCGGCGCCGACCGGGCTGGAACCCGCGTTGTAGATGGCCGCGGCCTCGAAGCCTGGGATGTCCGGCAGGCTCCGGGGCACCACGCTGGTACGCAGCGCGTCGGCCGCCCGCGAGCGGGTCTGGAAGCTGCGCCGCGCGCGCAGCGCGAGCCCCAGATGGACGCCGATCTCCTCCATCAGTCCCAGGTCGGCCAGCGAGAACGGTTCGCGGTCGCGCAGCCGCACCAGCGTCAGGGAGCCCAGCACGCCGTCCTCGCCGCCGATCGGCACGATCAGCAGCGAGGCGGCGCCCATCACCCGCAGCAGCGGCGGGCCACCGGGGGCGTCGCCGAGCAGCCCGTCGTCCTCCAGCATCTCGTGCACCACGCCCGAGCCGCCGGTCAGCACATGCGCGACGGCCGGTGCGGTCAGCGGGTTCATCCCCTCGGCGAGGCGGATCAGCTGGGTCACCGGCTTGTCACTCGGGCCGAGCACGCAGGCCCGTCTGGGCATGCCGTCGCGGACCACGTCGGCGATCACCCAGTCGGCCCACTCGGCGGCCAGCAGCCGGGCCGCCCTGGTGACGGTCACCGGCTGGCGCAGGCTCTCCTCGTCGAGCAGCAGGCGGGTCATCCTGGACAGCAGCTCCTGCCGACGCGCCGCGGCCATGACCAGGGTGGCGTCCGAGCGATCGGCCGGGCCGTGCGGCGGCCCCGCCACCTGCGCCTCCAGCGGCAGGATCATGACCGCGACCATCTCCTGCGGCTCTCCCGGCATCGTCAGCCGCGTGACGGCCAGCTGCACCGTGTGCGCGCGGCCCTGGTGGGCCAGCCGCGTCTGGAGGGTCGCGGTCTGACCGCCCTGCTGGACCGCCGTCAGGTGCGAGCGGAACGCCGCCCGCCGGGAGACGTCGACGAACAGCGGGAACGAGCGGCCGATCAGGTATCCGGCGGGGCTGCCGAGCATCCGGGAGGTCTCGGCGCTGATCCGCCGCACCACTCCCGAGGCGTCCAGCACCACCACAGGGATGGGGAAGGTGCGGAACACCTGCCGCAGCAGCTTGAGCTCCCGCTGCGACCCGCTCTCCCGCTCGCCCGACCGCTTGGGCGCCTTGCGCAGCTCGCGCACCGAGGCGTCCAGCAGCTCGCGGGCGGTGTCGAGCTCCGCGAGCGCCGCGTCAAGTGTGGACCGGGGGTCGGCGGGGTAGGCGGACTTCGCCTCGCGCAGGGAGGAGACCCTGGTGGTCAGCGCGTTCAGCGCCTGCTCCAGGGTCTGAAGGCCAATGGCGTCGGTCAATGCTCGTCCTCGTCAGGGGCCGTGGTGGGCTGGTCCCGTCGTAGACGGTACGCCACCCGGTAGGCCGAATCGATGCGCGGTCGGATAGTGGTTAAGTTAGCGACACAGGGAAGAGGAGTCGCGAGATGGACATGGTCACCCCCGTGCTCGCCCGGGACCTCGCGGCCCTCGGCAGAGTCAGCGAGGAGACTTCCAGCGAGAGCGTGCTGCGCGGCCTCACAGCCACTCTCGCAGGCGGCGTGCCCGGTTGCGCGGGCGGCTCCGCCGAGCTCTGGCGGCAGGAACGGATGGTCGTCTCAGCCTCCCACAGCGAGCTCATCGTTCTTCTCGACAGCGAGGAGGAACTCGGCGAGGGCCCCTCGACGGAGGCCCGCGCCACCGGGCGCCACGTGATCGTCCAGGACGTCCTGCGCGAGTCCCGCTGGCCGGCGTACACCGGCATGGCCGTCCGCTGCGGCGTCCGCTCGGTCCTGGCGATGCCCATCGTCATCGAGCACGCCGTCCTGGTCCTCGGCATGTACGGGGTGCGCCCCGGCGTCTTCGCCGCCAGGAACGTCCCGCCGCTGGCCGACATGCTTGCCGAGCAGGTGGGCGTGGCCCTCGCCAACATGTGGGACTACGACGAGGTCCGCACCGACGCGGCCCAGATGCAGGAGGCCCTCGCGGGCCGGGCGATCATCGACCAGGCCAAGGGCATCATCATGAAGTCCAGCGGCTGCTCGGCCGAGGCCGCCTTCGACGAGCTGCGCCGCATCTCGCAGCACCACCAGGTGAAGGTCGCGGACCTGGCCAAGCTGCTGGTCGAGGAGCACCAGCGCAACCGCGAGGCGAAGAAAGAGGGCTGAGGCCCCCGCCCCCCGGGCTGAGGCCCCCGCCCCTCGGCCGGGGGATCGGCCGCTATCCGAAGGCGGCGATCGCGTCGTCGATCGTGTCGTACAGGGGCAGCCGCTGGGCCAGACCGGTGATCCACATCACCTTGGTCTTGGCGTACTCCACTCCGATGAGGGCGAACTTGGCACCCGCGGTGGTGCTGACCTGCCAGTGGTGGACGATGAGCCCCAGCGCGCGCGAGTCCATGAAGGTCACCCCACTCAGGTCCAACGCCATGTCGAGACCGTGCTCACCCGTCTCCGCCGCCAGATAGTCGGCGAACTGGTCTCTCGTCGTCGCGTCCAGCAGACCCGTCACCCGGATCACGTTGATCCCACTGACGAGCGCCGACGTGAGAGTCAGGGCTGCCGATCTCTCGCCGTTCTCCGACACCGTCACTCAGGGCCTCCTCGTGCCATTCGATTAGCAACCTTACTGTTACCTGGGGGCGAGTAATACTCCAGGATTCGGGGGAATACTGTAACCAGAGGTCCAGCAGAGGGCCTCGCCTCGAAAATTGGTCGAGGCGATGCCGTCTGCCCGGATGTTGCTTCCGGAGTCGGCTCGCCCGACAGTAATACCAGGGAGCAGCAATGTCTGTTCAGGCACTCGCAATCACCGACATGACCGCCGAGGAACTTCTCGCCGAGATGTCCCTGCCTGAGATCTCCGATTACCGCGCCGAGCGTCTGCGTGAGCGCATCGTCGAGATGCACCGCCACCTCGCCATGGAGATCGCCCGTCGCTACCGCTACCGCGGCGAGCCGCTGGAGGACCTCCTGCAGGCCGCGTACGTGGGGCTCATGAAGGCCATCAACGGCTTCGACCCGACGCTCGGGCACCCCTTCCGCGGCTACGCCGTGGTCACCATGACCGGTGAGGTCAAGCGCCACTTCCGCGACCGCACCTGGGCCATCCGCGTCCCCCGCGTCTACCAGGAGCGCAGGGCCGAGCTGAACCGCCTGGTCGCCGACCTCAGCCAGGACTTCGGCCGCGCCCCCACGGTCGCCGAGCTGGCCGTGAAGATGCACATCTCCGAAGAGGACGTTCTGCTCACCCTTGACGCCTCCGCCGCCTACAGCGCGCTCTCGCTGGACGCCCCCATGGGCGCCGACGACGACGCCGCCGCGCTGGGCGACGTCATCCCCGACGAGGACGACGCGCTGGGCACGCTCGTGGACCGCGAGGCGGTCAAGCCGTTGATCGACAAGCTGCCGGAGCGTGAGAAGAACATCCTCCTGCTGCGTTTCTTCGGCAACATGACCCAGGCCGAGATAGCAGCGGAATTCGGGATCTCCCAGATGCACGTCTCCCGTATCCTGCGGAAGGTGCTTGACCAGCTCCGCGAGGAACTTGTCGCCGAATGCTGAATACACCGCCCGTTACAGGGCACCCCAGTCGGCGACAACGGACGTGGCGTAAGGTGCGTTTGAATGGATCCCGGATGCTGAGGACAACGGCGGACTGGGACAGGGGAGGCGGATCTCGGGTGAACGAGGACGGTGTTCGTCCCGCTCGCTTCACGGCGAGTGGCGGCCGTTCCCGGATGATCCCAGCCGGAGCCGCTGTCGCCGAACTCGCCTTCTGCCTTCCCGACCTCCCCGACGTACGCGACTTCGCCGCCACCCAGGCCGTGCGGAGCGGTATGTCCCAGGAGAGCCTCGCCGACTTCCTGGTGGCGCTGAACGAGGTGGCCACCAACGCGGTCACCCACGGTCACACCACCGCCAAGGCCGTGCTGCGGATGTGGACGGTCGGCCGGACCCTCGTCGTGGAGATCCACGACGAGGGCCGGTGGGACCCGGGACCCGCTCCGGGGGAGACGCCTCCCGGGCCGCACGCGACCAGCGGTATGGGCCTGTGGGTGGCCCGGATGGTCAGCTCCGACATCAAGTTCGAGACCGGGGCCTCGGGCACGTTCATCACCATGTCGTTCAAGGTCTGAACCCGCCTTTCCGGGATACGCCCGGAGGATCCGTGCAGGGATCGTGGGCGGCGCTACGTGATCACGTACGCCGCCCCCCGACCCTGACCCCGGTCACGCTTCACACCTTCACTCTCACCTTCGCCGGCGCGAGGCGTGTACCACCGCCATCGACGCCGGTTTTCTCATGCCCCGAGGCCATTCCCGAGGCATCCCCGCCGTCATTCCCGCCGGAAACGCCGGACGGCACCGTCGGGGCTTCGCGCATGTGCCCGTCCTGTCCCGTTCCGCCACGCCCTTCCCGGCTCGGTGCGGTCCCGGCCTCCAGGGCGTCACCTGAGCCGTGGAAGCGGGGCGGCCGCGGTGTGTCCGCGGGGGAGGGCTTCGGAGGTGCCTTCGGACGCCGCGGGATGGGGGCTGCGAGGAACGGGCGCTTCGGGTGTGTGGATGTCTCCGGATGGGCGGATGCCCGCGGGAGCGGACGAACGGGAAGGGCCCCGTCCGTGTGGACGGGGCCCTTCCCGTTTTACGACCCGTACCCCCGATGAGGTCTAGCGCCTGCGGCGCCAGCCGCCTCCGCCCCCGGTGGTGGTCCGCGGGCCGGCCGAGCCGATTCCGGTCTGGTGCAGCGCGAGGAGCAGGAGTCCCAGAAGCAGGAAGCCGGTCCCGGTGAGCGGGCCGAGCCTGGTGTTGATCAGATCGAGCAGGAATCCGAGGCCGAATACGACGGCGGCGGCGATTGCAAGCATGGTTACCTCGTCCCAGCGGAGATGTTCAGGAGCTGCTCCAGAGTCGCCCGGTAGTCACGCAGGGCGGTCCGGAGATCTTCGGTGTCGTTCTTCTCGGTGTCCTTCCAGCGCACCTGAAGCTCGGTGACCCGGGCCTCCAGCGCGTTCCTGAAGGAGCTCGTGACCTCGTCGAGCAGGGAGTCGGCCCGTTCCACCGCGTCACGCGGGTCGTCCACGAAACTGGCCTGGACCTCCTGCCAGCGCCGCCGCACGTCGTCGGAGTCCTGGTCGAACAGGGTTCCGGCCGTATCGGGCCCGCTGGTGGGCGCCTGGTCGGCCCGTTCGGCGTCGGTGAAGCCCGTGCCCTCGTCGAGCACGTCGTCCGGCCGGTCCGCGGTGCTCTCGGGGAACCCGGGAGTCATCGGGGAGCCCGCGCCGGGCACGGGGGCGTGCGCGCCGGTGCCGGCCACCGGCGTACCCGGGGTCGCGGTGGGGGTCTGGGCGTGGGCGAACGGGCTGTCGTTCCTGCCGTCGTTCTTGCCGTCGTCGAGATCATCCGGCACGCCACGCCGGTCGTCGTCGAGCGGGGCGTCCGAGCCGACGGCCGTGGTGGTGCGCCGGTCGTCGTCGCCCGGCACGTCGCCGGGGACGTCGTGGCGGTCACCGGTCAGAGGGTCGCGCGTCCCGGCGTCCGGGTCGAGGGACGAGGTGTCCGTACGGCCGGCGTCACCGTGGCGCGGCTCCTGGAATTCGGGGGTCACGTCCTGACCGTGCCGCGGCGCGTTCAGGTCGTCCTCGTCGAACTTGCGGACCGTCCGGTCGTCGTCATCGTCCGCCTTGTGGACCAGCCGGTCGTTGTCCGGGGTGAGTCGGTCGTTCATGTCGGGTCACCGTCCTTGGGTGTCACGTCGGGAGGCTCGCTCGGCGTCGTCGGTGGTCTCCGGCTCGGTGGAATCCGTCTGCCGGACATCCCGATCGGCGGGAACCGCGGGGTCCCGGTCGGCGGTCTCGTCGCGCCGGGAGCTCCGGTCGCCGTTGGCCGGGCTGCCGGGAGCCGCGAGCAACTCCTCGAACAGGGCGCGGTAGTGAACCATGGCCTGCCGGAGTTCCTCGGTGGAGGCCTCCTTGTGGGCGGCCCTGGTGCTGATCTCGTGAGCCTGCCGATAGTGGTCGAGAGTGCGGCCGTGCGCGACCGACAGGTCGGAGAGCCGCTGCTCGAAGTCCTCGGTCGGGTAACCCCGCTCCGCCATCACGGAGGTGACCAGATGGTCGGCCTCGGTCACCGCGAAGCCGGGAGCGTCCACGAAACGCTCCTGGACCTCCATCCACTTCTTGGTGTAGATCTCGCGCGTCCCGGCGTCCAGGGCGCGGATGTCAAGGGAGCTGAAGCGCTGCTCGCGGGCCCGGAGTTCCTGCTCCGCGTCGCGCCTGTTCTCCCGCTCCCGCACGGTACGTTCGTATTCGGGGCCGAAGCGGTCGCGAAGTCTGTGTCGGCGCTGTTGTTGCACCACGAGATAGCCGACTGCGACGATCGCCGCCACCGCGACCACGACGACGGCCACCCAGATCACGGTGGACATGTCTGCCTCCGGTTGTGTAGGCGCTTGTACCCGTGCGCTGCCCTGGGGTCAAGGCTCGAAACCGGCTGCCGACATCTGTGGCATGCCACTACTCGGTCTGGATTTAATGTTTTACCGAGATTTTTCGGGTATTGGATATTCCTTTACGGCTCCCGCGCTCATTCCTCCGCGTGATCCTCGACGACTTCGGAGACCTCGGTGGCGCCAACGGCCTTTCTGGCCTCGTTCAGCACCCTTTCCGCCAGCCAGTCCCCGGGAGAGGCGGGAACCTCCAGGAACCCCCGGCCCGGCTCGTAGGAGATGTCCATCCCGGAGGCGACCAGCCGCCCGGCCCAGCGCAGCGCCGTGTTCAGCTTCTCGGCGGGGATCACCCGCCCCTGCGCCACGGACGACAGATTCCGCAGGTTCGTCGCGGGTCCGGACTGGCTGTGCGCGCGGTCCAGTTTCCACGGGATGGCCCGTGAATGATCGAGCATCGGCTTCGAGAGCCCGGCGGCCCGCTTCGCCTGCAAGATCCCGGACTCGCTCACCCCGAACCGCGCGGCCAGCTCCGCGTTCGACAACCCCCGCCCGGCCAGTCGCCGCAGCTCCTCCTGGTCGATCAACGCCTTGCGCCCCACGTGCCCTCGCCCTTCACAGATCAGCCTGCCCTCGCGGGCGTCGCCGTGTGCGAAGCCCCCTCGATCTGCGCTAAGGTTAAGACCGTTCAGCCCGCGAGGGCGACGAACAACCGGGACGTAGCGCAGCTTGGTAGCGCACTTGACTGGGGGTCAAGGGGTCGCAGGTTCAAATCCTGTCGTCCCGACGGTGTAAGAGCAGGCCAGGGCCTCGTATCACTTCGGTGAGACGGGGCCTTTCTGCTGTCCGTCTCACATTTTCTCACATTTGCTTTTCGATCACCCGAACAGCTCGTCGAGCTGCTTCGTGGCCGTCTGCAGGTGACTCATGTCCGGGTGGATGTAGACCCGCTTGGCCAGCGTGCCGCCGTCCGCGTGTCCGGCCCAGGCCGCGAGGATCACGTCTGGCACCCCGGTGCCGGCCAGGAAGGTCAGGCAGGAGTGGCGGCAGTCGTACAGCCGCACCTCGCCCTTCCCGCGAACCCCGACCTTCGCCATGAGCTCGTAGGCCCGGCGCCGTAGCCAGTCGGTGCGCTGCGGCGCGCCGAGCTCGTCGACCAGGACGTAGCCGCTCGCCGCGTACGCGTCCCCGGCCGCCAGGCGCTCGGCGGTCTGCGTCTTCTTGAACGCTTTCAGGGCAGCGAGCGCGACCGGGGGAGCGGGCAGGCCCCGGTCGCCCGCCGCGCTCTTCGCCCCCTTCTCCTCGATCTTGCCGTCGGCCAGGGTTCGGGTGTTCTTCCCTGCGGCGATCGTGGCAGCCTCGAAGTCGACGTCATCCCAGCGCAGCCCGCACACCTCGGCCGGGCGCAACCCCATGAGGGACAGCAGCATCACGGCGTGCAGCCGCTCATCCCGGATCCCGGCGAGGAACGTTCTCACCTCGTCGGCCGTCCACGGCGTGCGCTCGGCCTTCGCCTCGGCCTCGGCCTTCGTGGCGGCCCGGGGGATCGTGACGAACAGCGCGACGTTGCGCACCACCAGCTGTTGACGCACCGCCACGTTGAGCGCGGTGCGCAGCCGGCCGAGGGTGAGCCGGACCGCGCGCACCGACAGGCCGGTGCCGACCTTCCCGCCGCGCTTGCGTCCGCTGGTCAGCATCCAGTCGACCAGGGCCTCGATGTCGGCCTCGGCGACGCCCTGGAGCGGCCGGCCGCCGAGGCGCTCGCGCACCGGGAGTAGCGCGTCCCGGTAGTTCGCGGCCGTGGCCTTCTCGACGTCGCGGGTGGCTGATGCCAGCCACTGGTCGAGGAAGGCGTCCATCGTGACCTTGCTCGGCCGGACGTACATACCGCGGTCGGTCTCGTGCTTGATGCGCGCGTGCTCGGCCTTGGCCTCGCGCTTCGTGTTGAAGGTGTGGGTGGACTGCTTGCGCTTCCCGGTCTCCGGGTCACGCCCGATGTCGATCACGAACCGGTAGCGGGTGCTCCCGTCCTTCAGCTCAATCTTCTTGATCGGATCCGCCATCTATCTCCTCCTCGCCTACGCTCGTCGTCCACGATCAGCCGGAATTTCCAGAAACCCTCGATCGCGAGCCAGCTTGATCCAGCGGCCTGCTGTAGATGTCGCCAAATTCAGGTCGCGCTCGACAGCCTTGGCCGGCGGGTCGCCGAGAGCGAATGCGATCGAGTAGGCCATGGCGACTGCCTTCAACGCTTGATCGGTTGGCCCTTGAGTGACATCGACAGGTTCAGGCGGTCCCTCGATCGTGACCGCCCCCTTCCCCTCGGATCCCTCGAAGACCAACGGGCGAACCATGTTTCGCACAACCGCACCGAGCGGGAGTGCCCGCATCGTTGTCCCAGTGATCGGCTCACCTTGACTCGACAACGTGATCTCCGTGCAGCCAAGGCGATCATCAACGACGTCAACCACCATGTGCACCTTGTAGCTCCCAATCTCGCCCTCCCACCGGATAGGCACCAAGACGTACAGACCTGGCCCGATCCGGTGAGTGCTGCGACGGCTCTCAGGGCTTTCTGATTCCGACACGGGCCCCATGGTTCCGTGTATGAGCCATGCTTGCAAGCCTCACTCAGTCCGTGCTATCACTTGGTGTCCAGAGAGAGAGGTTTGCAGAACGCTCTCACCAACTTCGTGGAGTCGACATGTCGAAGAAAGCGCCCGCGCCTCCCACCCTGAACGAGATCCGCGAATGGCCCGCCACAGTGAACGTCGAGCTCGCCGCGCTTGCCGTCGGCGTTAGCCGAGGACACGCCTATGAGTGCATCCGCACCGGGACGTTCCCGGCCCGGTCGATCCGCGTCGGGAATCGCACCAAGGTCGTCACAAGCTCGATTCTCGCCCTCCTCGAAGGCGAGTCCGCCGCGTGAGAAGGCGTGATACGGCCAGACATCAGACCAGCTCAGAGGGTATGCAGTCCCCCCGCACTTGATCGACTATCAAGAAACGGCTTACCCGATAGGCACTCTCCGACGCCACTGAACGCGGAACGTTCAACGCGTCGATCTACAGGTCGTAAGGGTTCTGGACGGAACCCCGGTAGCCGGGCCGGATGGCTCACACGACTGGCCGGACGGCCGTCGACTCGACACCTCCTACTCCTGGAGTTTCTTCGCCATGCCCGAAACACCCCTGAAGCTGGCCGCACAGCAGCTCGTCGCCGCCAGCTTGGCGGACCTCACCCCCGAAGGGCGAGCCCAGCGCACCGCTGCCGCCCGCGCTCAAGGCCCCGGCTCCTTGCAGTACTGGGCGAAACGCGTCGACCCCAACCAGGTCCTCGACGAAACCGAACGCACCCGCCGCGCCCAAGAGGAGAAGACCGCCTACTTCCGGCGCATCGCCTCCGGCCGGAAGAAGGCGAGGGAAGCAGATGCCGCCTGACAAGAAAGAAACCGGCCCCCGCGCCAACGAGGACCGGCCCACAAGATCAGTGCCCATCAGCACCATCACCACCTCGATCGTAAGCCCCCGTGGCATCGGTGTCACCGCCTTGGTGTTCGCGCCGTCCGGTCGCCGCACTCGGTGGCTGTCGATCGTCCAGGACTGCCCCCACTACGGCCACGCGCACGCCCACTGCGGCTCCACCCTCGAGGCGCCCGCTGGGGTCATCGCCGCGGGATGCCGACAGGGCCACTACCGCCTCGCCCCGCAGACGGGGGTGATGTCGTGAACGGCAAGCGGGCCCGCCACCGCCGCGCCCTGACGCGCCAGCACCTCGAGACCAAACTCGCCCAAGCCGCAGGCGCCACCCCGCGCCGCGTCGGCGCCCTCGGCGACAGCGAAGTGTGGGAAGTCGGCCCGCTGCTCATGGTGATCCCCACCTTGTTCGACGACTACCCGGCCCCCATGAAGCACGCCATCAGCCGCCGCCGGCAAGCCAGTCTGCACGGGCGCTGCGACTGCGGAGCCGAACGACGCATCGTCAACCCCAACACGGTCGCCATCGACCACGCCGACGACTGCCCGGCCAGCGACGACCAGCTCGACGCCATCGCCGCCCAGCACGGCCTCATCGTCCGGAGGCTCACATGAGCACCGCTTACGCGCACATCCTCGAGCGGATCTACGAGGTGACCGGGCATGTGCCCCGCGGCAGCGCCACCGAGCGCAGCGCCCGATGTCCTGCTCACGACGATCGGCAGCCGTCACTGCAGGTCGGCATGAAACAGGACGGCGTCGTGGTCCTGAACTGCCACGGCGGCGCCAAGTGCCCCACCGAGGACATCATGGCGGCGCTCGACCTGCCCATGTCCGCCCTGTGGCCCGCCGAGATGCAGGAGCAGCGGCGGCAGCGCAACAGCGACCGCTACGACCGGTGGATGCCCTGCAGCCACGACAAGGTCGCCGAATACCTGTACCGCGACGAACACGGCACCGTCCTGTACGGCGTCGCCCGATGCGCACTCAAGGGCAACGGCTGCCAGGGTTTCCGCCAATGGCGGCCCGACCCGTCCAAGAAGTCCGGGCGCCGGTGGAGCCTGCGCGGAGACGACGGCGAGATCGCCGTGCGACTGGTGCCCTACCAGCTGCCCGAGGTGATCGCCGCCGTCCGCGACGAGCGGGTGGTGATGATCTGCGAGGGCGAGAAGGACGTCGAAGCGCTCCAGGCCCGGCCGCTCATCACCGCCACCTGCAACCCCATGGGGGCGGGCAAGTGGCTCCTCGAGTTCGCCCAGTACTTCCATGGCGCCGACGTCTGCATCGTCGCCGACCGCGACGAGCCCGGCCGCCGCCACGCCCAGGCCGTCGTCGACAACCTCACGCCCGTCGCCCGCACCATCTACGTCGTCCAGGCCGCACACGGAAAGGACGCCAGCGACCACCTCGCCGCAGGCGGAACCACCGGCGACTTTGTCGAGGTGTGGGCCCCCAAGCCGCACAACCTGGAGATCGGCGGGTGAGCACCCTGACCGAACCTACGTGGGTTCCCGACGTCGAAAAGGTCGACGCCGGGGCCCAGGTGGGGCACACACAGGACCCAGAGCCCAACGCAGCGCCAGAGGCAAAGCTGTTCATCTCCGGTGCCGCGTTCGTCCTCGACACCCCGGCGGAGGTACCGGCTCTGTGGGGTCGATCCCCGTCCGTCCTGTGGGCGCCCGGTGAAGCACTCATGGTCGTCGGGCGCAACGGCGTGGGCAAAACCACGCTCGCACACCAGCTCGTCGCCGGCCGCCTCGGCATCGCCCAGCTCGTGCTCGGCTACCCGATCGTTCCTGGGCGCGGCCGTGTGCTCTACCTCGCCTGCGACCGGCCCCGGCAGATCGCCCGCGCCATGCAACGCCTGTTCACCGAGGCGCACCGCGACATCCTCCACGAGCGCCTCGTCGTCTGGCAGGGGCCGCCCCCCGCGGACTTCGCCAAGAACACCAAGCTGCTCGCCCAGATGTGCATCAAGGCCGAAGCCGACACCGTGATCATCGACTCCTTGAAAGACGTTGCCCTCGGCCTATCCGAAGACGCGGTAGGCGCCGCCTACAACCGGGCCAGGCAGGAGGCCATCACCAGCGGCGTCGAGGTCCTTGAACTCCACCACCAGAAGAAGGTGGGCAACAGCGGCGGCAAGCCTAACGAACTCGGCGACGTCTACGGCTCCACCTGGATCACTGCGGGCACCGGTTCCGTCATTCTCCTCGACGGCAACCCCGGCGACCCCGTCGTCGACTTCCGCCACCTCAAGCAGCCCGCTACCGAAGTCGGCCCCTTCCAGGTGCTCCACGACCATGACGCGGGTCTGAGCTCCATCTACGAGGCCAGGAGCCTGCTGTCTCTGACCCGGAACTTCCCGCACGGGATCACCGCACAAGCCGCAGCACAAGCCCTCTTCGAGGTGACAGAGCCCAGTAAGGCCGAGATCCAGAAGGCTCGCCGCAAGCTGGAAGGCCACGTCACCAGCGGACGCATGGTGTGCAAGGAGGCCAACCGCAGCGGCGGCGGAACCCCGGTGAAGCTCTACTTCCTCACCACGACGGCGGAGGAAAAACCATGATCCGACGTCCCGTGAAGCAGGTACGAAAACCAGGTACGCACCCCTCAGTGAACGTATCAGGTACGCACCAGGCACAGCAGGTACGCGATTACCAAAATCCCAGGTCACACAGGTACGCAGCCATGCACGCCACACACACGCCTTAGCAGGTACGCACCCCCTCTCTCCTGAAAGGGAGAGGGGGGCGTGCTAACCCACAAGACCCGCTCAATCCGCGCCCCACCAACAGACCTGACCACACCACCAAAGGAGCCCCACCGTGCAGCGCTTCACCAAGACCCTCGAAGTCACCCAGTACCGCAACCAGCACATGATCGTCCGCCTCCCCGACATCGACACCTACGCACACCCCCTCTTCCGCGACGCCTACCACCAGCTCGTCCTCGCCACCGAACTCGGCCAGCAAGCCCGCGACCACCTCGACAAGCTCACCCAGCAAGCCCGCAAGCTCAGAAGCCACGACGCCGCCCAGATGAGCGCCGCCGAGCAGGACGTCGCCGACACCCAGCAAGCCGTCCAGGACGCCTGGAACCACCTTCACGCGGTCATCGCCGAGCACGCCCAGCGGCTGCGCGACCACCACACCGCCCAGAGCGGCGACGCCGCCGGACGCATCCGCACCGCCACCGCCGAACTCCGCCAAGCCGTCCTCGACTACGCCGCACACGCGGCCATGGGGCAGGCCGCCGCCGGCAACCTCGCCCCCCGCCCCGACCAGATCCCCGGCCTCCACGCCCTCGACAACGCGTTCTGGGGCGACGGCCTCAACTCCCCGACCGGCCTCGAAACCGCGCTCACCCAGATCCAGTGACCAGCACACCCCCACCCTGGCGATCTGCTGGACGTAGACCCATGAACAAGGAGGCACCCATGGGCAACGGCGGACCAACCCCCCACGCCAGAGGCAACTCGGCCCAAGCCGCGGAGGAGACCGCCGCGGCGTACGAGCTGCGGCTCACCGGTCTCACACTGCGGGAGATCGGCGCCCGGCTGGGCATCGCGCCCAGCACGGTGCATTTGAGGATCACCGCCGCCCTGGCGGAGCGGGTGGATCCGCTCGTCGACCAGTACCGGACGGTGGAGCTCGACCGGCTCGACCGGCTGACCGTGAAGGCGTGGGAGGTGTTGGAGCGGGATCACGTCGTGGTGCAGCACGGGAAGATCGTCCGTGACGAGGAGGGTAACCCGCTGCGCGATGACGGGCCGGTGCTGGCTGCGGT
The DNA here is from genome assembly GCF_051192615.1 of Streptosporangium sp. G11. NCBI lineage: Bacteria > Bacillati > Actinomycetota > Actinomycetes > Streptosporangiales > Streptosporangiaceae > Streptosporangium > Streptosporangium sp. G11. The sequence goes on from NZ_JBPJUQ010000012.1 coordinate 189,270, forward strand.
CGGCACCCTGCTGCGCATCTCCGAGCGGCGCTCCAAGCTGCTCGGGTTGGATGCGCCGATCCCGCTGGCGATCGACGCGCATGTCCACCAGGTCGACCCGGCGGACATCGAGTTGGCGCAGATGATTGCGGAGGCGAAGCGGCGCAGCGCAGCCGAGGAGGCGCGGCTGCGCGGCGAACTCCCGGCCGCGGCTGAGGGCGTTCCTGAGAGTGACGGCGGCACGGATGGTGGCCTGTGACCGGGCAGCGGTCGCAGGGCCGTCGTACGGCCACCGAACGGCAGGCGGCGAAACTCCTGGGCATCACCGTTGAGGACGATCCGGGCGACGTCGAGGAGTCCGAGCCGACCGTGACCGAGTTGCAGGCGCGGCGTCTGCTGCGCGGCCGCCGTGGCGACGGGCCGCCGGCCGCGGCGTGATGAGACCGGGCTGCCTGGCCTCCGGGTCACGGGGTCGAACAGCCCACCCATGCGTGCCCATGCAGCTAGACGTACGAGTCTAGTTTCGGTCAACCTAATCGGCGTTGACAATCCGCCGATAAGCGATAGTGCCTACCGATAAGGCTGCCAGTCTCCTGCGCCTTTCACGTTCAGAGTTTCCAGAATCAGCCAATACAGTTTTTTCCAGGCAGCAAAACGCCCGGCTTCTTTCCTGAGAAGCCGGGCGTTCGATGCCTAACCGGACCAATGGACTCGGCGCTCAGCACCTGTTGTCTCGCAAACTCAGGGTAGCGAAGCGCACTCCCGTTTCCAGGAGATTGAGTCCGGCGGTCGTAGTTCGTCGACGTGCCTAGGAGGCGCCCATGAACAACTTCACGCTGTCTGTACAGATCCCTGGCGAGTGGGGGCGTCACGTGCGGACGATCGTCATCACGATCGTGATCGTGGTAGCTGTCGCGTACGAGCTCAACGTAAGCGGGCTCCCGTGGATGCCGCGCGTCTAGCGACGGTGTAGGGCCAGCGGTACGCGAACGGCGGCCACCTCGCGAAGAGGCGGCCGCCGTTGTGCCGCTCCCAGGGGTGGGCGGCGGGCACAGCCTGTCCTCACTCTTGGCCGCGGGCTGGCCGGGTTTGCGACCGTCACCCTGACCGTCGCAACCGGACGGCGTTTGAGGGTGTCACCGCTGACACCCTCAAACCGGCGCCCGTTCTCGCAGGTCACCGAGGGGGAACGATCCGTTACCCCCCGCTGAGCTGGCGAGGGACAGCTTGTCCCTCGCGGCCGGACCAGCGGAGGGTCACGGCGACCCACCGCGCCAGGAGGGCGAGGTCGGGAGGTGCGAACGATTCTCTGTCTAACCATGATAGACAGTCAGCGTCTAATCCGATTAGACTTGCGGGTATGCAGACGCACTTCGACAAGATCTTTGATGACGAGCCCGAGGCCGTCGAGAACCCCGACGAGTTCGTTGACGTCACGTTCACCAGCTACAACGCCACCGCCACCCGCGTTGGCAAGCAATGGAACGTCACCGTCCACGACCTCCCGGAAGGCCGCGCCGTCCTCGCCCAGGGCGCGACGTGGGCCGACGCCCACCGCAACGCGCACACCGCCGTCATCACCCTGCTCGACGTCGAACAGCCTTACGCCGTCGGCATCCGCCTCACCCCCGACGACCCGGAGCTCGCCGCCGCCCTGCAGGCCGTCATGGAGGCCCGCATCGCCCGCGCCGACGCCGAGCAGGCCGAACGCGACACCGTCACCCGCGCTGCCCAGCTCCTCACCGGCCGAGGGTGGAGCACCCGTGACGCTGGGAACGCCCTGAGCCTGTCCCACCAGCGCATCTCCCAGCTCGCCCCCCGCGGTGGCACTGCCTAAGCTGCAAGGGTTCCTTCTAGCGAGGTTGGCAACCGATGAGCGAGGTCATCACCACAGGCGCCGGTGACCGCTACCACGCGGCCGACGACTGCCCCGCGCTGCAGTCCGGCCGCCTCGGCGGCGAAGTCCAGGGCTACCAGCTGCACGGCGAGCAGCGATTCGCGAGCGCTGCGGAGGCCGAGGCTGCGGGCTGGACACCGTGCGGAACCTGCGTAGGGCGACGGTGAGCTTCTGCCTCGTCGATCGTTCGCGCCCGTCATGGTGACGGGCGCGGTGGACAGCCTGTCCACCGCGACTTGAGAGGGACAGTCCGTCGCCCTCACCTCGATGAGGTTGCGATCTTCAGGATGACGGTCGCAAAGTCCCCTCAGGCAAGCGATCACTTTCGACGCCAAAACAGCCACCGACGACGCCCCATCCCAGACACTCGGCGCATCTGCACCCCGAACGCATCCATCGCTTTCGTCAAGGATCGCTCCTGCCGGCGTGCACCACGAAACGCCAGCGCCGCCTCGATCAACACGGTTGCCGCCGCCGCAAGCCGTTTATCGTTGCAACTGCTCAACGGCAGCCACGCCGCTGACATTTGGGCTGCTGGACCTGGAAGCGCCTGCGCTAACGTCACATCTCCCGCTTGACTCCACCCCATCACTGCGCGCGCGGCACCACCCAAGCCAGCGGCCGGATGTCTGAATCGCGCGTATCCCTCAACCACTTCTGCCACTGCGACCATCGCGATCTGCCATCGGGAGTGCCGTGACTCCCATACCTGAAGGTGTGCGGCCGGTCGCGTCCTCGGAGCGGTGTAAAAGGCTCGACGAGGTAGGTGCCGTGGGTTGATCTTAGGCGGCCTCGGTCGTGG
>NZ_JBPJUQ010000013.1:0-190939 GCF_051192615.1 Streptosporangium sp. G11
ACGCCTCAAGATCTACAACCGTCACGAGACATAAATGATCGGCAAACCGATCTATCCGCGCAAGCGCCGTTGCAGTACTAGCCGCCGAGTTCCCCCGGACCCCCAGATGCCTCCCGCACCGAAGAAACGCCGTCGCACCCCGCGCCAGCTGCTGCGGGGTGTGCGGCGCCGTACCCGGCGCGTCGCAGGACGGGCGCGACGCGTCTTCTGGCGCTCGCTCCAGCTGCGCGTGGTCACCAGCACGATGGTCATCTCCATCGTGGTCGTCGCCGTGCTCGGCGTCTTCCTGATGCAGCAGATCATCAGGACCACCCTGGAGACCAGGGAGAGCGCGGCCAAGAGCGAGGCGCAGGCCGACAGGAACGCGGTGCTCGGCTATCTCAACCAGCCGGCCGCCGAGGCCGCCAAGCAGCCCGTCGAGCCGGGCCAGGCGCCGCAGGCGGCGGGAAGCAGCCCGCTCAGCCAGGCCACGGAGGCGCTCGCGCGGCGCGCGGGCTCGGCCAGCCGCTACTCGGTGATCATCCGTAACGAGGGGCTGCCCGGGGCGTTCTACGGGACCACGAACATCGATCCCATCAGCATCCCGCCCAGGCAGCACGAGGAGCTGTTCAAGAAGGAGGCGGGCGAGGACAGCACCTGGTACACCCCGCTGTACTACAAGGGGCAGCCCGAGCAGCCTGTGCCCGGAATGATCATCGGCACCCGCCTCGACTCGTCGTACGAGATCTACCACCTGGTCCCGCTGGACAAGGAGGAGCGGACCCTCGCCTCCGTGCAGCAGATGATCATCCTTGTCGGCGCCGGTCTGGTGCTGCTGCTGGCCGCGATCTCCTCCCTGGTCACCCGCCAGGTCGTCACACCGGTGCGGCTGGCCAGACAGGCCGCCGAACGGCTGGCCGCCGGGCGCCTGGACGAGCGGCTGAAGGTGCGCGGCGAGGACGACCTGGCCCGCCTGGCCACCTCCTTCAACGAGATGGCCGCCAACCTGGCGCTGAAGATCCACCAGCTGGAGGAGCTCTCCCAGGTCCAGCGCCAGTTCGTCTCGGACGTCTCGCACGAGCTGCGCACCCCGCTGACCACCGTGCGGATGGCCGCCGACCTGCTCTTCGACGCCCGCGAGGACTTCGACCCGATGGCCGCCAGGTCGGCCGAGCTGATGCAGAACCAGCTCAACCGGTTCGAGGCGATGCTCGCCGACCTCCTGGAGATCAGCCGCTACGACGCGGGCGCGGCCGACCTCGACGTCGACCCGGTGGACGTCAGGGACGTGGTGCTGCGCGCCGTCGCCGACTCCGAGGCGTTGGCCGAGCGCCACTCCACCCGCTTCGACCTGCGCCTTCCCGGCGAGCCCTGCATGGCGGAGATGGACAGCCGCAGGGTCGAGCGCATCCTGCGCAACCTGCTGTTCAACGCGATCGAGCACGGCGAGGGCCGCGACATCGTCGTCTCGGTCGCCGCCGACAGGGACGCGGTGGCGGTGGCGGTACGGGACCACGGGGTGGGGCTGAAACCCGGTGAGGAGAACCTGGTCTTCGACCGGTTCTGGCGGGCCGACCCGTCCCGGGCGCGCACGATCGGCGGTACGGGCCTGGGGCTGGCCATCTCCCGCGAGGACGCCATTCTGCACGGCGGCTGGCTGCAGGCGTGGGGCTCGCACGGGGAGGGGTCGCAGTTCCGGCTCTCGCTGCCCAGGGTGGCCGGGGCGGTGCTCAGGGGCTCGCCCCTGCCGCTCGTACCCCCGGAGGTGGAGATGCGACGCACGTGGCGAGGGCACGTGACGCCGGTGCTGTCGCCGGCGGCGGCCGACGGGGGACGCGATGCGGACTAGGACCGAACGGGCGCGACGCGGGCCGGAGCCCGCGCGGGCCGGAGCCCGCGAGGCGCGGTACGCGCCGGCGGGGGGCGGCGCGACGCGGCCCGGGACCCGCGGGAGGCGATACGTGCCGGCGCCGGGGGGAGGCGCGCGGCACGCGGGGACGGTGTTCCTGGCGATCGCCCTGGTCTACGGGCTGAGCGCCTGCTCGGTCATCCCCACCGGCGGCAAGTCCGTCGTCGCCGTCGACAACGAGCGCAAGGGCAGCCCGCTGGGCGACCCGTACGCGCGGGTCATCGCCATGGCGCCGAAGGCCGACTGGTCGCCGGAGGAGGTCGTCACCGGCTTCCGCGCGGCCATGGCGAGCCTCGACGACTCCGATTTCCAGGTCGCCCGCAAGTACCTCACCGGCGACTTCGCCGCCAAGTGGAACCCGCACAGCGGCGTGACGGTCTACCGGCAGGGCGAGTACGAGAAGTTCGCGCCACTACGAGACGAGGACAAGCAGGCTCAGGTCACGCTTAAAGGCACCAAAACCGCCATCATCGACCAGGACGGTCGATACCGTCCGAGTGGCGGGCCCCTGAACCAGCCCTTCACGCTCGCCAAGGGGGCGGGCGGCGAGTGGCGCATCAGCGCGGCCCCCGACGGCCTCCTGCTGTCCGAGGGCGACGTCGCCCGCGGCTACCTGCCCGTGGACCTGTACTTCCTCGACTCCCAGTGGAAGGGCCTGGTGGTCGACCAGGTGCGGGTGCCGATCGACCCGGGCGCCAACTTCGCCAAGACGACGGTCGAGCGGCTCCTCAGAGGGCCGAGCAGCTCCCTCAAGGACGCGGTGCGCACCGCCTTCGCCGACACCGAGCTCATCGACGTCACCACCGAGAACAACAGGGTCGTCGTCGACCTCACCAGGCGGGTGGACTCCGACCTCATCGACCCGATGGCCGCCCAGCTCGCCGCGACGCTCGCCGCGCTCACCAAGGGCGGCTGGGGCTTCGAGGTCACGGTGAACGGCGAGTCGTACTATCCCGACACGCCCCTCCAGATCGACGCCCAGGAGCAGTCGAACTTCGACCCCTGGACGACCCCCGACGCCGTCTACCCGTTCTATCTCGCCGACGGCGCGCTGCGGCTGCTGGACAAGGAGAACGTCGGGCGGCCCGTGCCGGGCAGGGCGGGCCAGAAGGGGACCGGGCTCACCCGTCCCGCGATCAGCGGCCAGCCCGTGCAGCAGGTGGCGGTGCTCTCGGAAGACGGCAGGAGCGTCTCCGTCGCGCCGCTCGCCGCGGGCGGCGAGTGGCGGGCCTGGGCCACGGGGGTCTCCCTCGCCCCGCCGACCTGGGACCGCTATCACACGCTCTGGACGGTGGACCGGCCCAACGACCACACCTCGGTCATCACCCGGCACGACGGCGACAACAAGCACCAGTACCGGGTGTCCGCCCCCGACCTGGAGACGTTCCACATCAAGTCGCTCAAGGTCGCGCGAGACGGGGTGCACGTCGCGGTGGTCGTCAAGGACGGGCTGGGCGAGCAGGTCCAGGTCGGCACCGTCGTCGGAGAGCGGGAGGGCACCCGCATCACCAACCTCCAGACCGTGGTCGACACCGACGGCAACCAGACGATCAAGGACATCGCCTGGAAGGACGGCAAGACCCTGTACGCGCTCACCGGCAAGTCGGAGCTGCTCGAGGCCTCGGTCACCGCCGCGACCAAGTCCCTGGCCTTCGACTCGCGGATCGAGAGCATCACCGCCCTGGACGGCACCCTGCTCGCCGGGGCCAAAGACGAGCAGGGCGACCGGCAGGTCCTGTTCTGGAACTCCGCCAAGTGGGAGTCGCTGATCAAGAACGAGACCGGGACGACGGACTTCACCGAGAACGGCCCCGCGTTCCCGGCCTTCCCCCTGGGCTGACGGACTTCACCGAGAACGGCCCCTGGTTCCCGGCCTTCCCCCTGGGCTGACGGACTTCACCGGGAACGGCCCCGCGTTCCCGGCCTTCCCCCTGGGCCGGCGGGGCGGGCCGTCCCGGCCCGGGGGCGGCCGCTGCCTCCCGGCGGGGGCCTGAACCCCCCTCCGGTACCCTGGTCTGGGCTTTTTGTCGGTGCCATCTGAAAGCTTGGATCCGTGACGACCGCCATGCTCGACCTGATCCTGCCGCCCCGTTGCGCCGGATGCGACGCGCCGGGCGCCCTCGTCTGTCCCCGATGCGCGGCCGAGCTGCACGGGGCGCCGGCCCTCCGGATGCCCGATCCCGTGCCGCCGGGCCTGCCCGAGTGCTGGTCGGCGGCCGAATACACCCCCGCCGTGCGGCGGGCGATCATCGCCTACAAGGAGCGCGGCCGCACGGCCCTCGCCCCGCCCCTGGCCGGGGCTCTGGCACTGGCGGTCGCCACGGCGGCCGGCGAGCGCCCGGTGCTGCTGGTGCCGGTGCCCAGCGCCCGGTCGGCCCGCAGGCGCCGCGGGCACGACCCGATGGTCCGGCTCGCGGGGCTGGCGGCCGGTTACCTCCGCGAGGCGGGCTGGCCCGCGAGCGTGGCGCGGGTGCTCGCCCAGCGCCGCCGCGTCGCCGACCAGGCGGGGCTGAGTTCCCTCCAGCGGGCCGCCAACCTCTCCGCCGCCTTCACGGTCACGGTCGGCCGCAACGCGCCTGTGCCGCGCTCCTGGGGCGGTACGGAGGCGATTGTGCTGGTCGACGACATCGTCACCACCGGTGCGACGCTCGCGGAGGCGGCCAGGGCGATGCGCGAGGCGGGGGTGACGCCGTCCTTCGCCGCCACGATCGCCGCGACACGCCGGAGATCCAGATCTGGTGATCGTGACGGAGGGTGAAAGTGAGGCCCGTGCCGGGTCTCACTCCGGCGCCACACCTCACTGTCCGGGGGCCGCTTTCCAGGCTGCTCAACGGACGCGAGAAGGCTTCGCCTATCATGCCGCCGACCCGCGAGGGCAGGGGGCCCCGACGGCCGGCCGGCCGGTTCCGAATTACGCAAAGTGATCCTTTGGCCGATCGCCAGGCTGACATTCGGCCGCGATGCGGATAGCGTCTGAGCCATGGCACCCGCTCGGGTCCGTGGTTGCACCGGACCGACCTCCGTCAGGAGGCCGGCCCGGCTAGCCGATGCCAGCCGCAGGCCAAACGGTCCACGTAAGACGACTTTTCGTCGGTCGATCACGGTGCGGCTTAGAGGTAAGTCCTGCCTTCCCAGGGAGCCAGATGTTCCTTGCCAGAAGAGAAGGGCATGTAGTGGCAAAGAGCTGCGAAACCCTCAGCAGGCGGATGTGGGGACGAAGACCAGGTCGGCCGAGCGGGTGTCGCAATACCACCGTCGAGATTCGAAGGGGGGCTGTGCATGGAGATCATCGTCAAGGGTCGGCACACCGGAGTGAGTGACCGATTCCGTGACCTCGTGAACACCAAGCTGGCCAGGATCGAGCGTTTGGACCACAAGCTCATTCGCGTTGACGTGGAGGTGTCCAAGGAACGCAATGCCCGTATCGTCGACCAGCGAGAGCGCGTCGAGCTCACCATTCACTCACGTGGTCCCGCGGTTCGGGCGGAGGCCTCGGCCGACGACCGTTTCGCCGCCCTTGACATCGCACTCGGCAAACTCGAAGGACGGCTGCGGCGCCTCGCCGACCGCAGGAAGATCCATCACGGCAACCACTGCCCCCCGTCGGTCGCGGAGCTGACGGCCACCGCCCTCGCCGAATCGTTCGAGAGCGCACCGGCCGACCTGCTCACCGAGCACTCCTCGGCCGAACCCCAGGCTGACGAGGCCGACCTTCCAGAGGACGAGACCATCATCCCGATCCAGATGGACGGGGACGGGCCGCTGATGGTCAGGGAGAAGTTCCACGAGGCCGATCCGATCACGATCGATCAGGCACTTCTTGAGATGGAACTGGTGGGACACGATTTCTATCTCTTCCGTGACAAGGAGAGCGGGCAGCCAAGCGTCGTATACCTCCGTCAGGGGTACAACTACGGCGTGTTGCGGCTCGTTGAGCCCTGACGAACGCGTTCGAAGATCCTCTCCGACCAACCGAGGACCATGAAACCCGTGTAATCATGGCGGTCCACCGGCTCTGGCCCCCCGAGGAGGAGGCGTGACGGAACCCGACGACGCAACCGGCCCGACCGGACGCGGCGAACCGATCCGCGTGTTGATCGTTGACGATCACGCGCTGATCCGCCGCAGCCTGGAGATGGCGCTGGCCGCGGAGACGGACATCGAGGTTGTCGGCGAGGCGAGCGACGGACAGGAAGCGGTCGAACTCGCCGACCGCCTCACTCCGGATGTCATGCTCATGGACGTCCGGATGCCACGGAGGAGTGGCATCGAGGCCACTCGAGAGATCAAGGCCTCGGTGCCGAGCACACGGATCATCATGTTGACGGTGAGTGACGAGGAGGAGGATCTCTTCGAGGCGATCAAGGCGGGCGCCACCGGCTATCTGCTGAAGAACGTCCAGCTCGACGAGGTTCCGGAGGCCGTCCGCGGCGTCCACGAAGGACAGTCGCTGATCAACCCGGCGATGGCCGCCAAACTCATCAGCGAATTCGCCAACATGAGCCGTAAGGAGGCCGAGCGGCCTCCGCAGCTCCCCGTTCCACGCCTGACCGAACGGGAGATGGAGGTGCTCCGCCTCGTCGCGAAGGGTATGAACAACCGCGAGATCGCCAAGCAGCTGTTCATCTCCGAGAACACCGTGAAGAACCACGTCAGAAACATCCTGGACAAGCTCCAGCTCCACTCCAGGATGGAGGCGGTGGTCTACGCGGTCCGCGAGCGGATGCTCGAGATCACCTGACACGTGCCCGGTGCGGTGACCGCCTGGCGGTCACCGCACCCGGGGGACGTCCCGCCTCGGCGGGACGGTTCCGCGTGCGAGGCCGTCCCCGTTCGGGAGGCGGCCCGGTTTCGGAGTGGCCCGCTCAGGGAGCCTCCCGCCTCAGGGCGTCCTGGAGGGGCCCGGCCAGCAGAGGATCGACGCGCTCGACCCGGACGGCCTCGCAGCCGACCCAGCTCGCGGCCTCCCAGAGCGCGCCGGCCAGCGAGGCGGCACCTTTGCCCGGCGTGACACCGGCTTCGAGACTCACCTGGCGGGCCACCAGCGTGGACCCCTCGCGGGCCGGGTCGATCCGCCCGACCAGCCTGCCCCCGGCCAGGACCGGCATCGTGAAGTAACCGTGGACGCGCTTCTCCTTGGGCACGTACGCCTCAAGGCGGTGGTTGAAACCGAACACGCGGGCGGTGCGGGCGCGATCCCAGACGAGGGAGTCGAACGGGGAGAGCGGGGTCGTGCGGTGGCGGCCCCTGGGCTCCGTCTCCAGCGCCGCCGGGTCGGCCCAGGCGTCGGCGGCCCGCTCGGGCCACCCGGCGACGCGGACGGGCACCAGCCCGGCGGACCCGTCGCGCAGGCACTTGTCGAGCAGCAGCGCCTCGGGCGCCTTCAGGCGCAGGAAGTCGACGAGGTCGGCGCGGGTGGCCACGCCGAGCGCGACCCCGGCGATCCCGGCGAGGCGGGTGACGCATTCGGCGTCGGACAGCTCCTCGGCCAGCAGGTCCGCGGGGACCGCGCGTTCGGCCAGGTCGTAGACGCGGCGCCAGCCCACCCTGCGCGTGCAGACGACCTCGCCGGTGTCGAGCAGCCACTCGATGGCGATCTTGGAGTCGGACCAGTCCCACCACGGGCCGCCCTTCTTGGCCCCGCCGATGTCGGCGGTGGTGACCGGGCCGCTCTCGCGGACCAGGTTGAGCACCTTGTCGACGCTGTCGGGCACCTCGTGCCAGCGGAACTTCCTGGCGCGGAAATATCTCCGCCTGAAGGCGTACAGCGCCCAGTCGCCGATCGGGAGGACGCAGGCCGCGTGACACCAGTATTCGAAGGCCCGCGCGGGATCGTCCCAGTAGGCCCGCTCGACCTCCTGCCTGCCGATGGCGCCGAGGCGGGCGTACGCGACCAGCTCGTGGGAGCGGGCCAGCACGGAGATCGTGTCGAGCTGGACGGCCCCGAGGCGGCGCAGGGTCGCGGGGGCGCCGCCTCGCCGGGCCTGCGCGCCCAGGAATCCCTGGGCGCGGAGGATGACGCGGCGGGCCTCGTCGGAGGAAAGGGAGAGCTGCATGACCGCCCCAGGGGGAGACAACACGTCGAGTAGCCGAGGCTAGCGCCTGACACCGACGAAAAGGCTACGCCGGTGTCAGGGTATCCGTGGCCGGGGTGAACCATCGCGAATCGTGTCGAGTGGGATGACCCTCACGACCCTCACCGGGCGAGGGTGAACCTCGGCGAGAGTGACCCGGACGGGGTGAGCTCAGGCGAGGGTGACCTGGACGAGGGTGAACCCAAGTGAGGGTGAACCCGGACGAGGGGGAGCCCGGTGGAGCGGGGTGATCCCCATCGGGCGGGGAGGCGTTGATCTACATCCTCACTGTCAGCCGAGGACGCCCCGGCTGGTTCCGCCGCTCATCCTGCGGGGGGCCTCGACGACGATGTCCTGGAAGACGCGGAAGACCAGGGTGAGGATGGCGCCCATGGCGCAGACCGCCGTGCCCATCCAGAGGACGAACCAGTTCGGGCCCAGGCAGAGGGCGACCCCCGCGATGGTGAAACCCAGCAGGATCACGGTCACCGCCAGCCAGGACGACGCCCTGCCCCCGTGGCCCCCCTGGCCCTTGTGGACCGCGGGCCCCCCGTCACCTCCCTGGCCCTCGTGGGTCCCGCCACTCGCCAGACGCGTGTCCTCCGCCATCACGGCTTCTCCTCCCAGGCACAGCGACGCGCCCGCATGATCTATCGCGGACGTGACAAAGGGCGACATACCCTTTGAAGCTGGTCGTACTCTCTCAAAGAAGCGGGCAAGGAACTCCATGGGCCACAAGAGCGTCTTTCAGGGTGGCTGTGTCTGGTGGCGGAACCGCCTACGATGGCAGCGGAGAACCATGTCTCGTCCTCAGCCGGGCCGGTCCGGCCGTGGAAGACCTGCGAGGAGCTTTACCTAAAGTGCCAGCCTTTCTCGATAGAATTCTTCGCGCCGGCGAAGGCAAGCTTCTGCGCAAGCTCAAGCGGATCGCCGACCAGGTCAACTCCATTGAAGACGACTTCACGAGCTTGACCGACGCCGAGCTTCGCGCGCTCACCGACGACTACAAGCAGCGTTACGCGGAGGGTGAGTCCCTCGACGACCTGCTTCCCGAGGCTTTCGCCACCGTCCGTGAGGCGTCCCGGCGGGTCCTGGGCAAGCGTCACTTCGACGTGCAGATCATGGGCGGGGCCAACCTGCACATGGGCAACATCTCGGAGATGCGCACCGGTGAGGGCAAGACCCTGACCTGTACGCTCCCCACCTACCTCAACGCCATCTCGGGCAAGGGCGTCCACGTCATCACGGTCAACGACTACCTGGCCAAGCGTGACGGCGACGAGATGGGCCGGATCCACCGCTTCCTCGGTCTCGAGGTCGGCGTGATCCTGGCCAACATGCCCTCCGACGAGCGTCGCAAGCAGTACAACGCCGACATCACGTACGGCACGAACAACGAGTTCGGCTTCGACTACCTGCGCGACAACATGGCGTGGTCGCTGGAGGAGTGCGTCCAGCGTGGCCACCACTTCGCCGTCGTCGACGAGGTCGACTCGATCCTCATCGACGAGGCCAGGACGCCGCTGATCATCTCCGGTCCCGGCGAGCAGTCCGGCAAGTGGTACGCCGAGTTCGCCAAGATCGTCCCCCGGCTCCGCAGGGGCACCGAGGGCAAGGACGGCGAGGAGAACACCGGCGACTACGCCGTCGACGAGAAGAAGCGCACGGTCGGCATCTTCGAGTCCGGCGTGGAGAAGGTCGAAGACTGGCTGGGCATCGAGAACCTCTACAAGCCCGAGCACACCCACCTGGTCGGCTTCCTCAACAACGCGTTGAAGGCCAAGGAGCTCTACAAGAAGGACAAGGACTACATCGTCGTCGACGGTGAGGTCCTGATCGTGGACGAGTTCACCGGTCGCGTCCTGCACGGCCGCCGCTACAACGAGGGCATGCACCAGGCCATCGAGGCCAAGGAAGCCGTCAAGATCAAGGATGAGAACCAGACCCTCGCCACGATCACGCTGCAGAACTACTTCCGCCTCTACGAGACGCTCTCCGGCATGACCGGCACCGCGGCGACCGAGGCCAACGAGTTCCACCAGACCTACAAGCTCGGCGTCGTCCCGATCCCGACGAACCGGCCGATGATCCGCAAGGACCAGGCCGACGTGGTCTACAAGACCGAGGACGCCAAGTTCATGGCGAGCGTCGAGGACATCAAGGAGCGCTACGAGCGGGGCCAGCCCGTCCTGGTCGGCACCACGAGCGTCGCCAAGTCCGAGCGCCTCGCCAAGGAGCTCAAGCGCAAGGGCGTCAAGCACGAGGTCCTCAACGCCAAGAACCACGCGCGTGAGGCGGCGATCATCGCCGAGGCGGGCCGCAAGCACGCCGTCACCGTGGCCACCAACATGGCCGGTCGAGGCACCGACATCATGCTCGGCGGCAACCCCGACTTCCGCGCCGACCTGGAGCTGCGCAGCCGCGGCCTCGACCCGGTCGAGACGCCGGAGGAGTACGACAAGGCCTGGGGCGAGGCGCTGGAGAAGGCCAGGGCGGCCGTGCAGGCCGAGCACGACGAGGTCACCGAGCTCGGCGGCCTCTACGTCCTGGGCACCGAGCGGCACGAGTCGCGGCGCATCGACAACCAGCTCCGCGGCCGTTCCGGCCGTCAGGGCGACCCGGGCGAGTCGCGCTTCTACCTCTCGCTCGAAGACGACCTCATGCGCCTGTTCAACTCGGCCAGGGTCGAGATGATCATGACGCGCCTCAACATCCCTGACGACGTCCCGATCGAGTCGGGCATCGTCTCCAAGGCCATCGCCTCCGCCCAGCACCAGGTCGAGCAGCAGAACTTCGAGATCCGTAAGAACGTTCTGAAGTACGACGAGGTCATGAACCGGCAGCGCAAGGTGATCTACGCCGAGCGCCACCGGGTGCTGGAGGGCGCGGACCTGCACGAGCAGATCCGCGGCTTCGTCAACGACGTGATCGACGAGTACATCGCGGGCGCCACCGCCGAGGGCTTCGCCGAGGAGTGGGACCTCGACAAGCTGTGGAAGGCCCTCGGCCAGCTGTACCCCATCAGCATCACCGCCGAGCAGCTCGTCGAGGAGGCCGGAGGCCGCGAGGAGCTGACCGCCCAGTTCCTCGACGAGCGGATCAAGGCCGACGCGATGGCCGCCTACGACCGTCGCGAAGAGGAGATCAACGCCCAGGCCATGGACCCGGAGGGCATGCGGGTGCTGGAGCGCCGCGTCATCCTGTCGGTCCTCGACCGCAAGTGGCGCGAGCACCTCTACGAGATGGACTATCTCCAGGAGGGCATCGGCCTGCGCGCGATGGCCCAGCGCGACCCGCTGATCGAGTACCAGCGCGAGGGCTTCGAGATGTTCTCCCAGATGCTCGAGGGCATCAAGGAGGAGTCGGTCGGTTACCTGTTCAACCTTGAGGTCGAGGTGCAGAGCAACCCGATCGTCGAGGAGCACGACCACTCCGAGGACGCCGCGATCGCGGAGACCCGCTCGATCATCGCCCGCGGCCTGCGCGGCCCGCAGCGTCCCGCCGAGCTGGAGTACACGGCTCCGGGCGAGAGCGGCGAGGTGGAGCACACCCGGATCAGCAGCAAGGCCGAGCGTGACGCGTACGGCAACGTCGAGCGCAACGCGCCGTGCCCCTGCGGTTCCGGCAAGAAGTACAAGCGCTGCCACGGCGACCCCAAGCACGTCGAGGTCTGACCGTCACCGAAGGGCCCGCACCACGCGTGGTGCGGGCCCTTCGGCGTGTCCGGCCCGCCTTCGGCGGAGGAGAGGCCGGGGTGTCGCGGAGTCCTCGCAGGTACGGGACGTGGGTCAGGGGGTCGTCTCGAACTCGGTGCACAGCCAGCGCACGCCCCTGCGTTCCAGCCTCAGCGCCAGGACGCGCGATCGGTCGCCGCAGTCGACCACGGCGCACATCTCCACCACCCCGTCCTCGGGCTGGGAGACGTGGGCCCTGCCCGCCCGGGGTGGGCGCGCGCTGTTGATGATCTTCCCGCTCCTGACCAGCTCGGCCTGGGCCCTGCCGGTCATGTGGCAGGAGACGCTCGCCGCGGGGCGCCTGCCGGACAGGATCTCGGCGACGGCCTGGGCGAGGGCCCGCAGCCGCCGCTCGTCGGGGACCGCGCCTGGTGGGCCCCAGACCAGCGGTTTCCCCGCCGAGGGGCCCGGTTTCGCGGGATCGAGGGCGAGGGCGAGGGTGCCCTGCACGTACGGCGGCATGGCCGGGGTGTCCCCGGCGGGGCGGTCGTCGTCGTAGGGCGGCTCGGCGGCGGGGGAGGGCGCGATCCTGGGGGGCGATGCCGGGCGTCGTGGGGGCGACATGGGAACTCCGATTGTGCTCGGCCGGGGCGGAGAAACTGACGCATCAGGGAGTTTCCGGCCCTCTGCCCAGATACGCCGCCCGCCAACTTCCCGGAAATCCCGGTCGCTTCGTCCTGTTGGGCGAAGAAGGTGACCTCGGGTTGGAGTGGCCGGTCCCGCGGGGAAACGGGTTGTGGCCGAAGCCGTGATCTCCGGCGGACGGCCGAAACCGCGCGGCGCGCCTCTTGGGGGCGAGGCGGGCCGGTGTCCGTTCGGCCGAGGCCAAGTGGCTCGTCTCTCAGGGGCGGGCCGGTGTCCGTTCGGCGGAAACCGCGCGGCGCGTCCCTCAGGTGCGGGGTGGACCGGTGTCCGTTCCGCCCCGCGCCGGGGTGGAGGGCTCGCCGGAGTCGACGTCGGGCTCGGGCTCGCGGCCGGGGGTCATGATGTTCAGCTTCCTGATCAGGAAGCTGAACACGGTGTAGTAGATCACCGCGTAGACGAGTCCCATCACGATGATGATCGGTATCCCCCGGGCGTTGGGCGCGGTCCCGTACAGGCCCAGGTCGATCAGCCCGGAGGAGAAGCTGAAGGCGAGTTTGACGCCCAGGGCGGAGGCGAGGGCCATGGAGATGCCGGTCAGCACGATGTGGATCACGAACAGGACCGGTGCCACGAAGATGAAGGCGAACTCGATCGGCTCGGTGATCCCGGTGAGGAACGCGGTGAGCGCCGCGGAGATCATGATCGAGCCGACCGCGGTGCGGCGGTGCGGCGGCGCGGCCCGCCAGATGGCGATCGCGGCGGCGGGCAGGCCGAACATGAGGACCGGGTAGAAGCCGGCCTCGAAGCCGCCGTAGCCGACGGCGCCGTTGTTGAAGCAGATCAGGTCCCCGGCGAGCTTCTTGCCGTCGACCACGCACTCGGGGACCTGGGTCCAGATCACGTTGTTGACGATGTGGTGCATGCCGAGCGGGAGCAGGGCGCGGTTGATCATGCCGTAGATCCCGGCGCCGAGCTCGCTGTTGGAGGCGAGCCAGGTCCCCGAGGCGCGGACCCAGCCGCCCAGCACCGGCCAGACGGCGCCGAGGAGCACGCCGATCACGAGCCCGGCGAAGGCGGTGAGGATCGGCACCAGGCGGCGCCCGCCGAAGAAGGCCAGCCAGGTCGGCAGCTTGGTGCGGTAGTAGCGCTGCCAGAGCAACGCCGAGACCAGGCCCATGACGATGCCGCCGAGCACGCGGGTCGGGTTCTGCGCGCCGAGGTTCAGGACCTCGTCGGGGACGCCGGGGTTGGCCCTGTCGAACACCTGCGTGGTGATGGACTCCCTCAGGTCGGCGTCGAAGAGGATGAAGAACATGTTCATGCTGACGGCGTGGAAGACCAGGTAGCCGACGAGCGCCGCCAGGGCGGTGGAGCCGTCGGCCTTGCGGGCGAACCCGATGGCGACGCCGATCGCGAACAGGATGGGCAGGTTGTCGAACAGGGCGCCGCCCGCGGTGCCGACGACACGGGCCACGTCGTCGAGCAGGACGCTGTCGGTCCGGCCGAGGAGGTCGGCCTGCCCGAGCCTGAACAGCAGGCCCGCGGCCGGCAGGACCGCGATCGGCAGCATCAGGGAACGTCCCAGGCGCTGGAGCACGCTCATCGCGGCGGACCCGGACGGGTGGGCGGCGGGCGGGCCCGCGTCCGCCGAGGGAGGGCTCATCGGGCTTTCCTCCAGGGGCTGGGAGGGAGGAGGGCGGCGAAGGGGGCGGTCGCGCGGGGCTGGACGGGATGTGACGGCGGCGGTGCGGGGCCGGGATGCGGCCGAAACGGGCGCGGTGGGCGGGACGACGTGGTCGGGGCGGGCGGGGTCAGGCGCGGCGGGCCGGTATCTCCAGGATCGTACGGAGCTGGTAGCGGTCGGCGCGATAGGTGGACACCCCGAGTTCGGCGCAGACGCCTCCCGCGAAGGAGCGCCGCTGGAGCAGCAGCACGGCCCCGCCGCGCGGCAGCTTCAGCAGGTCGGCGTCCCCGGGGTCGGCGATGCCGCCGTCGATGGTGAGCTCCCCGGCGTCGAGCACCAGGCCGTAGCGGGTCTCCAGGAGGGCGTAGAGGGATCGGCCCGTCAGGTCGTGGGTGTCGAGGTCGGGCGCGAGGGAGACGGGGATGTGGGCCCGCTCGATGCACATGGGCTCGTCGGCCGCGGTCCGCAGTCGCTCGATGAAGTGAACCTCGTCGCCGGGCTGGATGCCGAGTTCCCTGGCCAGGTGGGCGCTGGCCCTGACCACGCGCCGATCCAGGTCGCGGGAGCCGGGCTCCATGCCCCTGGTGCGCATCTCGTCGCTGAAGGAGGTCAGCCGCAGGGACATCTCGATCTTGGGGCGGGCCACGAAGGTGCCCTTGCCCGCCACCCGCTGGAGCCTGCCCTCGGAGACCAGGTGGTCCACGGCCTGCCGCACGGTCATGCGGGACAGCCCGAAGCGCTGGCAGAGCTCGCGCTCGGACGGGATCGCCGTGCCGATCGCCAGCTCGTTGTTCTCGATGAGGTCGAGCAGGATTTCCCGCAGCTGGAAGTACTTGGGCACGGGACTGTCCGGATCGATCTGGGCCACAGGACCTCCCCCCTCGATCTGGAATGACTGATGAGTTATGGTTCGTACTGGTCTAGTCCGGACTAGACCACAGGCCGGAAAAGGGTGTCAACGTACGGACCGGAGACGGATCGATAACGGCCCGGTCTCGTCCGTCCGAACCGAAGGATGAGCGCGAGATGACGACCAAGATGCGCAGCGAGATCGCCGAGCAGCCCGCCGCGTTGCGAGCCACGCTCGACGCCCTCCTCCCCAGGGTCGGAGAGGTGGAGCGGCTCGCGGGGCAGACCCGCCAGCTGCTGTTCGTCGCCCGCGGCACCTCCGACAACGCCGCAGTCTACGGCCGTTACCTGGCCGAGGCGCACACGGGCAGACTCTCCACTCTCGCCGCTCCCTCGATCGCCACGACCTACCGGCGCAAGCTGGACCTCAACGGCGTGCTGGCCGTCGCCCTCTCCCAGTCGGGCCGGACCGAGGAGATCGTCGAGACCCTCATCTGGGCGAAGGACTGCGGCGCCAGGACCGTGGCCATCACCAACGGCGGCGAGCAGAGCCCCCTGGCCCAGGCCGCGGACCTCGCCCTGTGCACGGTCGCGGGCGAGGAGAAGGCCGTCCCGGCCACCAAGACCTACACCACCCAGCTCGCCGCGCTCGCCGTGCTGGCCCTCGGTCTCGGCGCCGACGTCGACGCTGCGGACCTGCAGCGGGTGCCGGACGCGGTCGAGAAGCTGGTCGGCGACCCGGGCGACCTGGAGGCGATCGTCGAGGGCCTGGCCGACAAGCCGGGCGTCGTGGTCTCCGGGCGGGGACTGGCCTTCTCCACCGCGCTGGAGCTCGCGCTCAAGCTCAAGGAGGCGTGCTACCTGCACGCCATGGGCCTGTCGTACGCCGACCTGCTGCACGGCCCGATCGCCGTGGTCGACGAGGACACCCCGGCCATCCTGGTCGCGGCGGGCGAGGGCCCGACCCTGGCCGGCACCGTGGCGCTCGCCGAGCGGGTGACCGGCGCGGGCGCCTCGGCCTACACGGTCGGCGGCGGCACCGCGCTCTCCTCGGTCTCCACCGCCGCGCTGAACGGCCCCGACCTTCCCGAGTGGGTCGCCCCGCTGGGCCTCATCGTCCCCGGCCAGCTGCTCACCGAGGCGCTCGCGCGCAGGCTGGGCATCGACCCCGACGCTCCGCGCGGTCTCAACAAGGTGACCCAGACCGACTGATCGCGACATGTCCTTTAGCCTGGTCATTGCCCTGGGAACAGGGTGATCACATCTGGAGGGCGACATGGCGGCCGACGCCGACGCGATCATCGCTGGACTCGGTGGTGCGGACAACATCATCGAGATCGAACCGTGCATCACCCGGCTCCGCACCGAGGTGCGCGACGCCTCCAAGGTCGACCAGGCGGCCCTGCGGGCGGCCGGCGCGCACGGCGTGATGGCGGCGGGCAACGTCGTCCAGGTGGTGGTGGGCCCCGAGGCCGACACGATCGCCAGCGACATCGAGGACATCATGGGCTGAACACGTGCCGATCAGGGCCGGCAGGGGCCGACAGGGACGGGGGCGTGCCCGGACGACACGGGCGGGCGGCCTGGGCGCGAAGGGCCGTCCTCGCGGGCGGCGGCATGCCGAGGGGGGTACGGTGACCACAGTTCTGGCACCGGTCGCGGGGCTGGCCGTGCGGCTCGGCTCGGTGCCCGACCCGGTCTTCTCCGAGGGGCTGGTCGGGCCCGGCATGGCGATCGAGCCGGACAGGGCGCCCGGCCCGGTGCTCTCCCCCATCGCGGGCACCATCGTCAAGCTGCACCCGCACGCGTTCGTGGTCGTCGGCGACGACGGCCGGGGGGTCCTCGTCCACCTGGGCATCGACACGGTCGAGCTCAGGGGCGAGGGCTTCGAGCCGCTGGCCGCCGAGGGCGACCGGGTGAGCGCCGGGCAGCCGGTGGTGGCGTGGGATCCGGCCGGGATCGAGGCGGGCGGGCGCTACCCGATCTGCCCGGTCGTCGCGCTGGACGCCGCCGCGAACGCCGTCACCGGCCTCGCCACGGGGAGTGTCGACGCCGGTGACGAGCTTTTCGAGTGGAGCGATCCGGCCTGAGGGCTCGCGAGGACCGATGACCATGAAGCACCGGCCGCAGAGCCGAGAGTGGGGGACACAGGTGGGCAAGACGGTGAAACCGCCCGTGAAGGCGGCGCTCTTCGATCTCGACGGGACGCTGATCAACACCGAGCGGCGGAGCATGGCCATGTGGTCGATGCTGCTCGACAGCCACGGGGTGGTCCACGACGAGGTCGTGCTGCGCGGGTTCATGGGACGGCGCGGGCGCGACGTCCTGACGGAGAGCGCACATCTCTTCCCGGGCAAGCGGATCGACGACCTGATCGAGGAGGTCTTCTCCTTCCAGGACCATCCCGGCCTGCCCGACATCGTGCCGGTTCCCGGCGCCGCCGAGCTGGTCCGCAGGGTCTCGGAGTACGGCTCGCCGGTCGCGGTCGTCACCTCCGCGGGCCGTGACTGGGCGGAGGAGCGGCTGGCGCAGGTCGGCATTCGCGACCTGCTGGAGACGATCGTGTCCGCCCACGACGTCGTCGTGGGCAAGCCAGACCCCGAGGGGTTCCTCCTCGCCGCCGCACGCCTGTCGGTCGATCCGGCACACTGTGTGGCGTTCGAGGATTCGATCGCCGGGATCACGGCGGCCAAGGCGGCGGGTATGGCGTGCGTGGGTATAGCGACCACGCACGCGGGCACTGAGCTGGCCGGGGCCGATCTCGTGGTCGCCGATCTGACAGGGGTCGCCTGGCCCCTGTCGACCACCAACGACCCCGCGGTCTAGACCGCGGGACGACTCCCGGGAGGAACACGTGGCCGAGCGCCAAGTCATCGTCAAGTCGGAGGTCGGCCTGCACGCCCGGCCCGCTGCGACGTTCGTCCAGACGGCGGCCAAGGCGTCCCTGGACGTCACCGTCGCCAAGGGGAGGGGCGAGCCGGTGAACGCCAAGAGCATCCTGTCGGTCCTCTCGCTCGATGTCAGGGAGGGCGACACGGTGGTGATCAGAGCGGAGGGAGAAGGAGCCGACGAGCTTCTCGACCAGCTGGCCGGCATCGCGTCGGCGCCGTGAGCCCGCTCACCGGGGTGGGGGTGAGCCCCGGCGTCGGTGTCGGTCCCGCCCACGTGCTCGCGTACGAGGCGATCGTCCCGGCTCCGGACTCCCGGCACGGCGGGGACGCCGCCGCGGAGCTGGCCGTGGCCGGGCGGGCGCTGGAGCGGGTCGCCGCCGACCTGGAGGAGCGGGGGATCCTCGCCGGTGGCGCGGGCAGGGAGATCCTGGAGGCGCAGGCCATGATGGCCCGCGATCCCGGCCTGGCGGACGGGGTGGCCAAGCTGGTCCAGGCCGGCACCGCCGCGGCCCGCGCGGTCTACGAGGCGTTCGGCCACTACCGCGACATGCTCGCCGCCGCCGGGGGATACCTCGCGGAGCGCGTCGCCGACCTGGACGACGTCAGGGACCGGGCCATCGCGGTGATCGAGGGCCGGCCCGCGCCCGGCGTGCCCGCGGGCACCGGGCAGCCGTACGTCCTCGTCGCCCGTGACCTGGCGCCCGCCGACACGGCGCTGCTGTCCGCGGATGTGGTGGCGGCCTTCGTCACCGAGCAGGGCGGCCCGACCAGCCACACCGCGATCCTGGCCCGCGCGATGGGGGTGCCGGCCGTGGTGGCCTGCCCGGGGGCGACCTCGATCACGCCGGGGACGCGGGTGCTGGTCGACGGGGCCTCCGGTCTCGTACGGCCCGCGCCCTCCGACGACGAGGTGCTCGAGGCGCGCGACGCCGCCGCGGCGAGGGAGGCCGCGCCGACCTCCGCCACGGGGCCGGGCACGACCGCCGACGGGCACGCCGTGCCGCTGCTCGCCAATATCGGCGGGCCGCGCGACGTGGCCGCCGCGCTGGAGCACGGGGCCGAGGGGGTCGGCCTCTACCGGACCGAGTTCCTCTTCCTCGACAGGGACGAGGCGCCCTCCGCGGAGGAGCAGGAGGCCGCCTACCTGGAGGTGCTGGACGCCTTTCCCGGTGGCAGGGTGATCGTGCGGACCCTCGACGCGGGAGCGGACAAGCCCCTCGCCTTCCTGCCGCCGGGAGCGTACGAGCCCAACCCCGCGCTGGGAGAGCGCGGGGCGAGGCTGTTCAGGACCCACCCGGAGATCATGGACACCCAGCTCGCCGCCCTGGCCGCGGCGGCCTCCCGCTCGTCGGCGAGGCTTCAGGTGATGGCGCCGATGGTGGCCACCGCCGAGGAGGCCGCCTGGTTCGCCGACGCCTGCGACGCGGCGGGGCTGCCGTCGGCGGGAGTGATGATCGAGATCCCGTCGGCGGCCCTGCGCGCCTCCGACCTGGCCGTCCGGGCGGCCTTCTTCTCCATCGGCACCAACGACCTGGCCCAGTACGCCCTGGCCGCCGACCGGCAGCTGGGCGCGCTGACCGGGCTCCAGGACGCCTGGCAGCCCGCCCTGCTCGACCTGGTCGCCCTGGCGGCGGCGGGCGCCGCCGCGCGCGGGAGGCCGTGCGGGGCCTGTGGCGAGGCCGCGGCCGATCCGGCCCTCGCCTGCGTGCTCGTCGGGCTCGGGGTCACCTCGCTGTCGATGTCCGCCCCGGCGCTGCCCGCCGTACGGGCCGCGCTGTCGCGCCACACGCGGCGGCAGTGTCACCTCGCCGCCGCCGCCGCGCGGGCCGCCGCCTCCCCGGAGGACGCGCGCGCCGAGGCGCGCTCCCACCTGCCCGGCCTGTCCGGTCTGGCCCTCTGACGTGGGCGATCCTCCTTCGAGGGAAGTGGCGTACGGGCCGGGACGCGCCGCAGGGGCCTCGCCGGTGGGGCGCGTGTGGTCGAAGGTGACCGGCCGCGTACGCGGGCAGCGGGGTGCGGGCCCGGATAGCGTAAGCGGCATGGCTCGGTGGACAGGTGTTACGGGTATCGCATTGATCGCGACGATGGCGGCCGGATGTGCCGAGGCGGGCAGGACCGCTCCGCCCGCGTCCGGTGCCACGAGGGCGGGGGAGACCTCGGCGAGCGCCGACGCGGCGGCACCGGCGGGGACCCCGGAGACCCCCGCGGAGTCCGCTCCCCCCGCGGCCTCCGCGACGGCGGAGGCACCGGGGGTGGAGGACGTGCTCGCCTCGATGAGCGTGGAGGAGAAGGTCGGCCAGCTTTTCATGCCCGTGCTGTACGGCCTGTCGGCCGACACGTCGTCGGGGGAGAACCAGGCGCGGTTCGGGGTGGACACCCCGGCGAAGATGATCGCCCGTTACCGCCCCGGCGGGGTGATCATCTTCCCCTGGGCGGGCAACGTCAAGAGCGTCCGGCAGGTCGTGGCGCTGACCAACGGGCTGCAGAAGGCGTCGCCCGAGATCCCGCTGCTGATCGGCACGGACCAGGAGAACGGCAAGGTCTCCCGCCTCGCCCCGCTGGTCACCCCTCTTCCCGGGGCGTCGGTCATCGGCGCGACCCGCGACATCTCGCTGGCCCGCCGGGCCGCCGAGGTGACGGGCACCGAGCTGCGCGCCCTGGGCGTCAACCTCGACTTCGCGCCCGTCGCCGACGTCAACCTCAACCCGCGCAACCCGGTGATCGGCCCGCGCGCGTACGGCTCGGATCCGAAGAAGGTGGCGCCGATGGTCGCCGCCGCCGTCGAGGGCTTCCACGACGCGGGGATCGGGGCCACGGCCAAGCACTTTCCCGGCCACGGCGACACCGGTGTCGACAGCCACACCGGCCTGCCGGTGATCAAGCATTCCCGGTCCCAGTGGGACAGGCTGGACGCTCCGCCGTTCGCCGCCGCCATCGGCAAGGACGTCGACGCGATCATGAGCGCGCACGTCGTCATGCCGAGGCTTGATCCCTCGGGGGACCCCGCCACCCTCTCCAAGCCGATCCTGACGGGGCTGCTCCGCGAGAAGCTCGGCTTCGACGGGGTCGTCTCGACCGACGCGCTGGACATGGCGGGAGTGCGCAAGAAGTACGGGGACGGGGAGGTCGCGGTACGGGCGATCCTGGCCGGGGTGGACCTGCTGCTCATGCCGCCGGACTATCGCGAGGCCCAGCGGGCGCTGCTGGCGGCCGTGGCGTCCGGGAAGATCTCCAAGGCGCGGCTCGACCAGTCCGTCCGGCGACTGCTGACGATGAAGGCCGCTCGTGGCCTGCTGAACAGGGCGCCGGTCGCCGACCCGGCGAAGGCCGAGCGGGTGCTCCGCTCGGCCGAGCACCTCAAGGTCGCCCGGCTCATCACCTCGCGGGCCCGCTGAAGGGGGCCCGGGGATCCGTACCGCGGGGTCCGATCAGGCGACCTGGAGGTTGCCGGTCCTGGCCAGCGAGACGACGAGCGACTGGATGATGCGCGTGAGCAGGGCCTCGATGAGCATGACGGCCGCCTTGGCGAGCACGGTGGAGATGAAACCGGACATAGAAACCTCACAGGCAGAAGGAGTGCTTAAGGTGATGATTCATACTAAACGAGTACAAGTCATCCGTTATGAGGTTACTGTTTGGTGAACGTTCGGTGACACCTTCCGGGTCGAGGCCTGGATCGCCACCCCGGCGGCCGTCGTGGTGGCCGCGCTTCCCAGGGCGATGGTCCATCCCACGGGCCCGAGAGGGTGGCAGCCGAAGAACCGGCAGAGCCCCGGAACCGAGACCGACATGCCCAGGATGAGGAGGGACAGGAGCGAGGCCAGCACGACCAGGCGGTCCCGGCTGCCCAGGGCCAGGGTCTGCAGCAGCTGCGACGCCACGAGCGCGACCAGCCCCATCGTGTCCGCCCGCCCGCGCGTACCGGTCATCCGGCCGATCGCCCAGGCCGCGCCCGCCGCGCTCGCCGTGGTGGCGGCGCGCAGGTAGATGTCGCGGGTCAGGGAGGCTCCCAGCGAGGCCTCCGGGCCCTCCTCCAGCAGCTTCTCCGGGCTGGTCGCCGTCGGGGGCCGGGAGGCGACCGCCATCGCGGGCAGCATGTCGGTGAGCAGGTTGACCAGCAGCAGCTGCCGGGCGTTCAGCACGTTCCCGCCGCTGATCAGGCTGGACCCGACCGCGAAGACGATCTCGCCGATGTTGCCGCCGAGCAGGATGCTGAGGGCGTCGCGGACCGAGCTCCACATGGCCCTGCCCTCGATGATCGCGTCGACGATCGTCTCGATGCGGTCGTCGGTCACGACGATGTCGGCCGCCGTCCGCGCCGCCGGGGTGGCGCGGGACCCCAGGGCGATCCCCACGTCCGCGACCCGGATCGCGGGGGCGTCGTTGGCGCCGTCGCCGGTGACCGCGACGACCTTGCCGGTCCGGCGCAGGCAGCTGACGATTCGCGCCTTGTGCGCCGGGGTGGTCCTGGCGAAGACCGTCACCTCCGGCAGGGCCTCCACCAGGGTGTCGTCGTCCATTTCGTCCAGCTCGGGCCCCGTCATGATCTGCCCGCCGTTGAGCACGTTCAGCTCGACGCCGATCGCCTCCGCCGTGCTCGGATGGTCGCCCGTGATCATGACAACGTGTACGCCCGCCCGCGTGAGGCGGCCGACACTCTCCGCGGCCGTGGGCCGCACCGGGTCGGCCAGGCCGAGGAATCCGAGGAAGCACAGGTCCTGGATGCGGGACTCGTCGAGATCGCGGCGGTCGGAGGCGGGGCGCTCCGCGACCGCGAGCACCCGGTAGCCCTGCCGGGCGAGCTGGTCGAGCTCCTTTTCGATCTCCGCCACGAGGTGGCCCGCGAGAGGGACCACCTGGCCGTCGCGGAGGATGGACGTGCAACGGGTGACCACGACCTCGGGGGCGCCCTTGACGCTCAGCAGCGGGCCCGAGTCGCCCTTGCCGAGCACGGCGTGATAGCCGCGTCCCGGCTCGAAGGGAAGCTCGTCCACCCGTTCCCAGCTTCCGGTCCCCTTCTCGGTCACGCCCAGCCGCTCGGCCCCTTTCAGCACGGCGCGGTCGGTGGGATGCGGGATGGGCCGCCCCTCGTCGTGCCGCGGGCACGCGCGCATCCCCGCGGCCACGATGTGCCTCAGCTCGGGCGTCAGGTCCTCCACGGTGCGCTCGTCCTGCACGTCCGAGACGCACCGCAGGCTGATGCGCCCCTCGGTGAGGGTTCCCGTCTTGTCGAAGCAGAGGACGTTCACCCGGCCGAGGGCCTCGATCGTGGAGGGGTTGGGCACCAGGGTGTTGCGGGTCGACAGCCGCCGCGCGGAGGCGAGCTCCGCGACCGAGGCGACGAACGGCAGCCCCTCGGGCACGGCGGCGACGGCGAGGCTCACCGCCGGCGCGAGCGCCTGCGGCGCGGAACTGCCGCGCAGCAGGTCGGCGGCCAGCAGGACGACGCCCGATCCGACCGCGACCGGGAGGACCCGCCGGCTCAGCTCCCGCAACCGCAGCCGCACGCCCGAGACCGGAGGCTCCTCCGCGGCGAGCCTGGCGGTCCTGGCCGTCTCGGTCGCCTCGCCCGCCGCGACCACCACGGCCAGCCCGCTGCCGGCCGCCACCGTCGTCCCCTCGTAGACCATCGAGGTCCGGTCGGCGATGGCGGGCGCGTTGACGGGCTCGGGTGACTTGGTGACGAGCTGCGACTCGCCGGTCAGGGCGGCCTCGTCGATCTCCAGCCCCACCGCCTTGAGCACGCGGCAGTCGGCCGGCACGGTGTCGCCCGCGCGCAGCTCGATCACATCGCCGGGTACGAGGTCCTCGACGGTCGCGCTCGCCTGCTCGTGAGGGCGGGCGGCGCCCGCCTTCTCGTGCCCGCCGCGCTTGGGAGAGCGAGGGGCACTCGCCTTCTCGTGGGGGCGGCGCAGCCGCACGGGGACCGCCACCGCCTCGGTCAGGCGGTGCAGCGCCCGGTCGGCGGTGTAGCGCTGGCCCCCTCCGATGAGCGCGTTGGCGGCCACGACCGTGCCTATCATCACCGAATCGGAGATCGAGCCGACCATGGCCGACAGGCCCGCCCCCGCGGCCAGGACGGGGGTCAGCGGGTTGGCCAGCTCCTTCGCGGACACGCGGAGCAGCGATTCCGGGCCCTGCGGCTCCCCCGATCCCGTTGAGGACCTGCGCCGCGCGGCCTCGGCCTCGCTGATCCCGCTGGACGACGAGCCCAGCAGGGCCAGCACCTCCTTGGTCGGCATCGCGTGCCAGGGGGTCCGGTCGATCCGGATCGGCGGGGTTTCCCGCCCTGCGTGCCGGCCCGCCCACTCGCCCGTGACGAGGGTGGCCATCGACGTGCAGCTACTCGCGAGATGGGCCTTGTGCTGCGACTCCTCCGATGGCCCGAGGGCCGCCAGCGCGCCTCCGGTGGCGTTCCCCGCGGCGGTGAGCCACACGCACCGCTCGCTCGTCCTCCTCGCCGGTGCCAGGCAGCTCAGGAGCAGGTGGACCTCCTCAAGCTCGGCGAGCACGTCCGCGTCCCAGGGCACCCGGCCCGAGCCTCGCAGCACGCCGATGCCCAGGTCGGCCTGGGCCAGCGCGGCCATGCGGCGCTCCGACACCACGGCGACCCCGTGGCCCTCCGCCTGGAGCGCGCGGATCGACCGGGCCAGCCGGGAACCGCCCGGCACGATCTCATCGATGCCGAGCCGCAGGCCGAGTGCCGTGTCGCCTCCCGCGAGCGCCACGGCGCACGCGCCCTTGGCCGCGGCGACGATCGCGTCGGCCAGCGGGTCGACCCCCGGCGCCATGCCGACCAGGGCGGCGGGAACGCCCTTCCTTGTCACGCGGACGGCCCGGACCCCCCGGGCCTCCCAGTCCGCGGCGTCCTCTGTGACGAGCCCGGCCGGACCTGCCAGGGGCTCGGCCTTCCACGTGTCGTGTTCCCGCCGCGCGTCCGGGTCGTCGACGTCGATCAGGGTGCGGAGCCGTGCGCGCAAGCCGTCGAGGCCCTCGCCGTTCACGGAGTCCAGGCCCCCGAGGGGAATGACGCGGTCGATCTCCCACGACCCCGTGCCGAGTACGCCGGCGTCGAGGATGACGGTGTCGATGCCGTCCATGCGGCGCAGGGCGCGGTTGTTGAGAACGACCGCCCCGCGCCTCGCCATGGCACGCCCGATCGCGCAGGCGAAGGACTCACGGCCCAGCTTCGCGGCCTTGGGCGTCGTCGCGGTGAGCACGGCGACGGCACGCTCCCGGTTCTCGAGAAGGTACGCCAGCCCGGAGGCGCCCGCCGCCACCGGGGCCCCGACGCGCTCGAACCGCTCCACGGGGCTGTAGGCCATCGGCGCGGGACGGGGCCTCCTGGGCGTGCGGATATGCCGGTAGGAGCCCTTTCCCGACGCCAGTTCGTGCTGGCGCGCCTCCCAGGATCGCCGCGTCTCGCGCGCCTCGATGTAGCGGCTGGCGGCGGTGACCGACTGGACGAGCATCCCCACCCGGCGCAGCGCCAGCGTGTGGGTGACGATGTTCGCCGTCGTGAACAGGGTGACGGTGGCGGGACCGCCGATGCGGCGTTCCAGCTCGTCGCGGACTCTCGGGGTGGACTCGGCCAGGCCCAGCAGCGCGGGAACGATCGGGGGGATCGGCGGCACATGTATCGCTCGCCCGGCGAACGCCACGCCCGCCCCGATCAGGCTCGCGCCGAGCCGCATGCCGGCACGGGCGTGCTGTTCCACCAGCCTGGCGGTGTGGTGCTCCGCCAGCTTGGAGGCGAGGAATCCCGCCTCCGGAGATGAGGCCTCGCCGGCCTCGATGTCCTCTTCCGCGTCCTCGTCCTCGGTGACCTCGTCTTCGACGGCCTCCTCCAGACCCTCGGCGATGTCGTCGGTCAGGTCGTCGTCATCGTCGTCCCCACCGTCGCCGTCGAGCGCCTCGACGATCGTCAGCAGCTTCTCCAGGTTGATCAGTGCCGGCTCGCACCCCACGAAGACGGAGCCGAGGACACCGTTGACCTCCGCCCGCTCGACCCCCTCCAGCTTCAGCAGCGCGTTCTCCAGCCGCCGGGCCTTCGGCTCGCTGCCCGGAGCGCCGATCACGCGCAGATCGACATGGAGCCCTCCGGGACAGATCCGTTTTCCCCGCGAACGCGGCAGGGCGTTCCTGACCGCGTCGGGTACGACCTTGATCGCGCCGGGCACGACGCTCCAGAGGGTTTCCGCGGGAACAGACAGCAGGCGGGGCACGAACATTCAGATCTCCGGCAGACAAGATGACGGGGCCGATCAGGCCGTTGGTCACGCGTGGCCTGATCGGCCCCATCGCTGCGATTACTTGGACGATGTCCCGCGGGCCGAACCCCTCGAACGGGAGGCGGAGCCCGCGGTGCGAGAAGTGGACGCCGAAGCCCGTGACGTGGGCCTCGTGGTCCTCGGTGCGGATTTCGTGGATCGGGACGCGGTCGCGGCCCGCGAGGTGGACGTCGTCGCCCGGGATCCGGTGCCCGTCGCCCGGCTCGTGGCACCCGTGGTGCGTGACGTGGTGCCGCGGGTGCGCGAGGTCGTTCCGGTCGCGCGGGTCGTGGTGCCCCTGGTGCGTGACGCGGTTCCGGTGCCCGTGGTGCGTGAGGCCGGGCTCTTCGCCCGTGAGGTCGCGCCGGTCGCCCGGGATGTCGCGCTCCGGGTCCGTGACGCGGCTCCGGCCGCCCGCGAAGCGGTGGTACCCGCCGCGCGGGACACGGCACCCGCGGCGCGGGACGTGGCTCCGGCCGCCCGGGAGGCGGTGGTGCCCGCTGCGCGGGTCGCGGCACCCGCGGTGCGGGATGTCGCGCTCTTGGTGCGTGAGGCCGGGGTCTTCGCCCGTGAGGTCGCGCCGGTCGCGCGGGTCGCGGCACCCGTGGTGCGGGCCGCGGCCCCGGTCGCCCGGGATCCGGTGCCCGTCGCGCGGGTCTTGGCGCCCGTGGTGCGGGATGTCGCGGTCTTGGTGCGTGAGGCCGCGCCGGTCGCCCGGGATGTCGTGCTCCGGGTCCGTGACGTGGCTCCGGCCGCCCGGGAGGCGGCGGTGCCCGCCGCGCGGGACACGGTGTCCGCGGCGCGTGCCGCGGCCCCGGCCGTCCGAGAGGCCGCCCCCGCGGTGCGTGCCGCGGCGGTGCCCGCCGCGCGGGTCGCGGCACCCGCGGCCCGGGAGGCGGTGCGTGACGCGGACGCACCCGTACGGGATGCGGGCGTCGTCCGAGACGTGGGGCCTCCGGATGCGGACATCGAGGGCCTGGAAGCCGGGCTCGGCGCTCGGCCGCCCCCACGCGCGCGCTGCGCGATCAGCGTTCCGACCCCGATGGCCGCCGCTACCGGCCATTCGAGCAACCCCGCCACCGCGAGCGCGCCGAGTCCTCCGTAATAGGCGAGGCGCTCGGCAGGCGGAAGGAACGACTTGGCCGCGTCGACGGCCTGTCCCGCCTCCTGCCTGCTGACGTGCGGCATGTGAACATGCGGAGGCCGCAGCTGCACGGTCAACATCGGAAGGTTGAGCGTGAGCGAGTTGCCGTCCTGTTTCCTGCCTGCCTGGGCATGGGTTGTGGACGTTGCGGGTGTGGTCGGTCTCTGCGCCGTACGGGCGCGTGACCGGCTCGTCTGAGCTACTGCCATGATCCCTCCTCAATGGGAACCGAGGGAAGGTTGCAAATGGAGCCCGCAGGAGGTCGATCATGCCTTCTACGTGCGGTTATATGGCCCGAGTGCCATTCTCGTAATCTTCCTCGTATTAGGGCCGCGAAACGCGTAACGGCCGTTGAATCGGATGTTGGGGGAGGAATCTCCGCGCTGTCGGACCGCTCGCCTTCGTTCCCGGACGTTCTAGGAGAGGTACGGCTTGAGCTCGCGGCGGGCCACGGTGCGGATGTGAACCTCGTCGGGGCCGTCGAATATGCGCATCGCGCGGGCCTGCGCGTACATCGCCGCGAGCGGGACGTCGTCGGACAGGCCCATGCCGCCGTGGACCTGGATGGCGCGGTCGATGACCTCGCACGCCATCCTCGGGGCGACGACCTTGATGGCGGAGATCTCCGAGGCGGCCGCCTTCACGCCGACCGTGTCAATCATCCAGGCGGCCTTCAGGGTGAGCAGCCTGGCCTGCTCGATGGCCAGCCGCGACTCGGCGATCTGCTGCTGCACCACACCCTGCTGCGCCAGCGTCTGGCCGAAGGCCACCCGGTTGGCGGCACGGGTGCACATCAGCTCCAGGGCGCGCTCGGCCATGCCGATGGCGCGCATGCAGTGATGGATGCGCCCGGGACCGAGACGTGCCTGGGCGATACGGAAGCCGTCCCCCTCTTCCGCGATGAGGTTCGAGGCGGGCACCCGGACGTCGGTGAAGACGATCTCGGAGTGTCCGTGCTGCTCCTGGTAGCCGAAGAGCGGCAGATGACGTACGACCTCGACGCCCGGTGTGTCCATCGGGACCAGGATCATCGACTGCTGGCGGTGCGGGGGGCCGTCGGGGTCGGTCTTGCCCATCACGATCAGAATCTCGCAGCGCGGGTCGGCCACACCGGTGATGAACCACTTGCGGCCGTTGACGACGTACTCGGAGCCGTCGAGCCTGATGGAGGTGGCGATGTTGGTGGCGTCGCTGGAGGCCACTGCGGGTTCGGTCATCGCGAACGCCGAACGGATCTCGCCGGAGAGCAGGGGCTTGAGCCACCGGTCCCGCTGCTCGGGCGAGCCGAACATGTGCAGGACCTCCATGTTCCCGGTGTCGGGGGCGGCGCAGTTCAGCGCCTCGGGAGCGAGGTCGATGGAGCGGCCGGTCACCTCGGCCAGGCTGGCGTAGTCGAGCACCGACATGCCCGACTCGGCGGGCAGGAACAGGTTCCAGAGACCGCGCGAGCGCGCCTCGGCCTTGAGTTCCTCCACCACCGGTGGCAGCTCGTGACTGTCGTGTCCCCGGGTCTGGCGCCACGCGTGGTAGACCGGCTCCGCCGGGTACACGTGGGCAGCCATGAAATCGGTCAGATTGGCGAGGTATTCCTGCGCCGTGTCGCTGAGCGCGAAGTCCATGGCGGCCAGTTTGGCACCACCCCTTCTTCGGCCGTCCACCGGTCCACGCCTACCCTGGAACCCGTTCCATCAAGGAGGAGAGATGCTGAAGGGCGTGTTGATCGACTGGGGTGGCGTGCTCACCGTCGGTCTTGCCGAGGCGATCGCCGAGTGGATCGTCGCCGAGAGGCTCGACGAGGCCCACTACCGGCAGGTGATGCGCGAGCTCGTCATCCGCGCGTACGAGAACTCGGAGAACGGCGAGAACACCATCCACGCCCTGGAGCGCGGGGAGATCTCCGGCCTGGACTTCGAACGTGACCTGGCGGCCAGGCTGATCACGACGGACGGCGTGCCGCCGATCGCCGAGGGGCTGCTGACCAGGATGTTCTCCCGCTTCCACCGGGTCGAGCCGATGTACGAGATGCTCCGTGAGGCCCGCGCCGCGGGGGTGCGCACCTGCCTGCTCTCCAACTCCTGGGCGAACGAGTATCCCCGTGAGGGCTGGGAGGACGTCTTCGACGAGGTCGTCATCTCGGGGGAGATCGGCATGCGCAAGCCCGAGCCGAGGATCTTCGAGCACGCGCTCGGCAGGATCGGCCTGACCGGACAGGAGTGCGTGTTCGTCGACGACATCGAGGCCAACATCGAGGCCGCCCGGCAGCTCGGCATCGTCGGCGTGCACCACCGCGACCCCGAGCTGACCATCACCGAACTGGAGACCCTGTTCCGGATCCCGCTCCGCTGACCTGTCCCGCCCGTCTCCTCGTTCGTTCTCGATCCCGCTTCGCCGACCTGTCCGTCTTCGCCCGTTCGTGATCTCGCTTTCCTGGCCCATCCATCTTTGTCCGTTCGTGATCTCGTTGTCCTGTCCCGTCGGTCTTCGCCCGTTCGCATCCTCCGTGCCGAGGCCCTGCCGCCGGGCGCCGCCTCCGGATCGTGTCGCTTCGCGCGGGCGGTAGCACCGGAGGGCGCGGGTACTGGCACACTCGATGCGTGAATCGGCGCCGAACCGGCGCCGATGTCGGAGAGATAGATCGAGGCATGGATGCGCGTGTACCTGCCGTGTACGCTCCCGGCGCTGGCCCGCGTGGTCACCGTGGGGGAGCTCGGCCCGGCCCCGCTGAACGGTTACGCGGTGACCCCCGCGTTGATCGAGTGGTACGCCTCGGGTGACACCGAGGAACTGGAGTACGTCGCCCTGACTGAGGCGGCCAGGGATTCCCTGCGGATGCTGGCCGCCGACCGCGTCGACGGGGTGGAGGTCGCCGCGCGGCGGGTGGTCGTCGCCGTCGACGTACCGGAGGGCGACGTGAGCGCGAGCGTCGACCTGGAGGAGCGCGCCCGGGTGCGGCTCGCCGCGGCGGTCCCGCTGGGATTGATCGCCGCGGTCCACGTGGACGACCTGTCGGCGGTGGAGGACGTCGAGGCCGCCCTCGCCGCGCTGCCCGCGGCCGACCGCGGCGACGACGACGCCCGCTTCACGGTGGACGGCGCCGAGGCCAACGAGCTCCTGTGGTACGCCACCCAGGAGATCTCCGACCTGGTCGGCTGACCTTTCCCCTCGCGTCCGGAGCCCGGCGCCCGTACCCCCGAAACCTGGAGCCCGGGGGAGTCCCCGTGCCGCGAGCGGGCCGATTCCCCCGTCGCGGCGCCGGTCCGGCGGGGGTTTTCGCTATTCTGGAGGGCAATATGAGACACATTGTTTGGGATTGGAACGGCACGCTGTTTCACGACATCGACGCCGTCGTCGGTGCGACGAACGCGGTGTTCGAGCCGTACGGGCTGGGTTCCTACGATGCCGACCGCTTCCGTGCGGTCTACACGCGCCCGATCTGGGCCGCCTACGAGCGCATGCTCGGCCGTGCCCTGGAGGACGGCGAGTGGGAGAGGCTCGACCTCGGTTTCCACGAGAGCTACCACCGGCTGATGCTGGAGTGCGGGCTGGCCGCCGACGCCCTCTCCACCCTGCAGAGCTGGGAGCGCGCGGGCGGCAAGCAGTCGCTGCTGTCCATGTGGGCGCACGAACGGCTGGTTCCCAAGATCGCGGAATTCGGGATCGACCACCACTTCGCCCGGATCGACGGCCTGCGCAGCGCTCCCGGCGGGCACAAGGCCGAATCGATGGTGGCCCACCTCGCCGCGCTCGGCATCGACCCGGCCGACGTCGTCGTGATCGGCGACAGCCTGGACGACGCACACGCCGCCCAGCACGTCGGGGCACGCGCGGTCCTCTACACCGGCGGCATGACCAGCCGGGCCGATCTGATGGCCTGCGGCGTCCCGGTCGTCGACACCCTGGAGAACGCACTCGACCACGCCTGACGGCCCGCCACGCGATCTCCCGAGAACCGGCGAACGGATCCTTTCGGTATCGAAGACGGTCATCGTGCGCTTGGAGCCTTACCCTGGGCATCCACCCCCATTCCGGGAGGTCCCCGATCAACCGCCTCGTCCTCTGGAACATCGACCTCACGCTGGTCGACGTGTCGATCGTCACCCGCGACGCGTACGCGGAGGCCTTCCGCAGTGTCACCGGAAGACCCCTGGTCAAACTGACCCAGGCCAACGGGCGCCCCGACTCGGAGATCGTCTTCGAGATGCTCGCCATCAACGGGATCGTCGCCGGGGACGACCACCTCCCCAGGTTCCTCGACGCGCTGGCGGTGTCCTTCGGAGCCCGGCGCAAGCGCCTGGCCAAGGACGGCCGGATGATGTCCGGCGCCCGCGACGCGCTGAAGGCCGTCGCGAGGCTCGACGGCGTGGTCCAGTCGGTGCTCACCGGCACGATCAAGAGCAACGCGGTGCACAAGCTGACCGCGTTCAGCCTCGACAAGCACGTCGACTTCGAGATCGGCGGCTACGGCGAGGAGGTCTACCCCAAGGCCACCCTCCTGCAGGTCGCGCAGGGCCGCGCCAAGCAGAAGTACGGGGCGACCTTCGACGGGCGCAACACCGTGCTGATCGGCGACTCGGCCAGGGACGTCCAGGCCGCCAGGATCGCCGGGGCCGCGATGATCGGGGTCGCCTCGGGGCGTTCCCTCCCGGCCGAACTGCACGAGGCGGGAGCCGACGTGGTCCTGCCCGACCTCTCCAACCCCTCCGAGGTCGTCGCCGCCGTCGCGGGCCTCACCTCGCCGGCCCGGCGCGCGGGCCACTCCCCGGCGGGCCGCTGACTCCTCGCCCTCGCGGGCGACCGTCCGGCGGCTGTACGGGGCGAACCATGCGGAGCCGGACCCGTCACCGCTGATCGGCCCCACATGTCCGGCGAGGATTCATGTCCGTGGCCGGGCGTCGCCCGTTCCCGCCCGGGAGTTCGTACGTGGCCGTCCCACACGGGGTGGGTGGAGGGTGTGTGGCCACGGGGGATGACATTCGGGTGGGGCGCCGAGAGGATGGGGGTCATGGTTGAGGAAGGTGCGCCGCTCTGGGAGCCGTCCCCGGAGATCGTGAGGAACGCCAAGGTCACCCGCTACGCGCAGTGGCTGGGCCGGGCCGGTGACTACGAGTCCCTGTGGCAGTGGTCGGTCGACGCCCCGGAGGAGTTCTGGACGTCGATCTGGGATTACTTCGGGGTCGTGGGAGAGCGCGGTGACGGGCCTGTCATGTCGGGGGAGATGCCCGGCACCGAGTGGTTCGCCGGGTCGACGCTGAACTACGCGGCCAACGCGCTGCGCGCGGCCGCGTCCGCCCCCGGACGGCTCGCGGTGATCTCCCGCGACGAGGCGGGCGGGCGCCGGGCGCTCACCCTGGGAGAACTGGCCGAGGAGGTGGCGCGGGTCCGCACGGGACTGGCCGCGCTGGGCGTCGGCCGGGGAGACCGGGTCGCGGCCTACGTGCCGAACGTCCCCGAGGCGCTGATCGCCTTCCTGGCGACCGCCTCCCTGGGCGCCGTCTGGTCCTCCTGCTCGCCCGACTTCGGCGCGCCCAGTGTGATCGACCGTTTCACCCAGATCGAGCCGAAGGTGCTCGTCGCGGTCGACGGTTACGACTACAACGGCAGGCGCTTCGACCGGAGCGGGGTCGTCCAGGACATCGCCGCCAAGCTGCCGACCCTGGTGGCGCGGGTGAGCATCCCGGCCCAGGACATCCCCGGCACGGCGGAGAGCCAGGGCGCGACCGGCGACGGGGTCCGTACGGTGAGCTGGGCGGAGCTGCGCGCCGTCGCGGGGCCGCTCGACTTCGAGCCGGTGCCGTTCGGGCACCCGCTCTGGATCGTCTACTCCTCGGGCACCACCGGGCTGCCCAAGCCGATCGTGCACGGTCACGGCGGCGTGGTGCTGGAGCACCTCAAGGCGCTCTCCTTCCACCAGGACCTGGGCGAGGACGACGTCTTCTTCTGGTACACCACCACCGGCTGGATGATGTGGAACTACCTCGTCGGCGGCCTGCTGGTCGGCTCGGCGGTGGTGCTCTACGACGGGGCCGCGACCTACCCGGAGACCGGCGCGCTCTGGCGGCTGGCCGCCGAGGAGGGCGTCACCTACTTCGGTACGGGGGCCCCGTACGTGATCGCGTCCATGAAGGCCGGTCTTCTGCCGTCCGGTCTCGACCGGCTGCGGGGGCTCGGCTCCACCGGCTCGCCGCTGCCGCCCGAGGGGTTCGCCTGGGTGCACGAGGCGCTGCCGGAGGTCCAGCTCGGCTCGTTCTCCGGCGGCACCGACGTCTGCACCGGTTTCGTGGGCGCCGTACCGCTGCTGCCGGTCCGGGCGGGGGTGATCCCGTGCCGCTGCCTGGGGGCGAGGGTCGAGTCCTTCGACCCGTCGGGCACGCCGGTGATCGGCCAGGTGGGGGAGCTGGTGCTGACCCTGCCGATGCCGTCGATGCCGGTGATGTTCTGGAACGACCCCGACGGGTCCCGCTACCGCGACAGTTACTTCTCCGAGTATCCCGGCGTCTGGCGGCACGGCGACTGGATCAAGATCCTTCCCGACGGCGGCTGCGTGATCTACGGCCGCTCCGACTCGACCCTGAACCGGGGCGGTGTCCGGATGGGCACCAGCGAGTTCTACCGCGTGGTGGAGCGCTTCGAGGAGATCACCGACAGCCTGGTGATCGACACCGGCCAGCTCGGGCAGGAGGGCCGCCTGCTGCTGTACGTCACCATGGCCGAGGCGACGCCCCTGGACGACGACCTGGTCGCGCGCCTGCGCCGGGAGCTGCGGGAAGGCCTCTCACCGCGCCACGTGCCGAACGAGATCATCGAGGTCCCCGGCATCCCCCGCACCCTCAGCGGCAAGAAGCTGGAGGTCCCCATCCGCAAGATCCTCCTCGGTGTCGCCCCGGAGAAGGCCGCCAACCTCGACGCCATGGCCAACCCCGAGGTCCTCTCCCACTTCGTGCCGGGGGCCCACCTCTCCCGGAAGGCCGGGCCGACCCCGCAGGATGAGCCGACCTCGCAGACCGGGCCGACCTCGCAGACCGAGCCGACCCCGAAGACCGAGCTCCCCCCGGAGGCCGACGCCACCCGGCACTGACCGCCGCGTCGCGGGTCACGCCGGAAGGCCCGCCGCCACGGCCGGTCACCGCGGCGGGGCGGTCCCGGTTTCCGGAGGACATTCCTCCCGGGAACCGGGGTCACCGGCTCAGGCGGCCCGGGACGGGATCCCGGTTCGCTACGCAGGTGATGAAAAATACTGACTCGTTTCGCCGGGTCGTCGCCGGCATCGCCCTGCTCGCCTGGCCGGTGCTGGAGTTCCTCGCCTTCCTCACCTCACCCCCCGGAGCCGAGCACGACCCCGACATCTTCCGCGAGCACGCGACGACCGTGCAGGTCAGCGCGCTGCTCTACGTCTGGGCGACGCTCAGCCTCATCCCGGTGGTCCTCGCCCTGGCCCACCTGCTGCGCGAACGCGCCCCGAGGGCGAGCGGCATCGGGGCCGCGATCGGGCTGATCGGCTCCGGGCACGCGCTGACGCTCTTCACCACCGACTTCTACGACCTCGCCCTGGCCCAGACGCTGCCCGCCGCGCAGGCGGAGGCGGTCACGGCCCGGGCGGGCGAGCTGTGGGGCTTCCTGTACGGCATGCTGCTGCCCGCGTTCCTGTGCCACGTCGGCCTGTTCACCCTGCTGATCGCGCTGGCCGCGGTCAGGGTCGCCCCCTGGTGGGTGCCGGTCGTCGCGATCGTGGGGACGGTCGTCCCGTTCGTGGCCATAGGGCAGTCGCCGGCCGTGCAGTCGGTGGGCGCCCTGCTCCACCTGGCCGCCTACGGCTGGATCGCGCTGCGCGTGCTGCGCATGCCGGACGCCGAGTGGACCGGGGGTGTCAGAGCCCCGCTTCCCTCGCACGCGTGATCGCCTGCGCCCGGTCGGCCACCTGGAGCTTGGTGAAGACGGCCGACACGTGGTTGCGCACGGTTTTCTGGCTCAGCCCGAGCCTGGCCGCGATCTGCGGGTTCGTCAGGTGCTCGGCGACCAGGCCGAGGATCTCCCGCTCCCGCCTGGTCAGCTCGGGCAGGGCCGGTCCGCCGCGCCCGGCTCCGGGTCCGCGCTCGGCGAAGTAGCCCACCAGCCGGGCGGCGACGGCGGGCCCGAAGATGGCCTCGCCCTCGGCCACCGCCTGCACCGACCGGACGATCTCCGCCTTCCTGGCGCCTTTGAGGACGTAGCCCCGGGCACCGGCCCGCATGGCGGCGAACACCGAGTCGTCGTCGTCCGACATGCTGAGCACGACCACCCGGATGTGCGGGTGGTCGCGGGTGAGCCGCTCGGTCGCCGCGACCCCGCCCATGCCGGGCATCGCCAGGTCCATCAGGACCACGTCGGGCTGCGCCCGCCCGACCAGGGCCAGCGCCTGCTCGCCGCTCGCGGCCT
Source organism: Streptosporangium sp. G11 (assembly GCF_051192615.1). Taxonomy (NCBI): domain Bacteria; kingdom Bacillati; phylum Actinomycetota; class Actinomycetes; order Streptosporangiales; family Streptosporangiaceae; genus Streptosporangium; species Streptosporangium sp. G11. The sequence goes on from NZ_JBPJUQ010000013.1 coordinate 35,532, forward strand.
CGTCGACCACCTCGACGCCCTCGGCCGTCGACAGCAGGGTCCGCAGTCCAGCGCGAAACCCCGGGTGGTCGTCAACCAGCAGGATCCGGATCACCGCTGTCCCCTTCCTCCTCGCCCGCGGGCAGCACGACCCTGACGAGGGTCCCGCCCCCCGGAGGCTCCTCGAACGTGCACGATCCGCCCAGCTCCGCGGCCCGTTCCCGCATCGACGCCAGCCCCACCCCCGCCGCGTCCGGCCTCCCGGCCTCCGCCACGTCCGGCTTCCCCGCCCTCGCCGAGTCCGGCCCTCCGGCACCGTTCCCCTCACTGGCACCGTTCCCCGTACAGGTGTCCTCCCCGGCCCCGGGCTCCGGCCGCATCCCGCGGCCGTCGTCGGACACCTCCAGCCTCAGCGTGCCGCCCACCACCTCCACCCGCAGCTCAGCGCGGGTCGCCCCGGCGTGCCTGTGCACGTTGGTCAGCGCCTCGGACGCGATCCGGTAGGCGGCGACCTCGGTGGCGGCGGGCAGCGGCGGCAGGTCGTCCGGGGCGTGCAGGGCCACGCGCAGGCCGGACGGCTGCCGGGTCGCGTGGGCACGGAGGGCGCCGAGCAGCCCCAGGGAGTCCAGCGCGGGCGGGCGCAGCCCGTCCACCAGGGTCCGCACGTCGGCCACCGCGGCCTCGGCGTCGGAGACGATCCCGGCCAGCAGTCGCCGCGCGCGCTCGTCGCCGACCAGGTCGTGCACGGCCTCCGCCCGCATGGTCAGCGCGGCCAGCGTGGGCCCGAGCCCGTCGTGCAGGTCGCGCCTCAGCCGGCGTCGTTCCTCCTCGCGGGCCATCACCAGCCGTTCCCGCGAGCGCCGCAGGTCGGCGGAGAGCCGTACGGCGTGCACGGCCACCGCGACCTGCCTGGCCAGGTCGCCGAGTACGCGCAGGTCGCGGGGGCCGAACCCGCTCTCTCCCGGCCTGGGCGACAGGATGAGGTCGCCGACGCGCTCGCCGTTGTGCGTCAGCGGCAGCCGTACGAGGTCCGCGCCGGGCGTGCCCGAGGCGTGCCGCGAGCCCGCGGCCGTCTCGACCGCCGCGTACGGAAGGCGCAGCGCCTCGGCGACCGACCGCGCGACCCCCGGCAGCACGGTTCCGGGCTCGGCGGTGCTCTCCAGGCGACGGCCCAGGCGGGTGAGCGCCGCGTACGGGTCGTCGCGCTCGCCGTACGTCAGCAGGTTGATCCAGCCCTGCAGCCGTTCCCGCAGCGGCGCGAAGGCGAGGGCGACGAGCCCGGCGGCCAGGATCGAGATCGGCAGGTCGTCGGAGGGGAAGAGCGCGCCGAGGTAGCCGACCACGGCCACGTACCCGCCGGTCACGCATGCCGAGAGCAGCGCGTAGACCAGCGTCCGGTTGATCACCAGGTCGATGTCGAAGAGCCGGTGGCGCAGGATCGCGACGCAGATGGCGACCGGCAGGAAGGTCGAGCCCGTCGCGCCGACCAGCTCCCAGGGGGTGCTCGTCGAGGGCCAGACGGCGCCGGGGACGTCGTCGGTCAGCCCGGCCGCCAGCCTGGCCGAGATGACCACCATCTCGACGGCGACCGCGTAGACCAGCCAGGCGATCTGGCGGCGCTCCCCGCCGCGGCTCCGCAGGGCCCGCACGCCCAGGTCCAGCGCGCCCGCGGCGAACACCACCGCGAACAGGACCGTCATGGCCGCCTCCACCACCGGTGCCGCGCCCGCCAGCTCCGGCACCCCGAGCGGGTTGACCACCCCGCTGTTCTCGCCGACCTGCTCGTTCTCGCCCGGACGCAGCGCGCCGGCCACCATGGCCACGGCTCCCGCGGCGGCGGCGCCGATCACCAGCCCGCGCGCTCCGCGCGAGTACGGTCGCCCCCCGGGGAAGAACAGCGGGATCAGGCAGGCCGAGAGGTTCGCCGGTACCCACAGCCAGGTCTGCGGCCAGGCCAGGACCCCGGCCAGCGGCAGCCCCGGATGTGTGACGAGGCCGAGGATCGCGTACTGCCCGCAGGCCTCCATGAGCGCGAAGCAGAAGGCGCTCAGCGCCAGCAGCCGGCCCACCCCGTGCCCGGGGCGGCCCGAGCCTATGAGCCCGCCCGCGAGCGCGCAGGCCGTCACGAACAACAGGTGTGACAGGGAGCGCAGGCCCGTGCCGTTGAGAGCCGCGAGGGTCAGGGCGAGCACGACCAGGAGCAGGGTCAGGGCACACCACGACCACGCGATACGCGCCGCTGCCGCCACTGTTCCTCCGAGCCTGTACCCCCGAGCCGGTCGCCACACCGTACCCGGCCGCGCGCCCGGTCCACCGGGACGATGTCCCGGGACGGCGCCGGGTGCGCCGGGCACGCGGGGCACACCGGCGAGAACCGGCGGCCCGGGATCTCCCCGCGCCGGATCCTCGAGGTCGGGGCGCCGGGAGCCCGGTCTCCGGGGCCGGACGCCCCGAGGTCAGATCCCCTGCGGGAGGCGGAACAGGCGGCCGGGGTCGCGGGCGGCCTTGATCTGGGCGAGCCTGGCGGCGTTGCCCCCGTAGTAGGCCGCGCGCCAGCCGCCGAGCTCCGGGTCGATGTAGTTGACGTACGCGTGATCGCCGAAGTGGGGCCGCATCGCCGCGTGCGCGCTCCTGGCCCAACCGGCCGCCCCTGGGCGGTGGGCGTAGTACTGCACGCTGTAGAGGGCGGCCCGGTGCGGGAAGGCCGTGGCGTCGGGGCGGACCCTGGCGACGGCGCCGCCGAGGGCGTCCAGCAGCACGGTGTGCTCGCCGGGGCGGGCGACCTGGGCGACCAGGGCCTTGGCCCCGGCCTCGGAGAGCGGGCGGTAGGCCATGTGCGACTTGGCCGTGAAGGTGTCCCTGGACAGCCGCCCGCCCCGGGTCTGCCCGGGAAGGGAGCCGCCCAGGTGACACTGGGAGACCGAGAGCGAGCCGCAGCCCGCCATGGTCAGCATGGCCTGGCGGTAGGAGGTCTGCCTGACGTAACTCGACGACGGCGACCCGGCCGCGTCGGCCAGCCTGTCGAGCAGCCGCTCGCAACCGGCCCTGCCGCCGAGGTAGAGGCCGACGACCTCCACGTCCGTCGCGCCGTTGCGGCTCAAATGCATCCCCGACCACATGGCGTCGGGGGCCGAGGGGGCCCACGCCTGCCAGGCGCGCAGGGCCCTGACCGCCTTCGACCACGGCCAGTGCAGGAAGAACACCGTGACCTCGCGGGTGGGGTGGGTCCGGAACCCGAAGGAGACCGCCACGCCGAGGTTGCCCCCGCCGCCGCCCCGCGAGGCCCAGTAGAGGTCGGCGTTGTGGTTCGCGTCGCAGGTCAGCAGCCGGCCGTCGGCCGTGACGATCTGGACCGACTCCATCACGTCGCAGGTCAGGCCGTACTTCCTGGAGACCACGCCGATCCCGCCGCCCAGCGCCAGCCCGCTCACCCCGACCGTGGCGCAGGTCCCGGCGGGGATGCTGACCCCGCTCGCGGCCAGCTTGTCGTAGACGTCGATCAGCTTGGCGCCCGCCCCGACGGTCGCCCGGCCCGAGGAGTGGGCGACCTTGCTCATCCGGGACACGTCGAGGACCAGCCCGGTCCCGGTGGACCAGCCCGCGTAGGAGTGCCCGCCGGACCGCACGGCCAGCGGCAGTTTCAGCCGTCGCGCGAAGGCGACGCACTCGGCGACGTCGGAGGGGTTGGCGCAGTAGGCCACCCCCGAGGGCCGCACCGCGTCGAAGGTGGGGTTGAACAGCTTCCGGGCGCCGTCGTACGCGGCGTCGCCCGGCCGGATGAGCCTGCCCTCCAGCCCGCCGGCCAGGGCCCGCCAGTCGGCGGGCCGTGGCGCGCTCGCGGCGCTCCGGCCGGTCGTGCCGGCGGTGTCACCGCCGTTCATGCCGACGGCGCCCAGGGTGGGTATCCCCTGAGCGCCCAGTGTGAGGGCGGCCAAGCCGCCGGTTCGAAGGAATGCCCGCCTGTCCGGAGGGGTTCGCATGTCGTTACTCCCCGAGGTTCAGTGTCACCTGCCCGATAGGACGACCGCACTGCCCTTCTGGTTGGTCACATTCACATCACCCCTGACGTGAGAGAGGCCCGATGGAGGCTCGCGGAGAACGGGGAAGCGGGGAAACGGGAGAACGGGAAAGCGGCTCACGTCCCCTGCGCCACGCGCAGCGCGAGGGCGGGGCACATCTCGACGGCCCTGCGGGCCATCCGCCGGAACTGGGTGGGCACGGTGTCGCGGCTGAACGCCGGGTAGCCGTGCTCGTCGAGGTGGACGAGGTCGGGGGCGAGCTGGGCGCACAGGCCGTGGCCCTGGCAGCGGGTCCAGTCCACGGTGAGCTTCACCTCTGGCTCGTTCTCCTGCGGGGGCAGGGGGAGCACGCCGAGTACCGGGCGCCCGCAGCCGCCGCGCAGGAGGTGTTCCTCGATGTCCTCGGGGAAGGCGTCCAGCGCCGACAGCACGAACCTGGACGTTCCGTCGGGGTGGAAGCACGCGCCCCTGCCCTTGACGCTCGCGGCCCTGCCCCGCAACTCGTCCAGGGCGGAGGCCGACCCGTTCACGAGCTCGGCCATCGACTGCGCGACGTCCGGGAGGCCGAGACGGCAGGGGCCGCACTGCCCCGACGACTGGGCGGCCAGGTATTTCGCGACCCTGGCCGTCTCCCCCAGCGGGCACGTCTCCCCGCCGAGCGGCACGATGATCCCGGCGCCGAGCTGGCCGCCCGCCTCGGAGATGCCCTGGCGGGAGATGGTCGCCACGGCCGCGGCGTCCGCGTGGAGCCACGCGCCGTGGTAGCCGCCCACCAGCACCCCGTCGCCGGTGGAGGCCTGGCAGGCGTCCAGGACGGCGTACAGGGGGGTGCCGGTCGCGACCTCGACCACGGCCGGGGCCTTGGCGGAGCCTCCCACGGTGAGCAGGACCGTCCCGGGCTCGCGCGCCGTGCCGACGTCGGCGTACCGCTCCGCGCCCAGGGTCGCGAGGACCGCGAGCTGGGCGTACGTCTCGGCGTTGGACAGCAGGGTGGGCAGCCCGTTCACGCCGCTCTCCACGGCCCTGACCTTGCGGCCCGGCGGCTCCCCGACCTGGCCGTTCACCGAACGGACCAGCGCGCCGCCCTCGCCGGAGATGAACCTCTCGACGATGCCGACCACCCGGACCTGGTCGCTGATGCCCCGCTCTTCGACCGCGGCGGCCACGGACGCCTGGCCCATGCCGCCCTCGACGGTTGCGATCACGACCTGCTTGGCGCCGATCGCGCCCGCCGCGAGCAGCGCCCCCTCGATCACCAGATGGGGGGTCCTGGTGAGCAGCATGGTGTCCTTGCTGCTCGCGGGCTCGCCCTCGGCCGCGTTGACCAGGACGATCTTCTCCGTCTTCTTGTCCATCACCGCGCGGACCTTGCGGGCGAAGGGGAACGCGGCTCCGCCCCGCCCGCGCATGTCCACCTCGTCGGCCAGCGCCGCCAGCTCCTCGCCGGACATGCTCGGTGCCGTGCCGTGCATGTCGCGGTGTTCCGCGAGGTCCATCCTGCGGCAGTCCTCAAGCCCGGCGGTCAGCCGGGCGGGTCCCAGCTGCCGGACGGGGGGAACGCGATAGGGAATCATCCGACATCTCCGATACGACGAAGCTCGGGCGGGTCCTCACGCACCAGGCGCGGGATGCGGCCGACGATGCTCGTGGGCGGCGTGATGCTCGTGGGCGGGGTCAGCTCCGCGGCGACGGGCACCGCCACCGGTATCTCCTCGCGCACGATGATCGGCTTGGGCTGCAGCTCGGAGATCACCCTGATCAGCAGGGCGGCTCCCACCGCGACCAGGCAGACCACGTAGCTCCAGGTGACCCATTCGGCGGGTGCGCGGCCCGCGGTCAGCCCGTGCAGGACCGCCATCGGCCACGCCAGGTAGGCGGAGCCGTGCAGCATACGCCAGAGCCACGGCCTGCGGTTCTCCGCGAACCTGGCCCGGGCGACCCCGGTGAGGAAGACAAGGATCATCAGGTCGGAGGCGATGGCCCCGAAACCGACGTACAGGCTCTGGCCGCTCACGCCCAGCGGGACCACGACGGACGCGAGGGAGGTCTTGCTTTCGATGATCTTCATGATGACGTGGATGGCCAGGAAGCCCATGCCGAGCATGGCGGCGGCCCGGTGGACCAGCTGGGAACGGATCCTGCCCAGGACGGGCAGCACGATCCGGTCGGCGGAGAGCAGGCCGAGCGCCACGGTCGCGGTGAGCGACACGAGGGCGATCACGCCCGAGAAGAACGAGAAGATGCCACGGACGGTAGCGGCCACCTCCATGCCGGGCGCGGTGCGCCCGAGCATCAGAAGGCCGACCACGGAGACCGTGATCGTGACACCGAGGCCGATCCTGGCGGGCCTCTGGTCGAGACTGATCCCGGCCTCCGACCGGGTGTGTCTCGGAGTCCGTCTGTTACCCACCTATGGCTCCTGTCTGCGAAGCGGCTCGAACGACATCTGCGTGCGAGGGTGATGGACTCTGATATCGCGAGATGCCGCCCGCCGTCTCCGCGGGGGTGTGGAAGAGGCGCGGAGACGGGGGGCGGCGGTCCCGGAAGGATGCCGTCAGCAGCGACGGTTCCTGTTGATGCAGTCGACCGCGAACCTCATGAGCCGGTCGGGCATCAGGTTGGCGAAGTCGGCGTGGTCGGTGACGGGGTTGTGCCGCTGCTCGGGGAAGGCGTCCAGCGCGAAGGACGCCGTGCGCGGCGTGGCGTAGACCAGGCTCATCCGCAGCTGGGGGATGGCCCTGGTGCCGGACGGGCAGGCGCCGTTCGCGTCGGGGAACAGCACGTGCGTGCGGTGGTTGGCGCTGTCGTTGTTCTGGCCGTCCCAGCAACTGGGGAAGTCCAGGATCCGGACGAGCTGGCTGCCGCGCGGGCAGAGCGGGTACTTGGTGGTGATCCGGTTGGTGAACCCGGTGCAGGTCCACTTGGCGAGGGCGTTCGCGCCGCCGTTGGTGGCGGCCTTGGCGTCACCGGTGATCATCCTGATGAAACGCGGCATCGGGCTCACCCTGGAGACCGGGTTCCCGCGGAACTGCAGGCTCACCTGGCGGGCCTGCATGATGGTGCCGACGTTGCCGTCCGGGTCGTTGGCGTTGGCGTCGCTCGTGCGGTCGCGAAGGACCGGCCAGAAGTAGGTCGAGCGGTCGTTGAGCGCGCACGTGGTGCCCGCGGCGGCCAGGGACTGGTCCGTGGAGAACCCGTCGGTCGACAGGTTGCCGACGTAGTCGTGGACATGGTGGGCGCCGTTGCTCACGCCGGGGGCCACGATGAAGTTGTCGGAGTTGCGGTGGTTGTTCCTGTTCGTGCCACACCGGGAGGTGAAGACGCCGGCGGAGCCGCCGCGCCGCGGCCGGATCTCCTGGACGTTCCGCTGGACCTGCCGGATGTCGATGAAGTCCTCGGGGAACGGCCCGAGGTCGGCGCACTCGGCCTCCTCGTCGTCCTGCGGGGGAGCGGGGCTCTCGCTGGGAGCCGGAGTCTCGGCCGGCGGGGCGTCGGTGGGGGTCTGCGAGGGCGCCTGGGTGGGCCTGCGGCGGGCGTTGTCGCCGGCGTTGTCCTCGGCCGGGGCCTGCTGCTGGTCGGCGGACTCGTCGGGGGCGGCCGGCTCCGTGGGAGACGCGGGGATGAGGCTTCCGCCCGCGGGAGGCGCGTCCGCGGACTGGTCCTGGGCGGGAGCGTCCTGTGCGGGCTGGTCCTGTGCGGGCTGGTCCTGTGCGGGCTGATCCTGTGCGGGAGCGTCCTGCGCGGGGGGTGCCTGCTCCTGGTTTTGGTTCTGATTCTGGTTCTGCTGGTCCTGGTTCTGCTGCTGGTCCTGGTTCTGGTTCTGCTGGTTCTGGTCCTGTGCGGGCTGGTCCTGCTGGCTTCGCTGGTTCTGGGCCTGCTGCTCGGCGGGGTCGCAGTGGTCACCGTAGGCGGGAGTCGTGACCGCCACCGTGAACGTGACGGTGGTGAGCGTGCTGGCGGCGAGGGCCAGTGCGGACAGGGAGACGAGCGAGCGTTTCATGATTTTCAAGCGTTTTCTCTCCTCACAGGTGTGTCGAGAGCGGAGACGGGCGGCGGCGGGGAGGGCATCGGAGGCTCGGGAAGGTCCGAGTAGTCGACCAGCCCCGTGCTCTCCAGCAGGGTCATGTGCTTCATGACCACCTCGACCGCCCGCTGGGCGAATGTCCTGACCAGGTCGTTTCGGGTGCCGGATCGTACGCCGGCGACCACCCCGAAGACCTTTCCGTGGGCCGCCCGCAACAGCTGGGCGAACAGGAGGTCGTACTCGGCGCCCGGTTTCACCGCCGCCAGCTGCGCCATCCAGCCCTGCTGGTCGGCGTTGGGCTGGTCGGGCAGCGGCACGTTCAGCTTGGCCGCGAGGGCGCGAACCTCCTCGTCGAGCTTGAGGTGGTCGGTCATCAGGTGCATGCCGACCTCCTTCACCCGCTTGCTCGCGGCTTTCTGCTGGGCCTGCTGACCGCTGGGAATCTCCCAGAGACCGGCCAGGCGGACCTTGACCAGCAGATCGCGGTCGGCCGCGCCCAGAGGCCCCTGCGGGGTCTGGACCCAGCCCTGCGCGGCCGCCCCGCCGCCGGGCGGGGTGATCAGGACGACCGCCACGGCGGCGATCGCGATGAAGACCCCGAACAGCAGGGGCTCGCCGTTCTTGAAGCGGCGGAACAGTGATCTGAACATGGCCCGGTTCCGCTCTCAGAGAATGGCCGCTACCAGGGCCTTCTCGGCGCCCGGCGTGGTGGCGAACGTGCCGCCCGGCCCGTACGGGGCCGGGTGCGTGAGGAGGAGGACAGCTCCGACCGGCCACGGGATGTGCCGCACTGCCATGTCGTTTCCTTTCCCCGAGGCCCGCCGGTGCGGGCGCACTTGGTGGGAGGTACGCGGCGCCGCCCGGGGTGGTTCAGAAGAAGTGATGAGATAGTTAGAAATAACTGGAGTTGCCAGAGTTGCAGACGGGACTGATAACGAAGGTGTAAAGATGTGCCCGTGCGTCAACTCGACAGTCGGTTCGAGAGCGCGGACACCGATGTCCTCCTAGTAGAAGACCTGTACCGGGAGTTCGGTGTACCTCTGCTCCGCCATGTGCGTAAGGCCACCGGTAACGATCTGCAATGGGCGGAGGACGTCGTCCAGGAGACGCTCGTCCGAGCCTGGCGTAATGCAGGGAGGTTGCAACGAGAGCCCGGCCTGTTGTGGGCCTGGCTCCTGACCGTCGCCCGACGTATCGTCATCGACGGTCGTCGCAGGCGAGGGACTAGACCACAGGAGGTCGAACCCGCCGACGCGAACGCTGTGCCCGTTCCCGACGGGGCCGATCGCGCGCTGGAGGCGATGATCGTCGCCGAGGCGTTGCGAGAACTGTCCCCAGAACACCGCGAAGTCATCGAGCAGACTTACCTACGGGACCGTACGATTAACGAAGCGGCGGAAATCCTCGGGATACCGCCGGGTACGGTCAAGTCCCGGCTCTACTACGGGATCCGGGCTCTCCGAAAGGTCCTGAAGGAGAGAGGTGTCGCGAGCTGATGTTGCCCTCCCCGCATCATGACGTGGCTGCGTACGCGCTCGGGGTGCTCGACGAAGAGGACCACGAGGCGTTCCAGAGCCATCTCATGACATGCGAGGAGTGCCAGATCGAGCTCCGGGAACTCAGTGAGGTTCCCGGATTCCTCGATGTGGTGAAGCGGGACCGCTCCAATGCCCTGGACGATGACCGGACGCCACATTGACGTTTAGCCGGTTTTGGGGTGATATCAGAAACGGTGGTATGTCCCGGTCAACGAGGATCGGGACAGACGGCCACTGGAGGTGTCGTGCCGCGGGCCATGCCCGATGGGCGGAGTGCGGGCTGGACGGCCCCGCCCGCAGGGCGAGGCGCCGGGAGCGAGGCCAGACTCGCCCGGCGGTGCCGTAGCCGTTCCGAGGCGACCCTATGGAATGATTGCCCTACCGCCACCTCGCAGGGAGAACCCGCCGTCTCCGACCAGGAGCCCTTCCGTTCCCCGCCGGCAGCGGCGAGAGACCGCGGTTCCCATGACGAGCCGCGGCGCCTGGCCGTGATCTCGATCACCCATGACAGGCCGGCCCCCCGCGGCGGGCGTTTCGCGCCCCGGTCCCCGGGGAGCGGAGTGCGTCCTGGAGCGGACGGCCGGGCGAGGGCGCCGCATCCCGGAGGGCGTGCGTGACATCACTTCCTCTCCACCGGGCACCTTTTCCGCAGGAATCATGAGCTTCACCATGGATTCCCATCTAACTGTGCAAAACCCCTCACAAAGGAGTGAGAGCGACATGCCGCTCGACGAGGCCAAGGACGAGCTGCTGAGGAGTGCCGCGGAGACGTGCGCGCACACACCGGGCAGCGATCACGTGGGCGTGGAGGAGGCGCTCGCCTTCCTGCGGCTCTACTACCGGCATGTCGCCCCGGAGGACCTGCTCGGCCGCGACCCGGTCGACGTGTACGGTCCGGCGATGACCCAGCGGCAGCTCGCCGAGAGGCGCCCCCAGGGTCGTGCCCTGGTGCGGGCCTACACCCCCACCCTGGAGGAGCACGGCTGGGACCCCGGGTTCTCCGTCGTGGAGATCGTCACCGACGACATGCCCTTCCTCGTCGACTCGGTGACCATGGAGTTCGACCGGCACGACATCGGCACCCACCTGGTCGTCCACCCGCAGATGCGCGTGCGCAGGGACATGACGGGCAAGCTGCTCGGGCGTGACGAGCAGGACGTCACCGGGCAGGTGCTCGCCGAGTCCTGGATGCACTTCGAGATCGACAGGCAGAACGACCAGGCCGTGCTCAAGGCGATCGAGACCGACCTGCAGCGCGTCCTGGAGGACGTGCGCGGCGCCGTCGAGGACTTCGTCAAGATGCGGGCCCTCGCCCTGCGGACCGCCGAGGACGTCTCGGCCAACCCGCCGCCCCTCGACCCCGCCGGGGTGGAGGACAGCCTGGAGCTGATGCGCTGGCTGGCCGACGGGCACTTCACCTTCCTCGGCTACCGCGAATACCGCCTGGAGGTGGGCGAGGAGGGCGACAGGCTGCACCCGATACCCGGGACCGGGCTGGGCATCCTCCGCAACGACAGCGCCGACTCCGGCAGCTTCGCCGCGCTCCCCCCGGAGCTGCGCGCCAAGGCCCGCGAGAAGCAGCAGATGCTGATCATCACCAAGGCCAACACCCGCGCCACCGTCCACCGCTCCGCCTACCTCGACTACGTGGGCGTCAAGCTCTTCGACGCCTCGGGTGAGGTCGTCGGCGAGCGGCGCTTCCTCGGCCTCTTCACCCACGTGGCCTACAGCGAGTCGATCTCGCGCGTCCCGGTGCTCCGGCGCAAGCTGGCCGAGGTGCTCGTGCTCGCCGGGCTGACCGCCGACAGCCACGACGGCAAGGACCTCATCGAGATCCTGGAGACCTTCCCCAGGGACGAGCTCTTCCAGACCTCCGTGGAGCAGCTGCTGCCGATCGCCCTCGGGGTGCTCAGGCTCCGCGAGCGCAAGCAGGTCAAGGTCTTCCTGCGCCCGGACGACTACGGCCGCTACGTCTCGTGCCTGGTCTATCTCCCGCGCGACCGCTACACCACCAAGATCCGCATCAAGATGCAGGACATCCTGCTCAAGGCGCTCGGCGCCGGCACCTTCGACTACAGCGCAATGATCGGCGAGTCGGCCCTCGCCAGGCTGCACGTGGTCGTGCGCGGCGAGCGCGGCAGGCCGCTGCGCGCCGACACGGTGAACGTCGAGGAGCTGGAGGCGAGGCTGGCCGCCGCCACCAGGTCCTGGGAGGACGACCTGGTCTCCGCGATCATCGAGCTGAGCCCCGAGGAGGAGGCGCCCACGCTCGTCCGCCGCTACGCCTCGGCGTTCCCCGAGGGGTACAAGGCCGACTTCCCCGCCCGGATGGCGGTCGCCGACCTGCGCCGCCTGGAGACGCTGGCCGCCTCCTCCGACGAGATCGGGATGAACCTCTACGAGCCGTACGACGCCTCGGAGGGCGAGCGCCGCTTCAAGCTCTACCGCCTCGGCGCGCCCGTCTCCCTGTCGCGCGTGCTGCCGCTGCTCCAGCGGATGGGCGTGGAGGTGGTCGACGAGCGGCCGTACGAGATCGACCGCGACGGGGACCCGGTAACCAAGGACGCCTGGATCTACGACTTCGGCCTGCGCTACACGCCCTCGCCCGAGGTCGACAGGGATGAGTTCAAGCGGCTCTTCCAGGACGCGTTCGGCGCCCTGTGGGCCGGGCGGGTGGAGAGCGACGGGTTCAACGGGCTCGTCCTGGCCGCCGGGCTGACCTGGGAGCAGGCCGAGATCCTGCGCGTGTACGCCAAGTATCTGCGCCAGGCGGGCACCACGTTCAGCCAGGAGTACATCGAGCGGGTGCTGATGGGCAACGTGCGGCTCGCCCGGCTGCTGGTGCGCCTGTTCGAGGCCAGGCTCAACCCCCGGCGCCCGGCCGAGGTCCGCTCCGACCTGTCCGACGCGCTGCACGAGGAGATCCTCGCCGCGCTGGACGAGGTGGCCTCGCTGGACGAGGACCGGATCCTGCGGGCCTACCTGGAGATGATCGGCGCCACCCTGCGGACCAACTACTTCCAGCGGGTCGACGGAGAGCGCAAGCCATACGTCAGCCTGAAGCTCGACTCGCCGTCGATCGGCGTGCTGCCGCTGCCCCGGCCCAAGTTCGAGGTGTTCGTCTACTCGCCCAGGGTCGAGGGCGTGCACCTGCGCTTCGGCAAGGTCGCGCGGGGCGGGCTGCGCTGGTCGGACCGGATGGAGGACTTCCGCACGGAGGTGCTCGGGCTGGTGAAGGCGCAGATGGTGAAAAACACCGTCATCGTCCCCACCGGGTCCAAGGGCGGCTTCGTCGTAAAAAATCCGCCAAAGTCGGGTTCGCGAGAGGAAACCCTGGTCGAGGGCATCGCCTGCTACCGGATGTTCATCTCCGGCCTGCTCGACCTCACCGACAACCTCGTCGACGGCGAGGTGGTCCCGCCCGCCGACGTCGTCAGGCACGACGGTGACGACACCTACCTGGTGGTCGCCGCCGACAAGGGCACCGCGACGTTCTCCGACATCGCCAACGCCGTGGCCAAGGAGTACGGCTTCTGGCTGGGCGACGCCTTCGCCTCCGGCGGCTCGATCGGCTACGACCACAAGGCCATGGGCATCACCGCCCGGGGCGCCTGGGAGTCGGTCAAATACCACTTCCGCACGACCGGCGTCGACATCCAGAGCACCGACTTCACCGTGGCCGGGATCGGCGACATGTCCGGTGACGTGTTCGGCAACGGCATGCTGCTCTCCCAGCACATCCGGCTGGTCGCGGCGTTCGACCACCGGCACATCTTCGTCGACCCCCAGCCGGACGTCGCCCGGAGTTACGCCGAGCGCGCCCGGCTGTTCGCGCTGCCCCGCAGCTCCTGGGACGACTACGACGCCTCGCTCATCTCCAAGGGAGGCGGCGTCTGGCCCCGCACGGCCAAGTCGATCCCCGTCTCCGCGCAGACGCGCGCCGCGCTCGGCATCGAGGCCGACGTGACGTCGCTGGCCCCCGCCGACCTGATCAGCGCCATCCTGCGGGCCCCGGTCGACCTGCTGTGGAACGGCGGCATCGGCACCTACGTCAGGGCGTCGAGCGAGTCCAACGCCGACGTCGGCGACAAGGCCAACGACGGCCTGCGGGTCACCGCCGCCGAGCTGCGCTGCAAGGTGATCGGCGAGGGCGGCAACCTGGGCTTCACCCAGCTCGCCCGGATAGAGTTCGCGCTCAACGGCGGCCTGGTCAACACCGACTTCATCGACAACTCCGCCGGGGTGGACACCTCCGACCACGAGGTCAACATCAAGATCCTGCTCGACCGGGCCGTCCGCGACGGGGAGCTCACCGACAAGCAGCGCAACCAGCTCTTCCTCGACATGACCGACGAGGTGGCCGACCTGGTCCTGCGCGACAACTACGACCAGAACGTGGTGCTGGCCGCCGCCCGCGCGCAGGCCCCCGACATGCTGCACGTCCACGCGCGCCAGCTGCGCAGGCTGGAGCGGGCCGGGCTGCTCAACCGGGAGCTGGAGTTCCTGCCGTCGGACAAGATGCTGGCCGAGCGGCGCCAGGCCCGGCTCGGGCTGACCGAGCCGGAGTTCTCGGTGCTGCTCGCCTACACCAAGCTGGTGACCGACGCGGAGATCCTCGCCTCGGACCTGCCCGACGACCCCTACCTGGCGTCATGGCTGGTGTCCTACTTCCCGTCGGCGCTGCGCGAGCCCGGCATCCGCCCCTACATGGACACCCACCCGCTCCGCAGGGAGATCATCACCACCGGCGTGGTGAACGACCTGGTCAACTCCAGCGGGACCACCTTCATGTTCCGCCTCGGCGAGGAGAGCGGCGCGTCCACCCCGGACATCGCCCGCGCCTACCTGGTCACGCGGGAGGTCTTCGACATGCCCAGCCTCTGGCGCCAGATCGAGGAGCTGGACAACAAGGTCGACACCTCCACCCAGATCGCGATGGAGCTGGAGGCCCGCAAGCTCGTCGAGCGGGGCACCCGGTGGCTGCTGGGCAACCGGCGCCCGCCCCTGGACCTGGCCTCCACCGTCGGCTTCTTCGCCAAGGACATGAACGGCCTGCTGCCGCACCTGCCCAAGCTGCTGGCCGGGTCCGACCTGTCCGCCTTCGAGGAGCGGCGCGACGCCTTCGTCTCCCGGGGCGTCCCGGCCGAGCTGGCCGAGCGCGTCGCCGCGATGGTGCCCGCCTACTCCACGTTCGACCTGGTCGAGGTGGCCTCGCGCACCGGCCGCCCCGTGCACGACGTCGCCGAGGTCTACTTCGACCTCGCCGACCGGCTCCAGCTCTCCAGGCTGCGCGAGCGCGTCGTCGCGCTGCCCAGGGACAGCCGCTGGAACTCCATGGCGCGGGCCGCGCTCCGCGACGACCTCTACGCCGCGCACGCCGCGCTCACCCACGACGTCCTGACGCACAGCACCCCCGGGCTGTCGCCCGAGGAACGCCTGGCGCGCTGGACCGAGGCCAACTCGGCGGCGGTCTCGCGGGCGCGGCAAACCCTGTCGGAGATCTGGGAGAGCGACAACTTCGACCTCGCGACCCTGTCGGTGGCCCTGCGCGCGATCCGCACGCTGGTGGCCACCATCAACCTCCCGCACGCCGACGCCTGACCCGCTCACCCGCGCCCGGGCCCCTCACGGGGGTCCGGGCGCGCGGGCTAGCTCATGATGACCTTGGTGAGGCCGCCGAGATAGCCGATGACCCTGGCCGCCCGGCCGCTGTTCCTGGCCGGGACCGTGCTGACGTACAGCTGCGTCTCCACGGTGCGCAGCTCCTTGAGGATGAACGGCTCCTTCGCCAGCTTCCTGGCCTCGGGCGGGATCTGGGTGTCCGACCCGCACGGTGTGACCTTGATCGTCCGTGTCGTCGTCCTGATCAGGGAGTAGAGGACCAGCGCGCCGCCGTCGGTGGTGCGCAGCGCGTGCACCGGATAGTCGCTCGCGGCGAAGATCGAGTCGTATCCCAGGCAGTTGTTCTTCTCGTCCGCGCGCCTTTTCGTGATCTCGTCGGCGAAGCCGGTGGTGTGCGGGCCCTCCTCGATCAGCCGCGCCGCGAACCCCCGCTCGCCCTCCTCGGCCGAGGTCGCGTGCAGCGGGGCCATCAGCCGCGGGCTGATCGCCACCGTCGCGTCCTCCTCGCCCAGCGCCGTCGCGTACCCCTCCGCGTCCGTGGCGACCGCCGGAGGCCGGGCGCCCTCGTCGAGCAGCGAGGTCGAGCTGACCTGCCAGTCCTCCCCGTCCTGCCGCATCAGGGTCAGCACGGCGGTGCGGACCCGGCCCGAGGGCTCCTCGCGGTCCACGACCGCGGCGAACCACAGCGGGCCCCGCTGGTTGCGCGGGACCAGCAGCCGGGGGGTGCCCCACGTGTAGTGGGGGAGGGCCTCGGCGGAGCCGTTGAAGGCCGCAGCGGTGAGAGCCTTCTGCCCGTCGCGGGTCTGCTCCAGCATGAGCCTGCGGTCGACGTCCAGGTGCGGCACCGCCGCTCCCAGCACCCCGTCGGCGCCCACGACGCCCGCCAGCGCCTTCTTCGCCTCGGCGAGCGTGACCGGGGGCGGGGAGGGGAGGGCCGTGGGGCGGGTGGCCGGCGTGGGGCCGCCGGCCGAGGGACTCCGCTCGGGTCTGGCGTCACCGGAACCGGAGCAGGCCGCGGTCGCGGTGATCAACGCCAGCGCGAGTGCGAGCACACCCCGTCGCCCGTGTTCGCGCACGTTCACCTCCCGATGCTCCCCGATGCGGGCCATGCTAGCCATGGTGGGGGAGCACGCCGTACCCGATGAGGCTCGGAGGTCGCGTACCCTTTACAGACGTGGCACTCATCGATCCGGCAGAACAGATCAACGAGCTTACCGGGACGCTGAACAGCATCCAGGACGTGCTCGACCTTGGCGCGATGCGCAAGCAGATCGAGGAGCTGGAGGATCAGGTCGCCGCGCCCGACCTGTGGAACGACCAGGATCGCGCGCAGAAGGTCACCAGCAGGCTCTCCACCCTCCAGGGCGAGGTCAACAGGATCGAGTCGCTGTCGCGGCGGCTGGACGACCTCTCCGTCCTGTACGAGCTGGCCGCCTCCGAGGAGGACGACGACACGCGGGAGGAGGCCGACCGCGAGCTGGAGTCCCTGAAGAGCGACATCGGCGCCCTGGAGGTCCGCACCCTCCTGTCCGGCGAGTACGACGCCCGCGAGGCGGTCGTCACGATCCAGTCACAGGCGGGTGGCGTGGACGCCGCCGACTGGGCCCAGATGCTTCAGCGGATGTACCTGCGGTGGGCCGAGCGCAAGGGCTACCCGACCGACGTCTACGAGACCTCCTACGCGGAGGAGGCGGGCATCAAGTCGACGACCTTCACGGTCAAGGCCCCCTACGCGTACGGCACGCTCCGCGGCGAGCACGGCACCCACCGCCTGGTCCGCATCAGCCCGTTCGACAACCAGGGCCGCAGGCAGACCTCCTTCGCGGGCGTCGACGTGGTCCCGGTCGTCGAGACGACCGACCACATCGACATCAACGAGGACGACCTGCGCGTCGACGTCTACCGCTCCTCGGGCCCCGGCGGCCAGGGCGTCAACACGACCGACTCCGCGGTCCGCCTGACCCACCTGCCCACGGGCATCGTGGTCTCCTGCCAGAACGAGCGCTCGCAGCTGCAGAACAAGGCGACCGCGATGGCGGTCCTGCAGGCCAAGCTGCTGGAGCGCAAGCGTCAGGAGGAGAAGGCGGCGCTGAACGAGATCCGGGGCGAGTCGACCACGTCGTGGGGCACCCAGATCCGTAACTACGTGCTCCACCCGTACCAGATCGTCAAGGACCTGCGCACGGGCGCCGAGGAGGGCAACCCGAGCGGGGTGCTCGACGGCGACCTGGACGGCTTCATCGAGGCCGAGATCCGCTGGACCCGCCGCCAGGAGTCGGGCGTCGACGAGTAGGCGGCCTTCTCCCGCGTTCCTCACCGCGGCCTCCCGCGCGCTACCGCGGGCCTCGCTCACGGGCGCCTGCGGCGCCCGTGAGGCGGTTCCGGCCGCTCCCCCGGCAAAGAGCCCCGGGGGAGCCGGTCAGGCGCCGCTGAGGTGCTTCAGGGCGAGGGTGAGGAAGAAGAGCGCGATCAGTGCCAGCGAGACGAGTGCGGGGGTCATGTTCCCGAAGGCGTTCTGGTGCATCCGCTCGCGGTACGCGCGGCAGCGGGGGCAGCGGCCTTCGGCCACGGGGTGAGCGCACCCCGCGCAGACCAGGTCTTCACAGCTCATGACGTCCTCCCTCTTCGAGGTCAGAACCACTTTATGCGGTCGTTACCGGGCGCCGAATCGTTTTGTTTCCGTTATGGGCTTTCCATGCCAGTCTTCCCCCTAGACTGGGCTCCGGCCAACCGGAACGTCGATCAAGAGTAAAAGACCGGCGCCCCCCGGCCGGCGAGAGGCGGAAGTGGCCCTCTGTCACTCCTGCGACCGTCCTAACCCCTAGACTGGCATGCCGTGATGCGCCCGTGATCCATTTTGATAATGTCACCAAGGTCTACGCGAACCAGAACCGGCCCGCGCTGGACCACGTCAGCGTCGATGTCGACAAGGGCGAGTTCGTGTTCCTCGTCGGCCCCTCGGGGTCCGGGAAGTCGACCTTTCTCCGGCTGGTCCTGAAGGAGGAGCGCCCCAACTCGGGCGCGATCCACGTGGCCGGCAAGGACCTCGCCCGACTGTCCAACTTCAAGATCCCGCACCTGCGCCGCCGGATCGGATGTGTCTTCCAGGACTTCCGGCTGCTCCCGAACAAGAACGTGTACGAAAATGTCGCGTTCGCTCTGGAGGTCATCGGCAAGCCCCGGCGTTTCATCCGTAAGGTGGTCCCAGAGGTCGTCGAGCTGGTCGGCCTTGAGGGCAAGGCGCACCGGATGCCCGACGAGTTGTCCGGTGGCGAGCAGCAGCGGGTCGCGATGGCCCGGGCGTTCGTCAACCGGCCGATGATCCTGCTGGCCGACGAGCCGACCGGAAACATCGACCCCGCGACAAGCATCGGCATCATGAAGGTGCTCGACCGGATCAACCGGACCGGCACCACGGTCGTCATGGCCACGCACGACGCGGCCATCGTCGACTCCATGCGCAAGCGGGTAGTGGAACTGGAGGACGGCAAGATCGTCCGTGACCAGTCGCGAGGCGTGTACGGCCAGGCGTACTGACACCAGGACCGGATAGAGCGACAGGAAGAGCATGCGGGCAAACTTCATCTTCTCCGAGGTCTGGATCGGCCTCCGCCGCAACCTCACGATGACCATCGCGGTCATCGTGACCGTGGCGATCGGCATGGCGCTGCTGGGCGTGGGTCTCATGATCAACTCTCAGATCTCCAGCATGAAGGACTTCTGGGCGGACAAGGTCGAGGTCTCGGTCTTCCTGTGCAAGAAGAACGATCCCTTCCCGCAGTGCAAGGGCAGCGGCGGCGTCAACGCCCAGGAGCAGGCCGAGCTGAAGTCGACCATCGAGGCCATGCCCCAGGTGGAGGCGGTCGCCGTGGAGAACGCGGCCGAGGCCTACAAGAACTTCCGGGCCCAGAACGCCAACAACACCGTGCTGCTCTCGGCCATCCAGGTCGAGGACATGCCGGAGTCGCTGCGGGTCAAGCTCAAGGACCCCGAGGCCTACGGGCCGGTGATCGAGGCGGTCAAGGGCGCCCCCGGGGTCTCCAACGTGGTCAACCAGAAGGAGCTCCTGGAGACGTTCTTCGGGCTGCTGGAGAAGCTCCGCTGGGCGGCCCTGGTGGTGGCGATCATCCTGGTCTTCGCGGCCACGCTCCTGATCGGCAACACCGTCAGGCTCTCGGCGTACAACCGCAGGCGTGAGACCGGCATCATGCGGCTGGTGGGTGCCTCCAACCTCTACATCCAGCTCCCGTTCGTGATGGAGGGCGTCATCGCCGGCCTGATCGGCGGTGTGGTGGCCGCGATGCTGCTGATCGTCAGCAAGGTCTTCCTCTTCGACGGGGTGCAGATCTACCTCTCTCCCAACAGCCAGCTGTCCTGGGAGACGGTCGCCTCGGTGATCAGTGTCACCATGATCTTCGGCGTGCTCATCTGTGTGCTGGCGTCCTTCGTGACGCTCCGCCGCTACCTGCGTGTGTGACGATCCCGTGACCCCGTCCGCTGTGAGCGTCCCCCGAGCGCGGTACGCCCGCGCGCCGATCCAGGCCCCGCCCGCGCTCGCGGGCGCGGTCCGTGCCCCCGGTCACCGGTAGGCTCCAGGCATGCCACGTGAGACCGGGCGGAAGGTAATCGCTCAGAACAAGCGTGCCTGGCACGACTACCACATCGAGGACACCTACGAGGCTGGTCTCGTGCTCCAGGGCACGGAGGTCAAGTCGCTGCGGCTCGGCCGTGCCTCCCTCCTCGACGGGTACGCCGTCATCAAGGACGGCGAGGCCTGGCTGATCAACGTCCACATCCCCGAATACACCATGGGGACCTGGACCAACCACGCCGCGCGCCGAACCCGCAAGCTCCTGCTTCACCGCAAGGAGATCGAGAAACTGGTCTCCAAGACCAAGGAGGGCGGCCTGACCCTGGTGCCGCTCGCAATTTACTTCAAGGACGGCAGGGCCAAGATAGAAATCGGCCTCGCCAAGGGAAAGAAAGACTGGGACAAGCGGCAGACGCTGGCCGAGAACCAGGCCAAGCGGGAGATGGCGCGCGCGCTCAGGCACAGGAACAGGTGATCGTGAGGGGCAAGGCCCGGCGAACCGCCGCCGCGGCGCTCGCGCTGGCGGCGACGGCTCCCATGCTGTCCGCGTGCTTCGAGGAGCCCTCGGCCCACGAGGCGGTGCGCGACTTCCTGATCGGCTGGCAGACGGGCGACTACGCCGCCGCGGCCAGGCGCACGGACGGCGACCAGAAGGTGGTCAGCCGGGCGCTGGAGGACGCCAAGCTCCAGCTCGACGCGGCCTCGTTCCGCTTCAACGTCAAGAGCATGCGGCGCGCGGCGGACGAGGTCGAGGCCGACTTCGACGCCGAGGTCGACCTGGGGGAGAACAACCCCCTGTGGGAGTACGAGGGCAAGCTGCCGCTCCACCTGGTCGACGGCCAGTGGAAGGTGCGCTGGTCGCCCAGCGTCCTGCACCCCCAGCTGCGCGAGGGCGAGCGGTTCGCCGTGAAGGTCATCCCCGAGGGCCGCCAGCCGATCCTCGACCGCAACCGCGACCCGCTGCAGGAGAAGGCCGTCCTGCACGTGGCGAGCGTGGTCCCGGCCAACCTGAAGAGCGGCCAGGCGGACGAGCTCTGCGAGAAACTCTCCAAGATCACCGGTTTCCCGCAGGACCGCCTGCTGAGCCGGATCCGCTCCGCGCCGCCCAACCTCCAGGTGCCGCTGGTCACCTTCGGCCGTACGAAGTTCGGGCAGCTGCGCTCCCAGCTGGAGGCGATCCCCGGCATCACCCTCTCCGCGCAGGAGCAGGCGGTCGCCCCCGCCTCGCCCACCCAGATCGTCGGCACCGTCACCGCCGTCACCCCTGAGAGCGAGCAGCAGCTCGGCGGCCCGCAGCGGGCCGGGGACACGGTCGGCAGGGCCGGCCTGCAGAAGGCGTACCAGGAGCATCTGACCGGCTCGACCGACACGCGCGTGATCACCGTCGACCTCAAGACGCTCAAGGTGACCGAGCTCAAGAAGTGGCGGCCCGACCGCTCGACCTCGCCGGTCCAGACCACGCTCGACCGCTCCCACCAGAAGGCGGCCGACAGCGCGCTGCTGGGCGGGACCCCCGGCATGCTGGTCGCGGTCCAGGCCTCGACCGGTGACGTCCTGGCGGTGTCCAGCACCGAGCAGTACAACCAGGAGCGGCACGCTCTCGCCGGGAGGTTCCCCGCGGGGACCGCCTTCTCGATCATGACCGTCGAGGGCATGCTCAGGGCGAAGATCGACCCCAAGCAGAAGGTGGCCTGCCCGGCCGACAGGTCCGTCGGGGGTGCCGTGTTCCACCAGGAGGGCGTGCCCGCCGGGGGCTCGCCGACCATCCAGGCCAACTTCGCCACCGGCTGCGTGACCGCGCTCGCCGCGCTGGCCCGCAGGATCAACGGCTCGGAGCTGGCGGCCGACGCCGCGAAGTTCGGCATCGGGGCGCCCTGGACCCTCCCGCTGAGGTCGTTCAGCGGCTCCATGAAGCCGCTGAAGAACGACGCGGCCACGGCCAAGGCCATCACCGGGCAGAACGTCCTGGTCAGCCCGCTGTCCATGGCGCTGGTCGCGGGGGCCGTCGCCTCGGGCACCTGGCGCCCGCCGGTCCTGGTCACCGAACCCCGGACGGCCGACCCCACGACCGACGCCAAGCCGTCCAAGGTGCCCGACCCGGTCAAGCTGGACGACAAGACGGTCGAGACCCTCCGTACCTTCATGCGCAGCGGAGTGACCGCGGGCTCGGCGCGTGCCGCCGCGGCCCTCGGTGACCCCGTCCACGGCATCACCGCCGTCGCCTCGCAGAACCGCAAGCCGCTCGCCTGGTTCGTCGGATGGCAGGGGGACGTGGCCGTCGCCGTGCTGGCGCAGAGCGCGGACGCCACGGCGGGGGCGGCCGTCGCGGGCCGGTTCTTCCAGGGGCTCCACGCCGGTCTGTGACTCCGCGCAATATTCTTTTCACCCTGAGCAACCATGGAGTGTCTTGTTTGCGTCCTTCTAAGTGACCGGGCTCCGCTTGGGGGGTTGCGGACTCGGTCGCTGTGATGAGATCAGGGCTTCATCTCGGGGGAAGCCCTGCCGTCAGGACCGGCTCGACCCTGCCGGTCAGCCCCGGGGACACCCGCGATTCGCGAGTGTCCCCGGGGTTTCGGCGTTCAGGCGTCCGGTGCGACCTGGTGGGGCCCGCTACGGCGCGCCGGAAGGGAATTCGATTCGCGTCAGCCGTGTTGTAAGGGGTATCTTCGGATAGCTCGGCCCCTCGGGGTCGCGTTGAAAACTCAACAGGGGGTGACTGGTTTCGACTTTGGCTTTGCAAGTCAGGTGAAGCGGGTCGAGGACTGCGGACATAACCTCGTTAACACTGTGACCGCGACCAACAAGTGCCAATAAGACGCACTCCGAAGTCAGCCAGGGCAACCTGGCACTCGCCGCCTAAGCAGCGAGTGACTTCTGCCGGCCCGGGAGCGCCTCCGGCCCGGATCCGGCATCGCTAGGAGGCTCAACCGATCGACCCGGCCACGGGGAAGATCGGGAAATTTTACTGTGGCTGAGCCCGTCGGCAACTTGCCTGCGTGATTGCCGGGGCTGAGAAAAGCACAGCAGGCTCCACCCGGAGAAGCCCTGTCTTGAAGTTGAAGGACGCGGGTTCGATTCCCGCCACCTCCACCCCCGTTCCGCATCGAAACCATGCGGAGCAGATCGCCGAAGGGCGGTCGGGTCGGCGCCACCGCCGCCCCGGCCGCCCTTGGTCTTTTCGTGGCCCTGTTCCCGGCGGGCAGGGGCCGCGTCCGAATCCGCCCCGCCCTACGGTTCCAGCTCGCGGAGCCGCTTGGCGATCTCGGTCACGTCGTCCAGCTCTCCCGTGGTGACGGCGATCACGGGGGCTTCGGCGGCGTCCGCGTCGGCGCCGCTCAGCGTCTCGCCGTTCAGCTCCAGGAAGACGACGGCGGAGGTCCGACAGAGCCGCTCGTCCCTGTCGGCCACGGCCGCCCCCGCGGCACCTGGTCGTGATGTCGCCCCGTGGTTCCCGTACGTCTAGACGGTGAGCGCGGCCTCGATGCGCCTGAGGTGGTGCCGGGCCAGGGCCAGGTTGGCGCGGTCGCGGTCGAGCACCAGGTAGAGGAAGGTGTGGCCGGCGCTGTCGGACAGGAGCCTGATGATGTGATACTGCCTGGCCAGCGTGATGAGGATGTCCTCGACGGAGTCGTTGATGTTCAGCGCGGCCAGGGTCCGGACCTTGGCCCGGACGACATCGGTGTTGCCCGCGGCCGCCACCTCCAGGTCGAGTTCGCGGCCTCCGCCGATCGTGCCGAGGCACATGCCGCTTTCGTAGTCGACCAGCGCCGCGCCGACCGCGCCGTCGATCGTCATGGTTTCCTTGAGGGCGGTTTCGATGTTCATGATCTTCTTTCCCGGGTGAGCGGATGCGCCCCGGCGCCTCGCCGGAGGAGGGAACTATCGGGCGTGCAGATGAGGCAGTTTGTGGCTGTCGATACGTAAAGTACACTTATCTACTACCGTTAGTGAAGTGCCATATGGTGTAGTAGCGGATGATCGGCTCATTCGGGGAGATATCCCAAGCTCGTGGTCTGGGGCATGACCTGTCCCGCTTCACGGAGCCATGGGTGTCGTGCCGCGTCCGGCCTCTCCTGGCCCGTCCGGGGTTGTGCGGCGGTCGCGTCCTCTCCCATCTGGGCACCCGCGGAAGAGCTGGGGAGACACCTGGTGGTGAAGGCCGACCCACCTTCCGCACGTGAACGACTCACCCTCCGCGAGCAGAACCAGAGGTGACCTTGTGCTGTCGTCGGCCGTGACCCAGCCGATGCCGCCCCGTGGAGCGGTGGACCGCTCCCTTTCCCGGAACGGGATGACGGTGTGACCGCGGGGAAGCCGGAGGTCCTGGGCGAGATCGGAAAACTCCTGCCCCGGCTCTCGTCCGAGGGATTCTCCGGTGTGCTTCGTGTCGAGGGCGGTCCCGGAGGGACGCTGTGGGTCAGGGACGGTCTCGTGGTGGCCGCCACGACGCCGGTCGCCCCCGGCCCGGAGTCGCTGTTGCTGCGGTCGGGCAGGGTGTCCGAGAAGGACTGGACGGACGCGTACACGACCGGCGCCCCCTCCGACCGGCTGGCCGCCGAACTCGCCGGGCGCGGCGTCATCGGCGAGGCGGCCCTGGAGGCGGTGTGCCTGGCCGCGCTCTTCGACGCGGTGTTCGCCATGGTTCTCTACGGCGTCGAGTCGTGCGTCGCCGAACCGCTGGGTCCCGGTGACCGCCTGCCGCTGCTGCCCGTCCAGCCCGGCGTCGGGCACGAGCGGCTGGCGCGGGAGACCGCGCGCCGCATGGAGCACGTGGAGACCTGGCGGCGGCTGGGGCTGTCCCTGCGCGTCAGGCCCGTGCCCCCGGCCGTCCCCGTTCCCACACTGCTCGGCTCCGACCGCATCCGCCGTGCCGTCCTGGAGCGGGCGACCGGGCGCCGGACGCCGCGCGACATCGCCTTCGTCCTGGGCAAGGGCCTGTTCTCGGTGATGAGCGAGATCGCCAGGATGGTCGAGGAGGGGGTGCTCGACCTCGACGGTCCCCCGGCGGGGGAGGGGGCCTCCGCTCTTGAGCCCGCGGCGGAGGACCCGGACGAGGGCCCGGGTTCCCGGTTGCCGCGCCGCCGTCCGGGCACCAGCAAGATCAATGAGATGCCGGCCGCCACCGGGGGAGGGCCGGTCCCGTCCCGGCCCCTTCTGGCCCTGCGGTCCCCGCGCTCACCCCTGCCTCCACCTCCGCCTCCGCAGGAGCCCGAGGAGGTCGGCCCCGCCGGTGGATGACGGTTTCGACACCCTCGCCCCGGCCCGTACGGGCACCTCCCGGCGTCCGCCCCGCGGGTCGCGCCGGGGTGCGCGGGACGGCGCCCCGCCCGCCGGGCCCGCTCAGACTTCTGAGAAAGCCCCTTCGCGCGGCACCGTGCCGCCTTCCCCCCCCCGGGCCCCGAGCCCGGGGGCGTCTCCACTCTGGAGGTATGTGATGAGCAAGCAAGCGGTGCTCGCCGAGCTGAAGATCCTGCGCGATCAGGTGGTCGGCGTGATGGAGACGGCCGTCGCGTCCGTGGACGGGCTGCTCGTCGCGGCCGACAGCGAGGGGGCGAGGCCCGAGGTGCTGGCGGCCCTGGCCGCCGCCACGCTCGGCCTGGGCAAGCGGACGGGCTACGAGGTGGGCATGGGGGAGCTTCGCGAGGTGGTGACCCGCTGCCGCAGCGGGTACATCGTCGTCTACGCCGTCCGCCAGGAGGCGCTGCTCGTCGTGCTCGCCGACGAGGGGCTGGACGTCTCCCGGTTGCACGTGGAGTCCCGGCCCACGGTCGAGCGGCTGGGCGTGATACTCGCCGGAGCCTGACCGGGACTCCACCCGCGACCGGATCCCGGTCGCGACCGGGATCCCATCCGCGATCGGAATCCCGCCCGCGACCGGATCCCATCCGTGGATGGGACCCCGCCCGCGACCGGGACCCGGTCGTTCAGGACACGTCGACCCAGTCGAGGGTGCGCTCGACCGCCTTCTTCCAGCCCGCGTAGCCGGTGGCCCGCTGCTCCTCCGACCACCGGGGCTCCCAGCGGCGGCCCTCCTGCCAGTTCTGCTTGAGCTCCTCGGTGGACTTCCAGAAGCCGACGGCCAGCCCCGCCGCGTACGCGGCCCCCAGGGCGGTCGTCTCGGCCACGACGGGCCGGGAGACGGGCACGCCGAGCAGGTCGGCCTGGATCTGCATGCACAGGTCGTTGGCGGTGACGCCGCCGTCGACGCGCAGGACGTCGAGGGTGACGCCGGAGTCCTGCCGCATCGCCTCGACCACGTCGCGGGTCTGGTAGCAGATCGACTCCAGGGTGGCCCGCGCGAGGTGGGCGTTGTTGTTGAAGCGCGACAGGCCGACGATGGCGCCCCGGGCGTCGGAGCGCCAGTACGGGGCGAAGAGGCCGGAGAAGGCGGGGACGAAGTAGATGCCGCCGTTGTCCTCGACCTGCCGGGCGAGCGCCTCGCTCTGTGCCGCCCCCGAGATGATGCCGAGCTGGTCGCGCAGCCACTGCACGGCGGAGCCGGTCACCGCGATGGAGCCCTCCAGCGCGTACACCGGCGGCTCCTCGCCGAAGCGGTAGCAGACGGTGGTGAGCAGGCCGTTCTGGGACCGCACCAGCTCGGTGCCGGTGTTGAGCAGCAGGAAGTTGCCGGTGCCGTAGGTGTTCTTGGCCTCGCCGACGCCGAAGCAGACCTGCCCGACGGTGGCGGCCTGCTGGTCGCCGAGGTCGCCGGAGAGCGGGACCGCCCCCTTCAGCGGGCCGTCCGCCCGGGTGGTGCCGTACAGGCCGGGGTGGGAGGAGGGGGCGATGGAGGGCAGCATCCGGCGGGGGACGCCGAAGAACGACAGCAGCTCGTCGTCCCAGTCGAGGGTCTCCAGGTTCATCAGCATCGTGCGGCTGGCGTTGGTCGGGTCGGTGACGTGCACGCCGCCGTCGGTGCCGCCGGTCAGGTTCCACAGCAGCCACGAGTCGGTGTTGCCGAAGACGGCCTCCCCCGCCTCGGCCGCCTCGCGCACCCCCTCGACGTTCTCCAGGATCCACTGGATCTTGCCGCCGGAGAAGTATGTCGCCGGGGGGAGACCCGCCTTGCGGCGGATGATGTCGCCCCTGCCGTCGCGGTCCAGGGCGGAGGCGATCCGGTCGGTGCGGGTGTCCTGCCAGACGATCGCGTTGTGGTACGGACGCCCGGTGGTCCGGTTCCAGACCACGGTGGTCTCGCGCTGGTTGGTGACGCCGAGCGCGGCCAGGTCGGAGGCGGCGAGACCCGCTTTGTTCATCGCCGTCTCGATCACCGCCCTCGTGCGCTCCCAGATCTCCGTGGGGTTGTGCTCGACCCATCCGGCCTGCGGCAGGATCTGCTCGTGTTCGAGCTGGTGGCGGGCGATCTCGTTGCCGCCATGGTCGAAGATCATGAAACGGGTGCTCGTCGTTCCCTGGTCGATCGCTCCGACGAAGTCAGGCATGGATGGTGCCTCCTCTGTGAGACTCTCCGGGAGATCTGCCGCTCTCCCCGTGACGGTTCCCGGCCGCGGTGGTCGTCCCGCTCCCGTTCAGGCGGTGCCGGCCCCCTCGTCGGACGGCACCCGCCCGACCTCGGGCGGGGCGTCCTCGGGGGGAAGGAACCTGGCCACCAGGACCTGATACAGGAACGCCCCGATCAGAGCCCCGATGACGGGCGCCACGATCGGCACCCAGAAGTAGAGCTGGCCGTACTGATCCTGCCAGGCGGTCTCGTACCCGGTCAGGTACGAGGCGAGCCGGGGCCCGAAGTCGCGGGCGGGGTTGATGGCGTACCCGGCGTTGGTGCCCCAGGCCATGCCGATGGCCACGACGACCAGGCCGACCACGAAGGGGGCCAGGTTGGCCATGGGGGCCGAGTTGCGCACGTCGGAGACGGCGAGGATGAGCAGGAGCAGGATCGCGGTGCCGATCACCTGGTCGCGGAAGGCGCCCCAGGTGCCGATGGGCAGGGTCCCGTTGCCGGGCAGCGTCGAGAAGACGCCCTGGGTCTTGATCGTGAGCCCGGGGTCGGCCTTCTGCAGCACCTCGCTGTAGTTGAAGCGGACGATCAGCGCCGCCACGAACGCGCCCGCGGTCTGTGCCAGGGAGTACGGCAGGACCTTGCGCCAGGAGAAGCCCTTGAAGGCGGCCAGCGCGATGGTGACGGCGGGGTTGAGGTGGGCCCCGCTGGTGCGCGCCGCCACGTAGACGCCCAGGGTCACTCCGAGTCCCCACGCCCACGCGATGCTGTCGTGATCGCCGATCCCGGCCGCCGCGACCTGGGCCACCACCGCCACCCCGAACAAGATCAGAATCATGGTGCCCGCGAATTCGGCAGCCATCTCGCCG
Organism: Streptosporangium sp. G11; assembly: GCF_051192615.1. Taxonomy (NCBI): domain Bacteria; kingdom Bacillati; phylum Actinomycetota; class Actinomycetes; order Streptosporangiales; family Streptosporangiaceae; genus Streptosporangium; species Streptosporangium sp. G11. Next base: position 63,633 of record NZ_JBPJUQ010000013.1, read on the forward strand.
ACAAGCCCTCGGCTTTTCAGGCGTTCCGCCATCTTTCCCCCTCACGACGCCGCTCGGATGTCCGGACGGTAGGCGCGAATTCAAGGGCAGTCAACGGTAATGTGACGAAATTATTGAATTTTGGTCAACATTATAAGTCGTCAGTAACTTTCCGGAAATATGATCTGACGTCCTCACGTACGACGTGTCCACCGGGTAAAAGCCCGGTCACTGTCTGGAATATCCGCGTCCGGGGGCTTTTTCTGCATGACCACGCGCTGCCGCGGAGAGCCGCTCCGGCGGGAACCTTTGCCGGGCGTGGAGGTCAACCTGCAGGTCAGAGGGGGATGAGAAGCGTATCGTCAGTGCGCTTGGAGGAATTCGATGGGCCGTCTCAGAATGGGCAGGACCGGCGTGGCCGTCGTCGCGACGGGGGCCGTGCTGGCCGGATGCGGATCGACGGGGTCGGACGAGGGCGACGAACAGAAGGCCAGGGTGGCGGCCTCGGCGAAGGCGTCTGCCGCCGCCGCCTCGCAGGCCAACCTCCTCAAGGCCAAGCTGCAGGCCGCGGCCAAGGTCAAGGCCAACGAACTCGGGCAGGTGCCCGTCCTCATGTACCACCGGGTGGTCGACAAGCCCTCCACCCAGGACGACCGCACCCCCAAGCAGTTCCGCGCCGAGCTTGAGCGGCTGGCCAAGGAGGACTACGTCGCGGTCACCGCGGCCGAGTTCGTCACCGGGCGCATGGACATCCCGGCGGGCAAGCACCCCGTCGTGCTCACCTTCGACGACTCCTCGCCCTCGCAGTTCGAGCTCGACGGGATGGGGCTGCCCATGCCGAACACCGCCGTCGCGATCCTGCAGGATGTGGCCAAGACCTACCCGGGCTTCCGGGGCGTTGGAACGTTCTACGTCACGCGCGACATGTTCGGCAAGGCGACGCCGGAGGAGGGGGCGCAGATGCTCCTCTGGCTCACCGGAAAGGGCTTCGACATCGGCAACCACACCCGCGACCACCTCAACCTGGGCGGCAAGCCGAAGAAGGCGGTCAACGCGGAGGTGGCGGCGGGACACCGGCTCATCACCGGCCTGATCAAGGTGCCGCCGGTCACGCTGGCCCTGCCGTACGGCAACCAGCCCGACACCAAGGAGTGGGGCCGCAGGGGCTCCTCGGGGGACGTCTCCTACGACTACGGCGGCGTGTTCCTCGCTGGTTACACCCCGGCCCTGTCGCCGTTCAACAAGAAGTTCGACCCGCTCGGCATCCCGCGCATCCGCTCGATGGACAAGAAGGGCGACTGCGTCAAGTTCTGCTCCGTGGCCTGGCTCGACTGGCTGAAGGCGAACGCCGACGAGCGCTACACCTCCGACGGCGACGTGAAGACGGTCGCCTTCCCCAAGTTCAAGGCACCCTTCGTGGCCAAGCCCTTCACCGATCGCGTCCTGGCCTACTAGACCCCGCGGCCTCGGCCCGACGGCCACCGTGACCCCGCGGTTCCCCGCGGGGTCACCGGCGTCAGCCGCCGGAGAGCTCTTCGAGGGGAACGACCACGGTGGTCGTCGTGTGGTCCGGACGCACGATCTCGACCTTCGCGTCCTGGCCGGGCTTGAGCTGCGCGAGGAGCGCCGACAGCTCCTGGGTCGACGGCGTGGGCGTGCCGTTGACCGAGACGATCAGGTCTCCGGCCGTGAGTCCCGCCCTCTCCGCGCCGCTGTTCCTCTGCACCCGTACGACGCTGACGCCCGCGGGCCGCCCGTTCATGTCGATCACGGTCCGCACGACGACGCCGAGCGCGGCCCTGCGGGTGTTGGTGACCCTGCCGTCCCTGATGATCTGGGTGGCGACGTCCTTGGCGGTGTTGGCCGGGATCGCGAAGCCGATGCCCGGGGCCTGGGCGTTGCCGAGTTCGGGGTTGACGGCGGTCAGGGTCGGCACGCCGACGACCTCGCCCCTGAGGTTGACCAGGGCGCCCCCGCTGTTGCCCGGGTTGATGGGCGCGGAGGTCTGGATGGCTCCGCTGATCGTCGCGCCCGGCGAGCCCTCGCCCTCGGGCTCGGTGACCGTGCGGCCCAGAGCCGAGATGATCCCCTCGGTGACGCTGCCCGACAGGCCCAGCGGGTTTCCCATGGCCATCACGATCTCGCCGACCCGCAACGTGGAGGAGTCGCCGAAGACGGCGGGTTTCAGCCCGGTCGGGTCGTCCACCTTGATCACCGCCAGGTCGCCCAGCTCGAACGCGTCGATCAGCCTCGCCGTCCGCGGGGTGCCGCCGTTGGCGAGCGTGACCTCGAAACGCCTGGAGCTCCCGACCACGTGGGCGTTGGTGATGATGTGCCCGGCGGTGTCGTACACGATCCCCGAGCCGAGGCCGCTGTCGGTGGTGATCTGCACGATGGACGGCAGCACCCTGGTGATGGTCTGCTCGTAGGCGGCCTCCAGGGCGTCAGGGACGTACGTGGGCGCGGGGGAGCCCCTCGGGGAGGCTCCGGCGGAGGTGGTCACCGACGCGCCGGGTGTGGGGGCGCCGGGTGAGCCGATCGTCCCGGATGTTTGCAGTTCCAGGCCCTGACCGCAGCCCGCGAGCGTTATGACGGCGGCCGCCAGTAGCGCGGCGCCTGTCTTTGATCCCCCCATACGGAGGTATTTGCCCAGCTCAGGAAGGAAGATACGTCTTGCGAAGGTCGCTACGGCTGAGCTTACCCGTGGGGGTGCGCGGCAGCGGGTCGCGGTACTCGATCACCCGGGGGTGCTTGAGGCGTGCCAGCCGGGAGGCGCAGTGGGCCAGCAGCTCGCCGGTGAGGGCCGCGCCAGGGGTGGCGCCCGCTGCGGGCTGGACCAGCGCGACGACGCGCTGGCCCCACTCCGGGTCGGGTACGCCGATCACGGCCACGTCCGCCACCGAGGGGTGTTCCTGGAGCACGGCCTCGATCTCGGCCGGGTAGATGTTGACCCCGCCGGAGATGATCAGGTCGGTGCGCCGGTCGCAGAGGAACAGGTAGCCGTCCTCGTCCAGGTAGCCGATGTCGCCGGGCGTGTAGAGGGGGCCGCGCATCGTGGAGGCGGTCTTGGAGGGGGCGCGGTGGTACTCGAAGTGGTTGATGCCGCCGATGTAGACCATCCCGGGCTCGCCGGGCGGGAGCTCCGCGCCGTCGTCGCCGAGGATCGTGAACCTCAGGCCCTCGATCGCCCGGCCGACCGTGCCCGGCCGCTCCAGCCACTCCGCCGAGGAGACCATCGTGGCCACGGCGGCCTCGGTCGAGCCGTAGTACTCCCACAGCACGGGGCCGAGCCATTCGATCATCGCCTGCTTGGTGGCGGGAGGGCAGGGCGCGGCGCCGTGATAGAGATGCGTCAATGACGATAAATCGTGCTTTGTCCTGATTGAGGCCGGCAGGGCCAGCAGCCGGTGGAACATGGTCGGCACCATGAACGCGTTGGTCACCCCGTGCCGCTCGACCAGCTCCAGCGTCTCCTGGGCGTCGAACCGCTCGGTCACCACGACGGCGTGCCCGAACTGCAGGGCCATCATCGCCTGCCCGTACGGCGCCGAGTGGTAGAGCTGTGACAGCAGCAGGTGCACCCCGTCGGGCGGCAGCCCGAAGTGCCGCCAGCCCTTGCGCATCAGGATCGGGTAGAGGTCCTCGGGGCTCAGCTCGATCAGCCGCCGCCGCACGCCCTTGGGCCTGCCGGTGGTCCCCGAGGTGTAGAGCATCATCGACCCGACCCTGCGCCCCTCGGGCGGTGTGGCCGGCCGTCCCTCGGCGAGCGCGCCGGTCTCCACGAAGCCGCCCGGCACCGCGTGCCCGTACCGCTCGGAGCTCACCACCGCCCGCGCCGCGCAGTCGGTGACGATGTAGCCGATCTCCTCGGCCGTGTAGTGCCAGTTGACCGGGACGTGATAGGCGCCGATCTGGTACGTCGCCAGCATCATCGTGATCGCGTCGACCCCGTTGGGTAGGACCGTCACGACGGTGTCGCCGGGCCGGGTGCCGCGCGCGAGAAGGCCGTGCGAGACCTGGTTGGCCCGCTCGTGCAGCTCACCGTAGGTCACCGTCGCGGCCGCGTCCGCGACGACGGCGGCGCGTCCGGGGTCGGCCGCCGCGATCTCGTAGAAGCCCCTTGTAGCCGTCATGGCGCGACCATACAGAACGACATTCTGTTCATGGAAGGGGAAAGACGGTTACCTGGGCTGATGCACACCTCGTGGCCGAAGCGTAATAAACGACGATGCGTCGAATCTTTCCGGGGTGGCATAACCTGACGCGTATGGCGGACGTCGGCGGCAACTCCTCCGGGCGCTCTCACGAGAGATACATCCCCTCATACGAGGCGCCCACGGCTCCAATACCCGCCATCCCCGCCGAAGACGGTTCGATCATCAGCCCCCGGGTGCCCCGGAGGTTCCCCATCGGCGACGGCGAGGAGACCGCTCTGGTCTCCCGGCCTCCTGGATCGTTCCCTCGCTCCCTGTCCTCGCCGGGCACGACGTCCGGCGACCGGCACGACGGGCCGGAGGCCGACGCCGACCAGGTGCGCGAGTCGGGCGGGCTCGGGACGATCCCGGTCAGGCAGGTGGGCGGTTCCGCGGGCCCCTGGCGTCCCGACCGGACCGGAATGCCCGGCCGGCCGGGTGCGCGGCCTCCGGCGAGCGGCGGGCAGGGCGCGGCGGCCGGGTGGCCCGGCGCGGCGCAGCGGCCCGGCGTGTTCGCGGAGCCCGGCGTCCAGGACCGGCCCGGCGGCGCGCAGGACGGCCCCGGGGCGAAGAAGTCCGGTGGCCTGCTGATGCGCATCGGCGACATCCCCATCCGGGTCGCCTACAGCCTGGGTGCCGCCGCCCTCACCGGCGTCATCGTGGCCCTGATCTTCGTTCTGTTCTCCGGTGACGAGCCCGGTGACCCGGCCGGGGTCGGCCGGGCCGTGGTGCCCACCGCGAAGCCCTCGCCGACCGCCTCGCCGATCACGCTGCCCGCCCTGCCGGGCGCGACCGCGCTGCAGGTCCTGCCGGGCAGGCCGAGCGTGGTGCTGGGCGCGGTGACCGACACGAGGTCCGCGCTGACCTACGTCAGCCTGGGCGCGCCGTGGGAGACCAAGGCCGTGCCGTCGTTCTCCGTCGGCCAGCAGGTCGGCGCGGCCCGGCTGCCGCGCACGGTCATCGCCTCGGGGCCGCTTCCCGGCGCCACCCCGGCCAAGGCGCTCAAGAGCGACGCCGACTACCGCAGGGCGGCGCTGAACGCGGTGAGGTGGACGATCCGCAACCACCACCCCGCGGGCGCCAAGGTCGCCTGGACCGCCTCGCAGCGGCCCGCCGGCGGCGGCAAGGGGTGGACGCTCGCCTACCGGGTCACCTACGAGGTCAAGGGCAAGAAGCACGTCTCGCAGGCGGCGCTCGCCGTGATCGACGTCGGCCGCCGCAAGCCCTCCGTGCTCTTCGTGACCGTGCCCGACGCGCGCAAGCGACTCTGGGCCGACATCGCTCCCCTGATGGCGAGCGTCCGCGCCCTCTGACGTTCGCCCGCTTCCCGCCCGTCCCCGAGAGGCGGGGTCTCCCGGGGGCGCTCGCGGGGCGAGGCGGGGTCCCCGGAGATCAGGGCTCGCGCGTTGTGATGGAAGTACCTTCTAGAATATGGTTCTGGCATTGAATCCTGTCTGGAGGCTGTCATGGCGATCGGGTTGAGCGAGGAGCACGAGGCGCTCCGGGAGTCGGTGACCGGGTGGGCGGAGCGCAACATCCCGTCCGAGGTCGTGCGCGCCGCCATCGCGGCGGAGGGTGAGGAGCGCCCCGGCTTCTGGGCAGGGCTGGCCGACCAGGGCCTGCTCGGCCTGCACATCCCCGAGGAGCACGGCGGCAGCGGCTACGGCCTGCTGGAGACCGCCGTCGCCGTCGAGGCCCTCGGCGAGCGCGTCGCCCCCGGCCCGTACGTCCCCACGGTGCTCGCCAGCGCCGTGATCCTCGCCTCCGACGGCAAGGCCCACGCCGAGCTCCTGCCCCGCCTCGCCGACGGCACGCTGACCGGCGCGGTCGCGCTGGGCGCCTCGATCACCGGCACCCGGGGCGAGGACGGCACCCTGACGATCGGCGGCACCGCCGAGCTGGTCCTGGGTGGCGCGTCGGCCGACCTCCTGGTGCTCCCGGTGAGCACCGACCGCGGCGAGGAGTGGGTCGCGGTGGACGCCTCCACGGCGACCGTGACCCCGGCCCCGGCGCTCGACGTCACCCGGGGAGTGGCCAAGGTCGAGCTGGACGCGGCCACCGTACCGGCGGGGCGCGTCCTCGACGGGCTGCAGGGTCCGGAGGTCCTGAACCTGGCCGCGATCGTGCTCGGCGCGGAGGCCGCGGGCGTCGCGTCGTGGTGCGTGACCGCCGCCGCCGAGTACGCCAAGGTGCGCGTGCAGTTCGGCCGCCCGATCGGGCAGTTCCAGGGCGTCAAGCACAAGGCCTCCCGGATGCTCGTCGCCCTGGAGCAGGCCCGCGCGACCGTCTGGGACGCCGCCCGCGCCACCGTGAAGGCCGGCGAGGCCGCCGAGGTGTCGGCCGACGAGCTCGCCTACGCCGCCGCGATCGCGGGCGTGGTCGCCCCCGACGCGGCCGTGCTCTGCGCCAAGGACGCCATCCAGATCTTCGGTGGCATCGGCTACACCTACGAGCACGACGCCCACCTGTACTACCGCCGTGCGCTGACCCTGCGCGCCCTGCTGGGCTCCTCGGGAGAGTGGGCCGAGTCGGTCGCGGAGCTGGCCCTGAACGGCGTGAGCCGGGAGCTGGAGATCGAGCTGCCCGAGGAGGCCGCCGAGCTGCGCGAGGGCATCCGGGCCGAGATCGCCGGGTTCGCCGCGCTGGAGGGCAAGGAGCAGAAGCGGGCTCTGGCGAGCGCCGGATACGTCATGCCGCACCTGGCCAGGCCCTGGGGCCGCGACGCCAAGCCGCTTGAGCAGGTCCTCATCTTCCAGGAGCTCAAGGCGGCCAAGGTCAGGCTGCCCCAGATGATCATCGGCGCCTGGGTGGTGCCGTCGATCGTCACGTACGGCACCCCCGAACAGCAGGAGCGCTTCCTGCCGCCCACGCTGAGCGGCGAGATGATCTGGTGCCAGCTCTTCTCCGAGCCCGGCGCGGGCTCCGACCTGGCGAACGTGCAGATGAAGGCCGAGAAGGTCGAGGGCGGCTGGCGGCTCAACGGCCAGAAGATCTGGACCTCCGTGGCGCACTTCGCCGAGTGGGGCATCTGCATCGCCCGCAACTCCTCCGAGGGTTCCAAGCACGAGGGCATCACCTACTTCCTGGTCGACATGAAGGGCGCCGGCGTCACGGTCAGGCCGCTCACCGAGATGACCGGGGAGAACCTGTTCAACGAGGTCTTCCTCGACGACGTGTTCGTCCCGGACGACCTGGTCGTCGGAGAGGTGGGCCAGGGCTGGAAGGTCGCCAGGAACACGCTGTCCAACGAGCGGGTCTCGCTCTCGTCGGGCTCGGGCGGCACCGGCTCGTCCGTACCCGACCTGCTCGGTCTGGTCGGGCGCCTCGGCAGGGAGCTGACCGCGGCTGAGCGGCAGGAGCTGGCGCGCGTCGTCTGCGAGGGCCACTCGATCGCCGCGCTCGGGCTGCGGGTGACCCTGAAGCAGCTGACCGGCCTGGAGCCCGGTGCCGACGCCTCGGTCCGCAAGCTCCTGTCCACCTCGCACGCCCAGCACGTCTCGGAGTGCGCGGTCTCGCTGCTCGGCTCCTCGGCCGTCACCGCCGCCGACATGAAGCTCGGCGACGCGGGCTACTGGAACCGCGCCGTGCTCTCCACCCGGGCCATGACGATCTACGGCGGCACCACGGAGGTGCAGCTCAACATCATCGGCGAGCGCATGCTCGGCCTGCCCCGCGACCCCGAGCCGGGCAAGTGACCTGACTCCCGTACGTGATCCCGCCCGCCGCTTTCCCGGCGGGCGGGTGCCGCCCGTCAAGACCCACCATGTCCAGGACGGGTTGGGCTTGACCCTTCGGTTAGGCTTCGCGCATGCCAATGCGGTTCCGGCCAGGTGTGGTCGTCCGGAGTGCCGTCGCCGGTGCGATCCCGCTGCGCTGGTTCGGCGCCGTGATCCGCCGGGTCTACCCCCGGCTGGACGCCGAGCTGGCCCGTGCCGAGGAGTTCGCGCCGCGCGGCGGCACCGCCGTCGACGTGGGCGTCTGGTACGGGCCGTGGACCGCGAAGCTGCGGCGGCTCGGCTGCGACGTCGTCTCGATCGAGGCCAACCCCCGCCTGGCCGCCATGCTCGGGCGGACCTTCCCCGACGTCCGGGTGATCGCGGCGGGTGCCTCGGACAGGTCGGGTACGGCGCGGCTGTGGATACCCGGCGGCGGGCGGGGAGCGGAGGCCACGGCCTCGCTCGTCCACGGCGAGGGTGTGCCGGTGGACATCCCGACCGTCACCATCGACGAGCTGGACCTGAGGGACGTCCGGTTCATCAAGGTCGATGTGGAGGGTCACGAGCTCGCCGCCCTGCGCGGCGCCGAGCGGACCGTCCACCGCGACCGCCCCCTCCTGCTGGTCGAGCTGGAGACCCGGCACCAGGACATCGGCCTGGTCGTCGACCAGCTCGCGGAGTGGGGCTACACCGGCTCCGTCCTCACCGGCGGCGCCTGGGTCCCGCTGGACGGCTTCGACCTGGCCGCCCACCAGGAGGCGGCGGTCGGCGAGGTGGAGCGGAGCTTCATCTCCCGTCTTCTCAAGCCCGGCGGCGAGTACGTGAACATGGTGCTGTTCCGCCCCGCCGCCTCGTAGTGCGCACCCCTCGCACTCCCGCCCCGCGCCCGGCCGCGGAGTCCATCCCCGCTCGCCCCCCGGCGGCGGTGTCCTTTCCCGCTCGCCGCCCGGCGGGAAGGTCCGCGAGCCCTCCCGTCCGCCAGGCCGGGTGGCGGCCGGTGTGAACCGCCTCGACCGCGTCCGGCCATGGGCCGCGCGCCTGGCCCCGGCCCTGGTGGGGCTGGTCCTCGGGGTGCTCGCGCTCTGGCCCGCGCTCGGTCCCGGTTTCGTGCTCCGCTACGACATGGTGTTCGTGCCGGACCCGCCGATCTCGCCGGAGAGCGGCGGCTTTCCCCGCGCCGTGCCGAGTGACCTCGTGGTGGCCCTGCTCTCGTCGGTCCTTCCCGGGCAGCTCGTGCAGAAGGCGATCCTGCTGGGGATCTTCGTGCTCGCCGCGACGGGTGCCGCGGCCCTGGTGCCGGGGGAGCGCCGGGTCGCCCGGCTGGTCGCCGCGGCGTTCTACGCCTGGAACGTCTACCTCGCCCAGCGGCTGCTGCTCGGCCAGTGGGCACTGCTGCTCGGGTACGCGGGCCTGCCGTGGGCGGTGCGCGCGGTCACCCGCGAGGGGATCTGGAGGACGGTCCTCGCGCTGCTCCCCGCGGCGATCGGTGGCTTTCAGGCGATGCTCGTCTCGGTGATGGCGATCGTGCCCGTGGCGGGCCGCCGGGCCCCGCGCGCCCTGCTGGTCGCCGCCGTACTGAGCCTGCCGTGGCTGGTCCCGGCGCTGGGCAGCGCCGCCGTCACCGACCCCGCCGGGGTGCGGGCCTTCGCGCCACGGGCGGACGGGCCGCTGGGCACCCTCGGCAGTCTGCTCACCCTCGGGGGCGTGTGGAACTCCGAGGCCGCCGTGCCGGGACAGGAGACCTGGTGGTCGGCCCTGGTCAGGCTGGCGGTGGCCGCGGTGGCGGTGACCGGCTACGCCCTGCTCGCGGGAAGGCGGCCCGCGTACTGGGGTGGGCTGGCGGTCGCGTCGGCGGCGGGGCTGGCGGTGGGGTGTGCCGGGGCCTTCCTGCCGGGGGTGCTGGAGGCGATGGTCGGGCTGTGGCCCGGCTTCGGGCCGCTTCGCGACGGGCAGCTCTACCTCGCCCCCTTCGCCCTGCTGCAGGCGGTCGGCCTGGCCGCGGTGACCGCGCGCCTGTCCCCGGCGGTCCGCCCCGGCATGCTCGTGCTGCCCCTGCTGGTGCTGCCCACCTTCGCGATGGGGGCGTTCGGCCGGCTGGTCGCGGCCGACTACCCGCCGGACTGGTCCAGGGTGCGGAGCATCGTGGACGCCGATCCCGCGCCGGGGGCGCTGCTGACGCTGCCGTGGGGAGGCTACCGGGCGTTCGGCTGGAACGGGGGCCGGGTGGTGCTCGACCCGGCGGTCAAGCTCTTCCAGCGCAGGGTCGTCTGGAACGACGGCCTGCCGGTCGGGCTGGGAGACGGCCGTACGCTCACCCTCGCCACCGAGGATCCGCTGGCGCGCAGGGTCGGGGCGGTCCTCGCGGGGTCCGGCCCCCTGACCGGGTCGCTGGCCGCGGAGGGGATCAGTCACGTGCTGATCCAGAGGCCGAACGAGAACTTGTTCCGTTCCAGGCTTCCCGGCGCACGACTGATCTTCGCTGGTCAGGACCTGCTTCTCTTCCACCTCTGATCCTCTGAGATGCAACTATGCCGTGATTTACCAGCTGGTAACATTATTTATCACATTTTTACCGATTGACTAGCTGAAGACCTGTATCAGGTTCTACTGTCGGGCAGACCGCACGACCACGCGTTGGAGGGAGAACTCGGGTGTTGCGAGTGATTGCCGCTCTGGCGGTAGGGGCAGTGCTGGCGGTCGGAGCCTCGGTAGCCGTCGTGAACGTCGCGGCGCCGACCCCCGAGCCGCCCAACAGGCCGCTCTACAACTACGGCACCAGGTGACGCGTCGGGGCCGCGAGCCGGCCCCGACGCTCACCTGAGCATCCGGCCCCCGGCGCGGGGAGACCCGCTCCGGATCACGTCGACGAGACAGGGCCCGGCAGCCGCATGCGCGAAAACTCCCCGGTACCGCCGTTCTCGCATGTCGGACAGAGACATTCACGCGGAGATGCGTCGCGCAGGGAGATGTCGTACGGAGATAGGAGTGGTCGTGGCCGGACAGGGCGCCAGAGCGACCCACCGGGCGTCGGGCCCGCCCCCCGCCGGCCTGGTGGCCGCGACGGCGCGGCAGCGGCCGTCCATGCGCGGGGTGCGCGTCGCCGTCCTGAACTTCCGCGAGCCGCTGCAGTCGGTGGCGGGCGGCGCCGAGGAGTACGCCTGGCAGGTCAGCCGCCACCTGGCGGGGCAGGGGGCGTCGGTCACCTTCGTCACCTCCAGGGAGGCCGGGCAGTCCTCGGCCGAGGTGCGCGACGGCATCGCGCTGCGGCGGATGGGTAACCCGTTCCTGGTCTATCTGCTGGTCCCGCTCTGGATGCTGCTGCGGCGCCGGCGTTTCGACGCCGTCATCGACTGCATGAACGGCATCCCCTTCTTCGCCCCCCTGGTCGTGAGACGGCGCACGGTCGTCATCTCCCTGGTGCACCACGTGCACGACCGCCAGTTCTACGCCTTCTTCCCGCGCTGGCTGGCCCGTATTGGCTGCTTCGTCGAGGGACCGGTCGCCCGGCTGGTCTACCGGCGTCGCGCGACCGTCACGGTCTCGGAGTCCTCCAGGAACGAGTTGCGCGAGCGGCTCGGCTGGCTCGCGCCGATCCAGGTCATCCCGAACGGCAGCCCGGCGGCGCGCCTGGTCGCGAGCGGCGGGGACGTGGCGGGGGACCCCGCCGTGGTCTACCTCGGCAGGCTCGTGGGCCACAAGCGCGTCGAGCGGGTGGTGGACCTCGCCGGAGACCTCGAAGAGGCCTGGCCCGGCATCCACGTGCACGTCATCGGGCGCGGCTGCGAGCAGGAGCGGCTCGCGGCCCACGCCGCCCGCCGCGGCCTTCGGGACCGGGTCCACCTGCACGGCTTCCTGCCCGAGGCCGCCAAGAACGCGATCCTGGGGGCGGCGCGGGTCAACATCACCGCCTCGGAGTTCGAGGGCTGGGGGCTGACCGTGATCGAGGCCGCCGCCCTCGGCGTCCCGACCGTCGCCTTCGACGTCGCGGGACTGCGCGACTCGGTGCGCGACGGTGTCACGGGCTGGCTGGTCAGGGAGGGGGAGGCGCTGGCCGACGTGGTGGACCGCGCGTTGAGGGAACTGTCGGACCCGGCCAGGCGCGAGGAGATCCAGCAGGCGTGCAGGCTCTGGGCCGCCGAGTTCACGTGGGGGAGAACGGGCGCTACGATGACCGGATTAATCACCACAGAACTATCTAAAAACGGTCGTTACCTTCATGTATCCGATCTCTGTCTCGCCGCGGGTGAGACCGACCCGCCATAAGTGACTGTGATCTCCGAGGCGTGGATCCGCCGCCTTTCCGCACCTCCCTCCGAGTTCGGAGCCTCCGACACCGGACTCCGCCGCAGGCTCAGGTTGCTCGCCGGATGCCTCTTCCTCGCGGCCGTCGCCTTCAACATGGCGCCGGGCATGCTCATCGCCGAGACGAAGCTGGACATGCCGATCAATCCGATCGGCTTCCTCTCCCAGGCGCTGAACATGTGGGACCAGGACTATCTGGGACACCTGCAGAACCAGGCGTACGGCTACATCTTCCCGATGGGTCCCTTCTACACCCTCCTGATCAACGCGGGCATGCCCCCGTGGGTGGTGCAGCGGCTCTGGGTGACGCTGATCCTGTGCGTGGCCTTCGTCGGCGTCGCCCAGGTGGCCAGGGCGCTGCGGATCGGCGGGCAGCTCGCCGGGGTGCTGGCCGGTCTCGCCTACGCGCTCGCCCCGCACGCGCAGGCGCTCATGGGGTTCAACTCCGTGGAGTTCGCCCCCAGTGCGGTCCTGCCCTGGGTGCTGCTCTTCCTCGTCAGGGGCGCGCGGGGGGAGATGAGCCCGCGCAGGGCCGCGTGCCTGTCGGCGCTGGTGTTCCTGTTCGCGGGCGGCGTCAACGCCGCCGCCGAGCTGGCCGTGCTCGTCGTACCGATGATCTATTTGCTGACCCGGGCGCGCGGCCCGCGCAAGCGGCGGCTGATCGCCTGGTGGCTCGGCGCGATCGCCGCGGTGTCGTTCTGGTGGCTCGCTCCCCTGGTGATGCTCGGCCGGTACGTCTTCTCCTTCATGCCCTTCACCGAGAACGCGTGGACGACCACGGTCGTGGGCTCGTTGACCAACGTGCTGCGCGGTATGAACAGCTGGGTGGCCTTCCTGCCGGTGGACGGCCGCCCCTACCTGCCCGCCGCCTACGAGCACGCCACGGTGCCCTGGCTCGTGCTGGTCACCGCGCTCGTCGCCGGGCTGGGGCTGGCCGGGCTCACCCTCGTGCGCACGCCCGAGCGGCTCTTCCTGCTCCTGACCACGCTCCTGGGCGTCGCCATCCTCGTCGCGGGACACACCGGGCCGCTCGCCGAACCCCTCCGGGCGCTGCTGGACGGCCCGCTCGCCCCGTTCCGCAACCTGCACAAGTTCAACGCGCTCGTACGGCTGCCGCTGGTGCTCGGACTCGCCGCGCTCATCTCCTACGTGGGGGCGCGCAGGGCCGTGGTCCGCATCCCCGTCGCGGTGGCGGGGGCCGGGCTGGTCGGGCTGACCCTCGTCCCCGTCGCCGCCGCGGGCATCGCCCCGAGCGGCGCGTTCGCCGACGTCCCCGAGCACTGGCGGCAGGCGGCCTCCTGGCTGGACGAGCGGGCCGACCAGGGAACCGTGCTGGTCCTGCCGGGGGCCCGGCGGGGCGAGTACACCTGGGGGCGCCCGCTCGACGAGCCGTTCCAGCCGCTGCTGAAGAAGGCCCGCTGGGTGAGCAACACGATCGTGCCGTGGGGCACGGCCGGCTCCAACCGGCTCGTCAAGGCGATCGACGACCGCTTCGCCAACGGCCAGGGGTCGGAGGGGCTCACCCTGACGCTGCGCCGGATGGGCGTGCGCTACCTGCTGATCCGCAACGACCTCGACAGGGTCGCCTTCGGCGACGCGTGGCCCGCCCGCGTGCACGAGGCGCTGGACCGCTCTCCCGGCCTGAGCCGGGTGCGCGGCTTCGGGCCCACGGTCGGTTTCGAGGACTCCCAGACCGGCGCGGGCTGGCTCGACCAGCCGTACACGTCCCTGGAGATCTACGAGGTCGCCGGGGCGCGTCCCGTCGTCGGCACGGTCGCCGCGGAACGGCCGCTGCGGGTCTCCGGCGGCCCCGAGGCGCTGCTCACCATGGCGGAGGAGGGCGTCCTCGGCGACGACCGGCCGGTGATCCTCGGCGACGACCCCGGCGCGGACGCGATCCCCGCGGCCGACACCGTGCTCACCGACACCATGCGGCGGCGCGAGTTGGTGGTGAGTGACCTGCGCAGGCCGTACGGCGAGACGATGACGCCGGATGAGCCCTACGAGGGCTACGGGCCCGTCCACGACCTCACCGATCCCGCCTGGGCGGAGCCCAAGACGGTCGCCGTCCTCAGCGGGATCAAGGGGGTCACCGCCTCCTCCTCGCAGTCCAGGCTCGGCGTGACCCCCGGAACCCGCGACGGCGGGCAGCAGCCGTACGCCGCGGTGGACTTCGACCTGCGCACCGGCTGGCGCTCCACCGGCTGGAAGCCGCCCACCGAGCAGTGGCTGGAGGTCCAGCTCACCGAGCCGATCTCGGTGCCCTCCATCCAGGCCGTCTTCGAACGCTCTGAGGACGCGGTGACGGTCTCCGAGGTCATGGTGGAGACCGACACCGGCAGGGTGCGCACCCGGCTCGGCCTCACCTCGCTGTGGGAGCGGCTGAACGTCCCGCCGGGCAGGACGTCCAGGATTCGGATCCGGGTCACCGGCGTCCTTCGCGACCCCAACCCCCGGGTCGGCATCACCGAGCTGTCCATCTCCGGGGTCCGCCCCGGGCGCACGCTCGTGGTGCCCGGGGCCTCCTCGGCGGACCCCGCGTCGCCGGGACAGACGGTCGTGACCAGCCGGACGGACGCCGCCCCCGGCTGCATGCTCGGCTCCTACGCCTGGACCTGCGCGAACAGGCTGCGCTTCGTGGGCGAGGACGGTTACGCCTTCGACCGCTCGGTTCCCGTCGCCACCGGAAGGCGCGTGCTGGAGGGCAGGGCCGTGCTCGCCGACCAGCGGGTGGCCGAGACCGTGCTGATGCCCGCCGGGAGCTTCCCGCGCGCCACGGCCTCCTCCACCGCGGGCGACATCCCGGCCACCGGCGCCTACGCGGCCTTCGACGACGACCGCAGGACCATCTGGTACGCCGGGGACAAGGACCTGACGCCCTCGCTCTCCGTCGAGCTGGGCAGGAAGGTGACCCTGTCCCGCCTGCGCGTCGACTTCCCCGACACCAGGCTGGGCGCCCCGCCGGTCCGGGTCACCATCACGACCGACGGCGGCGTCCGGTACGCCTGGGCCTCGAAGGACGGGTGGATCCGCTTCGCGCCGATGAGGGCGAGCCAGGTGAAACTCACCTTCGGCGCCCTCGGCTCCTGGCGGATGGAGGTGCTCGGGGTGGCCGTTCCGGGGGTCGCGCCGCTGCCCACCCCGGACACGCAGCCGGTGAGGATGCCCTGCGGGTTCGGCCCGACGCTCACCGTCAACGGGGTCGAGACGCCCACGGAGATCCACAGCGGGACCCTGGGCGACCTGCTCAACGGCCGTCCGGTCGGCTACCGGGCCTGCGAGGCGGTGTGGACGCGGGGTGGCACGCTGCGGGTGCGCGCCGCCGCGCTGCAGGGCTTCCGGGTGGACTCGATGGTCCTGCGCGCCACCGGAGGCGCCGGGCGCGGAAGCGATGTGAGCGAGAGCGCCGGAAGCGGGAACGGCGAAGGCCGGGGCGTCGAGGGCGGCGCCAAGAGCACCGTCAAGAGCGGCGCCAAGGGTGGTGCCGGGAGCACCGGGAACGGCGGGAGCGTCACCGGCGGCGCCGGAGGCACCGAGCGCGCGGCGGCGCCGGTGACCCTGCGGCCCGCGACCGTCGAGAGCTGGGACGCGGGGGAGCGCCGGGTCAGGGTCTCCACGACGGAGCCCTCCTATCTGGCGCTCGGCGAGAACTTCAACAGGGGCTGGCAGGCGTCGTTCGGCGGGCGCGTGCTGGAACCGGCCCGGCTGGACGGCTGGCGGCAGGCGTGGCTCCTGCCCCCCGGGAGCGGGACCGTCGTGATGACGTACACCCCCGACGGCCTCTACCGGACGTCGCTGATCGCGGGCTGGGCGCTGGTCGCGCTGGTCGTCGTGCTCGCGCTGGCCCGGCCCCGCCCGGCCCGGAGGCTTCCGGCGTCGCCGCCCGCGGTGGTGCGGGCGGCCTGGCTGTGGCCGCTGGCCCCCGCGCTGGGCCTCCTGGCCGAGGGCTGGGCCGGTGCCGCGCTGGCCGGTCTGGTCGCGGCGCTCGCCCTGTGGCTGCGGGGCGTCGCCGGGGCCGAGCACAGCGCCGGTGGCCGGCCGTACCGGATCGGCCGGGTGCTGCTCACGCCGTTCCCCGTGGTGGCGGCGCTCGGCGCGGCCGGTCTCGCGCTCGGCTACGGCGGAGACGCCGGGGCGGTGGCGGCGCAGTATCTCTGCCTGGTCGCGCTGGGCCTGCTGCTCGCCGCGGCGCGCGTGCCCCCGCCGTCCCGCCCGTGGCTGCGGGTACGGACGCAGGACGGTCCCCTCCGACCCGCGGAGCGACGATGATCGACCAGAGGCTGCGCGGCGTGCTCGTCCTGGTCGCCGGTGCCTTCCTGATCACGCTGGCCGCGCTGGTGCGCCTCTACGTGTATCCCAGCGGCCTGGTCCTGCCCGCCGCGCAGGACCGGATCACCAAGCTGACCACCGAGTCGGGCTCCTACTTCGACGCCGCCACCCTGAGCACGCACCGGGGCGTCCCGCTGGAGACGGCCGTGGCCAGGTACGGGGACATGGTCAGGTCCACGCCCGACGTCGCGGTGTGGACCGAGTTCGTCTCCCTCGCCACCCGCGACGGGCGGCGCGTCGACTATCACGAGCGGCGCGCGGCCTTCGACCGCCGTACGGGGCAGGCGGTCAACTGCTGCGAGAACTACGTCGACGAGAACGCCGACCCCGCCCCGCGCGGGCTGGTGTTCCGCTGGCCCTTCGACGCCAGGCCGGTCGCCTACCAGGTCTACGACCCGCTCGTCCGGCGCCCGGTGGCCGCCCGCTTCGAGGGGATCGAGACCCTGTACGGCGTCCGGGTCAACCGCTACGCGCAGCGCCTGGTCAACGAGCGGCTCGTCCAGCAGGCCATGGAGCTGCCCGGGTCGGTCCTCGGCCTGGGCGGCGAGAAACCGTTCCCCGTCAACGCCTACCTCGACGGGACCCGCACCTTCTGGGTGGAGCCGGAGAGCGGCATGGTGATCGGATTCAGGGAGAACCTGGTCAAGACCCTGCGCACCCTCGACGGCCGGGGGCGGCTGGTCGCGCTCGCCGCCGACATGCGCACCAGCACCGGGGACGAGCGGTGGAACGCCGGGGAGGCGGAGCAGTTCCGCCGCTGGTCGACGCTCGTCAACCGGGTGATCCCGCTGTCGTGCGCCGTACTCGGCGCGCTGCTGCTGGTGGCGGGCCTGCGCGTGCGGGTCCGCGCCCCCGCTCCCGATGGTCCCGCTCCCGCGGACGGTCTCGGCGGGGACGGTGGGGACGGCGGAGACGGGGTCAGCGCCGGCGGCGGAGCCGCAGCGCCGGAGCCTCGACCAGCCGGTGGCTGAGGTCGGCGAGTAACACGGTGAACGCGGTGCACACCACCAGGGTCGTCAGCAGGCCGCCGGTGAAGGTCTGCTGCCCGGTCAGCTCGTACCATCCCACGATCACCACGAACTGCCACAGGAAGACGCCGTAGGAGATGCGGCCGAGATAGCGCATCACCCGGTTGCCGAGCAGTGAGCGCAGCGGCGAGGGCTCGGAGGTCTGCAGGGCCACGGGAGAGAGCAGGGCCAGGACGAAGACCGTGTAGAGGGTCATCTCGAAGATGTCCGTCCACAGGTCCTGGATCTCGAAGAGGCGGCCCCCCGCGACGGGGCTGGCCGCGACGGCGTAGACGAGGGCGGCGATGATCCAGCAGGTCACCCACGACTCGCGCAACCCTCTGGTCAGCCGCCGCACCGGGGCGTCCGGGTCGGTCTCGGCGTGCGCCCAGAGCGAGACGACGGCCAGCGC
Organism: Streptosporangium sp. G11; assembly: GCF_051192615.1. Taxonomy (NCBI): domain Bacteria; kingdom Bacillati; phylum Actinomycetota; class Actinomycetes; order Streptosporangiales; family Streptosporangiaceae; genus Streptosporangium; species Streptosporangium sp. G11. The sequence continues at coordinate 81,571 of NZ_JBPJUQ010000013.1, forward strand.
CATGCCCGTTGCGAAGTAGAGCATCGACCGGGGGAGCCAGAGCCCGAGTTCGGGCCGGTGCACCGGGACGTGGCTGTAGATCGCCCAGAGGGGGGAGACCAGGGCGAGCGCGCAGATGCCGGTGAGCAGCAGCCGGGCCCTGGCCACCGGGTCCGCGCCGCGCCGGGCCAGGGCGCGCAGCGCGACGGCGATCAGCGGGAGGGCGAGATAGAAGGTCATCTCGACCGACAGGCTCCACATCTGCCCGAGCCCCGGCGGGCTCGCGCCGGCCCACCACGGGTCGGGGACGTAGTTCTGCACCAGCAGCAGGAAGGGCAGCCAGCTGACCGGGTCGGCCGCCTGCGGCCACGACCACAGCGACAGCGCGACGGCGACCACGAGCCAGTACGCGGGTAGGATGCGCAGCGCGCGCTTCCACAGGTAGTCGCCGGTGCCGGGGTGCGCCTTGCCCTCCATGGCCTCCCGGGCCCAGGGCCGGTAGAGGAGGAAGCCGGAGAGCAGGAAGAATATCGGCACCCCGATGTCGCCCCGGGAGAGCAGGGCGGGAAGGAATCCCTCCTGGAGGGAGGCGCCCGTCGTGCTCGCCACGTGATAGAGCAGGACGCCGAAGGAGGCGACCGCGCGGACGCCGTCCATGGCGTCGAGATGCCCGCCGACCGCGGGAAGATCCCGTACGTCCCTGCCGGTCAACTCCCGCCGAACCGGCATAGAACCTGTTTCGGTCACTTTTTGGCATCCCTGGTGACGTAGATGATTCCCAGCACTAACATATCGCGAAATGGAACTTGTTATAGGGCGATCGGGATACATGTATAGCGGACGGCCCTTGGAGGAGCGATGCGTCGCGTCATCGGTTTGGTATTGATCGGAATCGGGGCATTCCTCATTGTTCTCGCGCCACTCGTACGGTTCCAGGTGGCGTCCAGTCTCATCGCCGCCCCCGCCGACCAGTACGGCGTCAGCAAGCTGGAGGCCATCGGGGCGCAGTACTTCAGCATCGGCGATCTCAAGGTGATGACGGGCGACCTCGACATTACCGTCACCACCAGGGGAGACGTCACCGGGGCCGAGGGTGACCGGGTCGTCTGGGACGAGTTCACCGCGATCAACGACGTCACCAACGGCAACCCCAACATCTCGATCTCCGAGCGCCGCAGCGCGTTCAACAAGTACACGGGCGAGGGCGTCAACTGCTGCGCCGTCAACATCGACAAGAAGCCCGTGCAGCTCCAGGGCCAGATCTACAAGTGGCCCTTCGACGTCGAGAAGAAGACGTACAGCGTGTTCAACTCGACCACCGGCAAGGCGTTCGACGCCAAGTTCGTCGCCGAGGAGCAGGTCGGGGGGCTGTCCGTCTACAGGTTCGAGCAGGCCATCCCGCCGACCAAGACCGACACCATCACCGCCCCTGCCTCGGTCCTCGGCATGACCGAGACCGGTGACGTGCAGGTGGACCGCGTCTACGACGGCGTCAACACCTTCTGGATCGAGCCGGCCACCGGCTCTCCGGTGCGGCAGGAGCAGCAGCGCCACGAGGTGCTCAAGACCCAGGACGGGATCGAACGCTCGCTGGCCCTCGTCGCCACCGCGAAGATGACCCAGGAGACCGAGGACGGCCTGGTCAAGAACGCGCTCGACAGCAGGAACAGCATCACGATGCTCAAGACCACGATCCCGCTGGTGCTTTTGCTGGTCGGCCTGGTCCTGGTCGTCACCGGCCTTCTGCTCATAAGGCGCCGCAGGGACGTCTGAGAGCCCGGGGGCGTCCGAGCCCCTGACGGACGACGACGGAGAACGACCGAGGGAGGCCGCGGGCACACGCCCGCGGCCTCCCTCTTTCCTGTTCCCGGCGAACGTCACTGCAACACGTTCCACCTTTTTTCGCCTCTTCATTACTCACGAGTAGCTTAGGTTCTCGACCAGAAGAAAGGTTCTACACTAGAACGCGTTGCAGTTAGTTTGGAGCGGTCGTACAGTCGCAGCATGCGGACACGTGTTACCGAGATGCTCGGGATTGAGTTGCCGATCTTCGCGTTCAGTCACTGCCGTGACGTCGTCGCCGAGGTCAGCCGCGCGGGGGGTATGGGCGTGCTCGGCGCCCTCTACTTCACCCCCGAGGAGCTCGAAATTGAGCTCAAGTGGATCGACGACCACGTCGACGGCAGGCCGTACGGCGTCGACGTGGTCATGCCCGCCTCGTACGCCGGTTCCGACCTCGGCGTCGACTCACCGGAGGACCTCGTGGGACGGCTCCAGGGGATGATCCCCCAGGGGCACAGGGAGTTCGTCGACGGCCTGCTCGCCGCCCACGGCGTGCCGCCGCTGTCGGCCGACGCGGACGCGGGGAGGGTGCTGCTCGGCTGGACCGACGCCACCGCCCGTCCGCAGGTCGAGGTGGCGCTCCGGCACCCGATCGCGCTGCTCGCCAACGCGCTGGGCCCGCCGCCCGCCGACGTGGTCGACCAGGCTCACGCCAAGGGGGTGAAGGTCGCCGCGCTGGCCTCCACTCCCCGGCACGCGATCAAGCAGGTCGAGGTCGGGGTGGACATCGTCGTCGCCCAGGGCACCGAGGCGGGCGGGCACACCGGGGAGATCTCCACGATGGTCCTCATCCCGCAGGTGGTGGACGCCGTCGACGTCCCCGTACTCGCCGCGGGCGGCATCGGCGACGGCCGGCAGATGGCCGCCGGGCTCGCGCTCGGCGCCGAGGGCGTGTGGACGGGCTCGATCTGGCTCGCCGTGGAGGAGGCCGACACCTCCGAGGTGGTCAAGCGCCGCATCCTGGAGGCCACCTCGCGCGACACCGTGCGCTCGCGGTCCTGGACCGGCAAGCCCGCCCGGCTGCTCAAGAACGAGTGGACCGACGCCTGGGAGTCCCAGGAGTCGCCCGGCACGCTCCCGATGCCGCTGCAGTTCATGCTGATCTCCGAGGCGCTCCGCCGGATCGGCCGTTCCGACGCGACCGAGCTGGCGACCTTCCCCGCCGGGCAGATCATCGGCGCGATGAACCAGGTCAGGTCCACCCGGGACGTCGTCTTCGGCATGATCGAGCAGTACGTCGAGGCAATGGAACGATTGGGCCGCATTACCAACGAGTAGGTAGCTCATACCTGGACGAATGGGCTAAGAACTCATCAGAGCCGATGAGTTTGGAGAATGATGGCGTCCCCCCAGGTCACCGACCGTGTCACCGATCCCCTGAGCGGACCCTCGCGGGTCTTTCCGGGGGATCGGCGGGTACTCGGCGCCGCGCTCGTCCTCGTCGTGGCCCAGCTGGTCTGGCGGGCCGCGATCCTGCAGCGGGGCGGTTTCTTCGGCGACGACCTCAACATGGTGGGCCGGGCCGCGGCCGAGCCGTTCGGGCTCGACTACCTCTTCGGCGTCTACTCCGCGCACGTGATGCCGGTCGGGATGATCGCCAACACGGTCGTCACCTCGCTCGGCGCGTACAACTGGACGGTGACCGCGGCGGCGCTGCTGCTCTTCCAGCTCGCCGCCTCGCTCGCCGTGTACCGCATGCTGCGCGTGTTGTTCGGGGCCCGCTGGGCGATCCTGGTGCCCCTGTCCCTCTACCTGTTCACGCCGCTGGCCCTGCCCGCCTTCTACTGGTGGGCGGCGGCGGTCCAGGCCCTGCCGCTGCAGGCCGCCATCGCCATGGCGGTCGCCTCCCACGTGACGTTCCTGCGGTCGGGGCGGGGCGTGGACGCACTCGTGACGGGGCTGTGGTTCCTGTTCGGGCTCGGCTCCTTCCACCTCAAGGCCGTCTTCGCCATCCCCCTGCTGCTCGTCATGATCACTGTCCTGTACTTTCCGGTCCGCGAGCGCCTGCGCTCCCTGGCGACGGCGTTCGGCGCGTACGCGGTCATGGCGGGCGCCTACTCGATCCTGTTCTTCCTGCAGCTCGACCGCCTGCACGGCCAGGCCATCGGGGCGCCCGCGTCGGAGGTGGCGGGCAGGGCCATGGCGCGCATGCTGGGCGTCACCCTCCCCGTGCTCGCGGCCGGAGGCCCCGGGCCCTGGTGGTACAAGTTCTACGCGGTCCCGCCGCCGCTGCTGATCGGCGCGTCCTGGCTGCTCATCGCGGTGGTCGTCGCCGTCACCCTGGTCTTCAGGCGGGGGGCGTGGAAGGCGTGGCTGATCCTCTGCGTCTATCCGCCCCTCCTGATGGTGCCGATCCTGGCCGGACGCTCCCTGGACCGCGCCCTGGGCGAGGAGGCCCGCTACCTCGCGGACGTGACCCCGGTGCTCGCCCTCTGCCTGGCGCTGGCGACGCTCCCGCTGCTGGGCGAGGCGCGCCCGTACCGCAGCCGGATCCCGGCCCGCGCCGCCGTCAGGGCCGGCTGCGTGCTGCTGGCGGCCGGAGTCGCCGCCTTCTCCGTCTACTCCGCGCAGAGATACGTGACGGGGACGGAGCCGGGCCGGGCCGAGATCCGCTCCTACCTCGCCTCGGTGCGGACCACGCTGGCCTCCGCCCCGCCGGGCAGTGACGTCTACCCCCAGCAGACCCCCTACGACCAGTTCGGCTTCGGGTACGGGGACGAGGGGCTCAGCCACCTCACCCTCAGCCCGCTGGCCCCGCCCGAGCTGGCCGCCCTCATGCGCAACCCCCGGCCCGCCACCGCCCCGCTCGTGCTCGACGCCACCGGGCGCCGTCTCGTCCCGGCCCGCCTCACCGGCCCCTACGTCGCCGCCCCCGGCGGCTGCTTCCCCCAGCGGGGCGGCCTGATCTCGATCCCCCTCGCGCACAAGGGCGGCATGGTCGTCCTCGGCCTCGACTACCGCTCCACCGCCCGGACGGCGGCCTACGTGCACGTCGGGGAGCAGGAGGTCGAGATCGTCCTCGAACAGGGAGCCGGCAGGATCCACATCCCCTTCACCGCCCCGGGCGCCTCCGTACGGGTGGAGGTCCTGTCGCCCGACACCCAGGTCTGCGTCATCGGCGGCCTCTTCGGCGGCCCGGTCCCCTTCTAGCCGCGCCGCCCCGCGCCGCGCACGCGGGCCGGCCGCGTGGCGACGGCCTCGCACGGTGGACGGCCGGGCTCGGTCGCGGCGAATCGGGTGAGGACGGCGGAGGCTTCCGGCCCTGATCTACCCGTCGCGTGAGCCGGCCAGCTCGTGGACGCCCTTGAGCAACCTGTCCACGTCGGACTCGTCGGTGTAGGGCGCGATTCCCGCGCGGAGGGCGCCGGTGTCGCCGAGGCCCAGGCGGCGGGAGCACTCCAGCGCGTAGAAGCTGCTCGCGGGCGCGTTGACGCCGCGTTCGGCCAGGAAGCGGTAGGCGTCGGCGGGCCTGACGTGGTCGACGGAGAACAGCGTCGTGGGGGTGCGGCTGCGCGACGTCGCGCCGTACAAGGTCACCCCGGTGATCTCGGCCAGACCGGCGTCGAGCCGGTCGAGCATCACCCTCTCGTGCCCCTCCAGCGCGGTCATCGAGCTGGTCAGGCGTTCGCGCCGGGTCCCCTCGCCCGGTACGAGAGCGGCCAGGAAGTCGACCGCCGCCGTCGTGCCGGCGAGCAGCTCGTACGGCAGCGTGCCCAGCTCGAAGCGTTCGGGCACCGCGTCGCTGGAGGGGAGCAGCTTGTCGGGGTGGACCGTCTCCAGCAGGCCGGGGTCGGCGGCGAGCACGCCCAGGTGCGGCCCGAGGAACTTGTACGGGGAGCAGGCGTAGAAGTCGGCGCCCAGCCGCCCGACGTCGACCAGGCTGTGCGGCGTCAGATGCACGCCGTCGACGTAGAGCAGCGCCCCGGCCGCGTGCACCCGCTCGGCGATCGCCGGGATGTCCGGGCGGCTGCCCAGCAGGTTCGACGCGGCCGTGACGGCCACCAGCCTGGTGCGCCCGGTGAGCAGGCCGGTGATCGCGGCGACGTCCAGCTCGCCGCTCTCCGGGTCGAAGTCGGCCCGGCGCACCGTGACCCCGCGCGCCTCGGCGGCCTGCACCCAGGGCCGGATGTTCGCGTCGTGGTCCAGCGTGGTGACCACGACCTCGTCACCGGGGCTCCACTCCTTGGCGAGCGCGCGGGCCATGTCGTAGGTGAGCTGCGTCATGCTCCGGCCGAACACGATGCCGCCCGGCGTGGCGCCGAGCAGGTCGGCCATCGCCCGGCGCGCCTCGGTCACGATCCCGTCGGCGCGCCGCTCGGCGGCGGTCTCGACACCCCGGTTGGAGACGGCGGCACGCAGCGCACCGGCCACGGCCTCCGCGACCGGCTCGGGCACCTGCGAGCCCCCCGGCCCGTCGAAGTGCGCCGCGCCCTCGTCCAACGCGGGGAAGTGCGCCCGTACGGCCGCCACGTCATACGTCATGGATTCTCCAAGATCACGGTGACCACCCGTTCTGTTCCTTGGGTGGATCTCCAGGGTACGAGGAGGGGGTCACGGCCGGATCCGCCGGCGATGGGCGGACGCCGTGGCCGCTCCCTTCCCGATCAGGACCGGGCACTCACGGGCGGGGGATGAGGGGCGCGGGCATTCCGTCGGTGAACAGTCGCGCGTCGATCTGGTCGAGGGCGACGCGCAGAGCGCCGAGGGCGACGCTGTCCGCGCCGAGGTTGGACGCCCTGATCTCGGGGACGCGCAGGCACAGGCGGCGTAGCTCGTGCGCGAGCGGGTCGATGATGAGGTCCGCGGAGCGGGAGTAGCCACCGCCGAGGACGACGACCTGCGGGTCGAGGGTCAGCACGAGGGCCGCGGCGCCGACGGCGAGGTCTTTGACGTAGCGGCGGAGCGCGGTTCTGGCGTCGCGGTCGCCTTCGCGGGCGCGTTCGAAGACCCAGGCGGCCTTGTCGTTGGGATGGATGTCGCCGGGAACCCCGGGGCAGTTCTCGATGTGGGAGGGGGCGGAGAGCCAGCGGACCGCTTTGAGCGCGCCGATCTCGCCGGCCGCTCCGCCATAGCCGCGCCGCAGGGTGCCGTCGAGGATGAGACCGGCGCCGGTTCGCATGCCCGCCAGCAGGTAGACGATGTCGTCGGCGTCCTGCGCGGCGCCCTGCCAGCGTTCGGCGACGGCGGCGAGCTTGCAGTCGTTCTCGACCAGGATCGGGCAGGCGAACCGGGTCGCGAGGTGCTCGGCGGGAGAGACGCTCGCCCAGCCCGGCAGCGGGGTGAACAGCGTGGTCCGGCCGGTCGCGTCGACGGGGCCGGTCACCCCGACCGTCACCGCCCAGATCTGGTCCGGCCGCATCCCGGCGGCGGTCAGACATTGGGTGATGGCGGTGTCGACGGCCTTGAGGCGCGCGGCCGGGTCGGCGTCGGGCTCGACCGCCAGCCGGTGGCTGCGCAGGACCTTTCCTTCGAGGTCGGCCAGCAGAACGAGTATTTTGTGGCCGCCGACGTCGACGCCGAGCACGTACCCGGCGTCGGCGTTGAAGTGGTAGCGGCGGGCCGGGCGGCCGACGCTGCTGCCGTCGGGTTCGACGACCTTCACCCATCCGTCGGTGACCAGCCCGCGGACCACGACGTCGGTTCCTGGCCGGGACAGACCGGTGCGGGCGGCGAGTTCGGTGACGGTGGCGGGTGGCTGACCCCGCATCGCCCGGACGATGCTGAGCGAGTTGAGCTCGCGGAGCTTGCTGACATCGACTCCGGCCGCCTCGGTCACCGCTACCCCCAATTCAGCGTCACTGAAGTGCCCCCAATTATGCTTCACCAAAGCGAAATTCTAGCGGCACGTCACGAGATCGGATACTGCTGCCCCAGGTTCAGCGCGGCGGTGAAGTCGACGGGGCGGCCGTCGACGGTGAAACGGTACCTGCCTTCCTGGACGATCTCGGGCTGCCGGCCGAGGTAGGCGACCATGTGTTCGAGCTCGTCGGGGTTGAGCCAGGACGGCGGGTCGGAGACGGCCTTGAACCCGCAGATCGCGGCGAGATCGTGCAGCCAGCTCATCTGGGTGTCGGTGAGCAGGTTGAGGCGGCTGCGGAAGTACACGATGTCGGGGTCGACCTGGGCGAGCGGGGACTGCCACAACCGGTGCAGCGTGTTCACGACGGCGTTGAAGGCCATCGCGTCCGAGGGGTCGTCACTGGCGTAGTTGGTCCACAGCGGGGCGACGTCGGGGCCGCTGCGCAGCCCGTCGACCAGTCCGAGCGAGGGCAGCAGCAGAGCGCCGCTGCCGAGCAGGTAGACCTCGGGGCCCGCGACCCGGCGGATCAGGGCGAGCGCGTCCCGGTAGGCCTGCTCGCGAGGTGCCCCGGAGTGGCGGACGCCGGGGACGGCGCCGGCGTTGACGAAGTCGAGTTTGAGGTAGTCGAATCCCCATTCGTGAACCACACGGTGGATCAGCTCGGTGAGGTGTGCCTGGACGCCGGGGTGGGTGACGTCGAGGGCCCAGTAGCCGACGCCCCAGTTGTGGCCGGCGACGACCGGCTCCCCGCCGGCGTCGCGCAGCAGGAACTCGGGATGCTCGCGTGCGGTCGCCGAGGTGGGCAGCACGATGAACGGCGCGAGCCACAGGCCCGCGCTCATCCCGGACGAGGTGATCCGCTCGGTCAGGGCCCGCATCCCGGAGGGGAACTTGTCGTTGGGCCGCCAGTCTCCGACGGCCCGCTGCCAGCCGTCGTCGATCTGGACGACGTCGAACGGCAGACCGGCCAGCGCGGCGATGTCCTTGTTCAGCAGCTGTTCGGTGATGCCCTCGTAGTAGGCGTACCACGTGCACCACACGTTGCCGGCGCGCCGGTCGCTGCTGCCCAGCCTCTCGGCCAGCCGCTCGGCGTAGTGAGCGAAGACCTCCTGCTCGGGGCCGTAGGCGATGAACCAGGGCGCGCCATCGTCCTCGCACCAGCCGACGAGGGTGTCGTGGTCGGCGGCCAGGCGGGGGGTGCCGAGTCCCAGCGAGCCCAGCAGCAGCACCCGGCCGTCGGGGCCCTGCAGCGCGGCCACGGCCGAGGAGTGGTGGCGGGCCGGATCGTCCCAGACGGTGTCGTCGGCGGTGAGGCGCCGTTGGGGGTTGGCGATCCGCAGCGGGGCCTCGCTGAGGCGCCGCCATCCGCACGGGCTCCAGGAGTTCTGGCCGTGGCGGTAGAACAGGGCGTCGCCGAGACCGTGCAGGATCGCGATCCGGCCTGGCGGCAGGACCAGACCGCCGCCGACGGGCTCGGGGGGCTCGGAACCGGTGAGTTCGACCGCGAAGTCGCGCCCGGCCAGGTCGACGAGCAGGGGCATGGTTCTCCTTCGAGCAGCGGTGGCCGTCCGGCGGGATGCTCAGCGTGGATCCCGCCGAACGGGGCAGAGGATGGAACGGTCAGCCGAACAGGCCGTTGACCTGCTGATTCGCCTTCGTCAGCGCCTCAGCGGGGTCGGACTGGCCGAGAATGACCGACTGCAGGGCGTCCTGCACGATCTGGCTGATCTCGGTGCCGTGCTCGGTGATCGGCAGAATGAACGTGCCGCCGGGAGTCTTGGTGTAGTCGACGTACACCTGCACGTCACGACCCTTGGCCTTGTGGGCGGCCAGCGCCTTCTCGGTCGAGGTCTTGATCGCGGGGAACACCACGGCGTTGCCGCCGACCACGTCCTGGCAGTCGGACGACCCGAGATACTTCACCCACTTCCACGCGGCGTCCTTGTTCTTGGTGCCCGCCCAGATCGCGTCCGACAGGCCGTTGATGGCGCTCTTGCGGACTCCGGCCGGGCCGACGGGCAGGGGGGCGAGCGCGAACTTCTGCTTGGCGTCGGCGCCCAGGTAGGTGTTGATGGTCCAGGAGCCCGCGATCGTCAGCGCGGCCTTCCCCGAGTTCATCACCGCGTCGATGCCGAGCGTCGACTGCTTGTCGAACCGGGGCGCGTACCCCTTGTCGGTCAGCGCCTTGTACCAGCCGATGGTCTCGATCAGTTTGGGGTCGTCGTACTTGTACTTGGTGCCCCACGGGTTCTTGTCCAGGTAGGTGAAGCCGTTGGCGGCGGCCAGCTCGCCCCACCCGTTCTGGCCCTGGGAGCCGTCGTTCCACTCCGGCTGGTACCCGTAGACCTTGACGTTGTCCTTGTCGAAGGCCGGGTCCAGGCCGTTGCGGCCCTTGTCGTCGACGGTGAGCTTGGCGATGGTCTGCTCGAAGGTCCCGCCGTCGGCAGGGTTCCAGGTGAGGTCGGCCAGGTCGGCGGCCTTGACGCCGGCTTTGTCGAGCATCTCGCTGTTGTAGACGATCGCCTCGGTGTCCCAGTCCTTGGGCAGCCCGTACCGGCTGCCGTCCTTGGTCCAGAGGTCGGCCAGCCCATCCTGGTACTGGCTCAGATCGACCTTGTCGGCGTCGACGTAGGGCTGGATGTCGAGGAGCTGCCGGCTGGAGACGAACTGCGGGTAGTACGAGACCTGGTTGGTCCACACGTCCGGGGCCTCGCCGGCGGCCAGTTGCGTGGTCAGGTTCTGCCAGTACTGCGCCCAGGCCGTCTGAGTGATCTTGACGGTGATGTTCGGGTTCGCGGCGTGGAAGGCGTCGGCGCAGGCCTGGTAGGAGGCCTGCTGGTTGTCGTCCCACAGCCAGTAGTTGAGCGTGACCTGGCCGTTCGCCGGGTCGCCGGTCTCGGAGCCGCCGCACGCGGTGAGTGTGGTGCCCGCCAGCAGCCCGCACAGCAGCGCTGTGCCGACCCGCTTCCTATTGATCATCGAGGTGCCTCTTCCTGGGGGGTGGGGCCGAGGGTCGGGAAAAGTTCCCTCTTGCCTTGTTCACTCTCTCGAATAATGATGTGGCTCATCGAAAATTTGTCAAGGCTGGCTCATAAATGCCTTGGCGGACGTCACTGGAGGCTTCGATGGTCCACTCCCCGATCAACCGGCCCGCCCGGATGGCGCTCGTCGCCGTCCTGGCCGCGGTCGCGGCGGCGCTGCCCGCCCCGAGCTCGACCGCGGCCGCGCGACCAGGCTGGCGGGCCCTGCCGGCGGCGGAGGCTCCGGACGCCAATCCGCTGAAGGGCTTCATCCCCTACGCGGGTGGCTATTCGACGTTCCCGCACTCGATGGAGTGGTTCTACCTGCCGCTGAACGCGGTGATGACCGGTCCCGACCGGTTCGACTGGCGGCCCCTGGAAGAGCAGCTGAACGCGATCGCCGCCCGAGGTCACCAGGCGGCGTTCCGGTTCTATCTGGACTATCCGGGCAAGCCCAGCGGCATTCCGAAATTCCTGCTCGACCAGGGCCTGCTGACCCGCCCGTACGACGACTTCGAAAACAACCGGCAGAGCGTGTCGCCCGACTACGACGACCCGAACCTGGCCGCCGCGCTCGACCGGTTCATCGCCGCGCTCGGCCGTCGCTACGACGGGGACCCCCGGGCGGGATTCATCCAGCTCGGCCTGCTGGGCTTCTGGGGGGAGTGGCACACCTGGCCGCACAACGGCGACCCCGGAACGGAGAACTGGTTCGCCTCCCAGGCCGGGCAGATCAGGGTGCTGCGGGCCTTCGACGAGGCGTTCGACAAGACCAAACTCATGGTCCGCTATCCCAGCGCCGACAACAAGGCGCTCGACATGGGCTACCACGACGACTCCTTCGCCTACTCCACCCTGCCGGGGCCCGGCTGGCACTTCATGGACCTGATGGGGCAGGCCGGGACCACCGACAAGTGGAAGACCGCTCCGGTCGCCGGTGAACTCCGGCCCGAACTACAGGGCTGCATCTTCAACACCCCGATGGACTGCGCCAGCGACGGAGACAAGAACTTCGCCGACGGCGTCACCCAGACCCACGCCTCCTGGCTGCTCAACCACTACGCCTTCAGCCCCGGCTACACGGGCGCCGCCTACGACAAGGCCCTGGCCGGCGCGAAGTCGCTGGGCTACCTGCTGCGGGTCACCGCGGTGAGGACCGGCCACCGGCGCCACGGCCTCGACCTCGCCCTCCGGATCCAGAACGACGGCGTCGCCCCGTTCTCCTACGACTGGCCCCTTCAGGTGGCCGCCGTCGGCCGCGACGGCCGGATCGCCAAAACCTGGACGACGTCGTGGAAGCTGACCGGCGTCATGCCCGGCGTCCCGGCCGAGCTCACCGCCGCCCTGCCCGCCGCGGGCCTGCGGAAGGGCGACTACACGCTGGTCCTGCGGGCCGCCAACCCGTTGCGGAGCGGCATGCCGCTGCGCTTCGCCAACGCCGGCCAGGACACCACCGTTCCCGGCTGGCTCACACTCGGCCGGACCCGGGTCTCCTGACCCCGGGCCGTCCACCCATCGGGGAACTCCATCCACCCCCCTTCAACGGAGGTCACCACCCCATGCATCCCCTCCTGGCGCGGTCCTGCCGTGCCGCCGTCGCCCTCGCCGTCGGGGCGCTGCTGACGCTGTCGTCGGCGGCGCCCGCGGCGGCGGCCCCACAGGGTCCGCCCCCCAGGCCCGCGCCCCCCACGGCCCCCGACCCCTCCTTGGCCGTCCACCCGCTCGCCCCGGTCGACAGCCCGGTGGACAACCCGCTGAAGGGGTTCGCCCGCTTCTACAGCCCGGGCGGCGACCAGAACCAGGGCTACCCCCACTCGCTCACCTGGACCTACTTCGGGCTCTCCGAAGTCATGACCAACGCCTCCAACTGCGGCTCCTACGACTGGTCGCTGGTCGACAGCGCCCTCAACGAGAGCGCCTCCTACGGCAACCAGGTCGCGCTGCGGTTCTACATGGAATACCCCGGCGGCTCCGGCAGCCACCCGGCCAACGCCATCCCGCACTGCTTCGACGGCCACGTCGACTACCGGACCAACACCTACTGGGGCACCACCAGCCCCGACTACGACAACGCCTACCTGGTCACCGCCCTGAAGAACTTCATCGCCGCCTTCGGCGCCCGCTATGACGGCGACCCGCGCGTCGGCTTCATCCACACCGGCCTCGTCGGCCTGTGGGGCGAATGGCACACCTGGCCCTACGACACCGACACCGGCGGCGACAGCTACCCCAACTACATGCCGACCGACGCCAACGGCACGCAGATCTTGCAGGCCTACGACGACGCCTTCGACACGACCAAGCTCGAGGTCCGCTATCCGGGCGCCGGCGGGGCCGGGGCCAAGAACCTGCGCATCGGCTACCACGACGACTCGTTCTGCTACCGCGAGGGAAGCCCGCTCGCCGGGGTGACCCTGCCCCAGTCGCTGGGCGGCGCGAGTTACGCCCAGCTCCAGCGGGCGATCGACCAGGGCGTGGAGAACAAGTGGATCACGGAGTCGATGGGCGGCGAGGTCCGGCCCGAGATCCAGTCCCAGGCCTTCTCCTTCTGGCCCGGGGGGTCGGGCCAGGTGGACGACATGAAGGCCTGCATCGAGCTGGAGCACGCCACCTGGAAGATCAATGAGCAGAGCGCCGGGTACGGCGCGACCGATCCCAAGGTCGCGGCCGCGGTACGGCTCATGGGCTACAACCTCGGCGTCACCAACGCCTACTACCCGAACGCCGCGACCGGCACCGCGAAGGTCGGCGTCCAGATCGGCAACGACGGCGTGGCCCCGTTCTACTACCCGTGGACGGTGACTCTGGGCCTGAAGAACGGCTCGGGAAGCGTCGTCAAAACCTGGGACACCCCCTGGGACCTGCGCACGGTGATGCCCCGCAAGATCAGGGCTTTCCCCGACTGGAACGTGGGCTCCGACCCCACCTACCTCGACTACGGCTACCCCCAGTACTTCGCGACCACCGTCAACCTGTCCGGTGTCGCCACCGGCGGCTACCAGCTCGTCATGCGGGTGAAGAACCCGCTGGAAGCCGTCAGCGCCAACGCCAAGAAACTGCGCTTCGCCAACGCCACCCAGAACGCCGACGGCTGGCTCGGGCTCGGCGCCATGACCGTCGGATCGGGCGGCGACCAGGTCGCGCCCAGCGTGCCGGCCGGGCTGACCTCGCCGTCCTCCACCACCACCTCGGCCGCCCTGGCGTGGAACGCCTCGACCGACAACGTCGCGGTCACCTCCTACCAGGTGCTGCGCAACGGCTCCCCGGTGGGTGCGACCGCCACCACCTCCTACACCGACACCGGCCTGACCCCCGCCACCTCCTACACCTACACGGTCAAGGCCCTCGACGCCGCGGGCAACTCCTCGGCCGCCTCATCACCCCTCACCGTCACCACGAAGTCCACGTCCACTCCGCCGTCCGGCACGGTGGAGGCGGAGAGTTCGGCCAACACCCTGACCGGCGGCGCCGCGACCGGGTCGTGCCCGGCGTGTTCGGGTGGCTCCAAGGTCGGCTACATCGGCAACGGCGCTACCCTCACCTTCAACAACGTCGCCGCGAGCGCCGCCGGAACCCATACGCTGACGATCTCCTACCTGTCGGCGGTGGCTCGTACGGCGACGGTCAGGGTGAACAGCGGGGCGGCGACGACCGTCGACTTCCCGGCCACCGCCGACTGGAACACCGTCGGCACTCGCACCCTGAGCGTCTCCCTCGCGGCGGGGAACAACACCGTCACCGTCGCCAACCCGAGCGGCTGGGCCCCCGACATCGACAAGATCACCGTCACCTCCACGTCCACTCCGCCGTCCGGCACGGTGGAGGCGGAGAGTTCGGCCAACACCCTGACCGGTGGTGCCGCGACCGGGTCGTGCCCGGCGTGTTCGGGTGGCTCCAAGGTCGGCTACATCGGCAACGGCGCTACCCTCACCTTCAACAACGTCGCCGCGAGCGCCGCCGGAACCCATACGCTGACGATCTCCTACCTGTCGGCGGTGGCTCGTACGGCGACGGTCAGGGTGAACAGCGGGGCGGCGACGACCGTCGACTTCCCGGCCACCGCCGACTGGAACACCGTCGGCACTCGCACCCTGAGCGTCTCCCTCGCGGCGGGGAACAACACCGTCACCGTCGCCAACCCGAGCGGCTGGGCCCCCGACATCGACAAGATCACCGTCACTCCAAGCTGAGCCCGGCCGGATCCCCTGTGGAACGACCCCGGACCGGCAGCGGTCCGGGGTCTCCGCTTTCTCTCAGGGAAACCATGAACGACCTTCGCCGGGGCGTCATCGGCGCCGGACGACGCGGCATTCTCGCCGCGGACGCCCACCGGCCCGGCCGGGGATGTGGGATCCCCGGCCGGGCCGGTGGGCGGTCCCGCGTCATCGTCTTGCGCGACAGCGGTGGGCGTCCCGCGTCACCACCTTGTGTGACACCGACCCCACGATGCCGGAACTCAGCGCCCGCCGGTTCGGAGGGAAGGCGCCGGCGACGTGGGCGCCGTCATTTGATGCCGGAGAAGTTCAGGGACTGCACCAGCCGCTTGCCCAGGAAGATCAGAAGGAGGAGCACCGGGACGACGGACAGGACCGATCCGGCCATCAGCCCGGTCCAGTCCGGTGCCGTGTTCGGGGACTGTTGAAGGAACACGCCCAGCCCGACGGTGAGGACCCGGGTGCCCTCCCCCCTGCCCACCAGCAACGGCCACAGATAGTCCTTCCAACTCCAGATGATGGTGGTCAGCCCGATGGTGATCAGCGGGCCGCGGCTCATCGGAAGGACGATCCTCCAGAACATCCCCCACCGGCTGATGCCTTCCAGCGTCGCGGCCTCCTCCACGTCCCTGGGGATCGACAGGAAGAACTGGCGCAGGAAGAACACCGCGAAGGGCGTCATCAGCAGGCTGGGGAGCACCAGTCCCGGAATGGTGTTCAGAATCCCCAGTTCTTTGACCAGGACGAAGTTCGGCAGCAGCGTGAAGATCGGCGGCACCATCAGCGCGGCGACGATGATCCCGAATGCCAGGTCCCGGCCCGGGAACCGCAGTCGCGCGAAGGCGTAGCCCGCCATCGCGCAGCAGAAGGTCTGCACGGTCGCGATCAAGCCGCTGTAGACCAGCGAGTTCATCGTGTACCGCAGGAACTCGAGCTGCGCGCCCGACCCGCCCGCGGCTCGCGCCTGTTCGGAGTCGACCATTCCCAGCACACGCTTGAAGTTGATCAGTGTGGGGTGGTGCGGCCACAGCGCGGTCGAGTCGCGGTAGAGGTCGGCCGCGGGAGTGAGCGCCGTGCGGATCATCCAGTAGAAGGGAAAGACGGTGAGCACGATCGCGGCGATGAGGGCGACCCAGGCCATACCTCTGCCGATCTTCATTCCCGAGAACATCGAATGGCTCCTTAGCCCAGGTCCGAGTGCGACGAGCGCAGCATCCGCATCTGCACGGCCGTCAACAGGCCGAGGACCACCACGAGGACCATCGCCACGGCCGCGGCGTAGCCCATGTGGAAGTAGGTGAACGCCTGCTGGTAGATGTAGTAGTAGATGACGCGGGTCTCCGGGATCGGGGCCTTCCCGCCGTACACGACCGCGACGGTGTCGAAGATCTGGAACGAGCCGATCAGTGACACCACCAACACCAGCGCCAGAATCGGCCGTAGGAGCGGCAAGGTGATCGACCGGAACATCCGTGCCTCGCCCGCGCCGTCGATCGACGCGCTCTCATACAGGTGCTGCGGTATCTGCAGCATTCCGGCGTAGAACAGCAACGCGGTGTACCCGGTGTAGGCCCAGCTGTTGACCAGGGCCACCAGGGGCATCGCCCACGTCGGAGAGTTGAACGACAGGGTCGTGTCCAGACCGGCCGACCCGAGGAGGTGGTTGACGAATCCCAGATCCGGATCCAGCAGCCACGCCCACAACAGTCCGACCGTCACGTTCGGCACCAACCACGGAACCAGCAGTGCCGCACGCAGCACGACCGACCGGGTCAGGCGATGCATCAACGCCGCCAGACCCAGCGCGAGCACCGTCTGCGAGAAGATGTTCACCACCACGTAGTAGGCCGTGACCTTCAGCGCGTTCCAGAACTGCTCGTCGTCGATCAGGTGCCGATAGTTGTCGGCGCCCACGTACGACGGGTCGTTGAGCAAGCTGTAGTCCGTGAGCGAGTACCAGACCCCCTGGACCGTCGGATAGGCATAGAAGACCAGGAAACCTACGATCACCGGCAGCAGGAACAGCCACCCGACCCGCCGGTCGTCCCGCCGCTTCCGCCGGCCGACTCCGTGACCTGCCGGTCCCGAGCGTCGCGCCGCCCCGGCAGCGAGCCGTGTCCCAACCGCGTTCATGCGCCGCTCCTACTCGGTAGCTCATTCGTCGGCGTCCCAGCGGCCCGCCCATCGGATAATAATGATGTAGGCTAGCGAAAATTTGTCAATAGCTAATCATATTTATGGGAGCGCGCCACAGAGCGGGCCGCGCAGGGAAGGGTGTGACTCGAAGGATCCAAGGAGCCGCGTCCGCCCGTACGGTGCGGCCGGTCCCGCGGTCGCGCTCCACGACCGGGGCTCCCTCGACCGGGGCTCCCTCGACCTTGAGGACCTCGCCGCCGGGGGCACCCGCTTTCGCCCGCATCTCGCGCTCGCCGGCCCACACGCCGTACGCCCGCAGGGGGCCGGCCGACGGCCTCGCGCCGCCTCGTCGACGACACCGGCCGGCTCCGCGTCGCCTGAAAGGCCGAGGTCCCGCGCCGCGGTGGGCCGGGCCGCCTCGACGGCGTCCTCGGCCTGGCGCCGGCCGAGGACCTCATCGTCGACCGCGGCCCGTGCGCCGCCTGGACACCGCCGGCCCCGGCCGGTTTCTGCTCCTGAGCCTCCGCTCTTGAGCCTCTGCTCCTGAGCCTTAGCTTTTGAGTCTCCGCTCTTGAGCCTTCGCTTTTGAGTCTCCGCGCCACGGCTCCGTCAGCGGCGTGTCGTTCGAAGACGGTCTCGGTGGTTCGCGGGGCGTCCCTGACACGTGGTCCCGGGGGGTGGCCGGGCCGGGCCGCGCCGCGCGGGAAGCCCGAGAGGGGTCACTCGCCCCGGTAGGCGGCCGGGCGCTTCTCGCGGAAGGCCCGGGAGCCCTCCTTGGCGTCCTCGGAGCCGATGACCGGCCAGCCGATGGCGTCGGAGACCTTCAGGGCCTCGGCCTCGGGCAGGCCCAGGGTCTCGCGGTAGGTGCGGAGGATGGCCTGGACGGCGAGGGGGCCGCACTCGGCGATCTGGGCGGCGATCTCCAGGGCGACCGTCAGCGCCTGGCCGTCGGGGACGACCCGGTTGACCAGGCCCATGTCCAGCGCCTCCCGCGCGGTGACGGCGCGACCGGTCAGCAGGATGTCCATGGCGAAGGCGTACGGGATCTGGCGGGGGAGGCGGATCGCGGAACCGCCCATGGGGAAGAGGGCGCGGCGGGCCTCGAACAGGCCGAGGGTGGCGGACTCGGCGACCACCCGCATGTCGGTGCCGACGAGCAGCTCGGTGCCCCCGGCCACGGCGTACCCCTCGACCGCGCAGACGATCGGCTTCGTCGGCAGCGCGTCGGAGTCGCGCAGCAGGCCCTTCCAGTGGAAGTCGGGGATGGCGGCCGCCCGCTCCCTGACCCGGGCGTCCTGTGACGGGCTGCCCATGGCCTTCAGGTCGGCGCCCGCGCAGAACGTCCCGTGCGCGCCGGTCAGGACGGCGACGCGGACCTCGGGCTCCTCCGAGACGTACGCCCAGGCGTCGGCCAGGCCGACCAGCATGTCGGTGGAGAGCGCGTTCTTCGCCTCGGGCCGGTCCATGGTGACGACCACGATGTGGCCGTCACGTTCGACCCGGCAGTGCGGCGTGCTGATCGGCAGGAGTTCCACGGGACGACCTCCGTTGATTCACCAGGTGTCTGATGGGAAATTCTGGACTCGTATCGTTCCCGCGCGGCATGGTCGCCCGGGGTGGGGGAGGGGTTTCCGGCGGTGCCTGGCGAGACGCCCTCCGGGGTGCCGGACCCTCTCGGAAGGGACGCGTTTTGAGCCGGGTCAAGCGCTTGCTAGGCGTACCTCCCGGGGTTAGTCTGCCCATGCGTACAAGAACAGATTCTTGTTCTATATACCCCGTTCCGCCAGGGCTTGTCGCGATAAAGAGAACGTGATGCACTCCGGTGTGCCGGGGCCTTTCCACCGAGAGGATTTCCGATGGGTACGCTCGGTTTCTGGAGACTGGCACAGGCGGACCCCGAGTGGGTGGCCGCCGTCGACCCGGACGGCACAGAACACCGCGCCGGCGACCTGCTCGCCCGCGCCAACCGCCTCGTCCACGGCCTGAGAGCACTCGGCCTCAAGGCGGGCGACGGCGTCTGCGGGCTCGTGCCCAACGGCTCCGACGGGCTCACCCTCTATCTCGCGGCCCTGCAGGCCGGCTGGTACTACACGCCGATCAACTGGCACCTCACCGGCCCCGAGATCGGCTACATCGTCGCCGACAGCGAGGCGCGGGCCTTCTTCGTCGACGAGCGCTACGCCGAGGAGGGCCTGCGCGGCGCCGCCGAGTCGGGCATCGCCCCCGACCGCGTCTTCGCGTTCGGGCGGGTGGAAGGGGCGCGCCCCGCCTCGGAGGTGACCGAGGGACAGCCGGACACCGCCCCCGCCGACCGTACGGCGGGCGCCACCATGCACTACACCTCCGGCACCACCGGCAAGCCCAAGGGCGTGCGCCGCCCGCTCAGCGGCCTGGACCCGGACGACGGCGCCGAGCTGATGACGTTCCTGCTCACCCTGTTCGGCATCACGCCGGGCAAGGAGAACGTCCACCTGGTCACCTCGCCGAACTACCACACCGCCGTCACCCAGTTCGGGGGGACGGCCCTGCAGATGGGGCACACGCTCGTCTACATGGACAGGTGGGACGCCGAGGAGACGCTCCGGCTCTGCGAGAGGTACCGCGTCACCAACTCGCACATGGTCCCCACCCACTTCAAGCGCCTGCTCGCGCTCCCCGAGGACGTGAGGTCGAGGTACGACCTCTCCTCCCTGCGGTGGATGATCCACGCCGCCGCCCCCTGCCCGGTCCCCGTCAAGTGGGCCATGTTGGAGTGGTGGGGCGACTGCATCTACGAGTACTACGCGGCCACCGAGGGCGGCGGCACCATCGCCACCCCGGAGGGCTGGAGGAAGCACCCCGGCACCGTCGGCACCGCCTGGCCGATCAGCGAGCTGCTCATCGTGGACGAGAACATGGAGCCCGTACCGACGGGGACCCCCGGCACCATCTACATGAAGATGGTGGGCGTCCAGTTCGAGTACAAGGGCGACCCGGCGAAGACCGCGGCCAACCGGCTGCGCGACCACTTCACCGTCGGCGACATCGGCTACCTGGACGGGGAGGGCTTCCTCTTCCTCTGCGACCGCAAGGCCGACATGATCATCTCTGGTGGGACCAACATCTACCCGGCCGAGATCGAGAACGAGCTGATGGTCCACCCCAAGATCGCCGACGTGGCCGTGTTCGGCATCCCCGACGAGGAGTGGGGCGAGCAGATCAAGGCCGTGGTCGAGCCCGCGTCCGGCGTCGTCCCCTCGCCCGAGCTGGCGGCCGAGCTCATCGAGTCGCTGCGGGGCCGCCTGTCGAGGATGAAGTGGCCCAAGTCCGTCGACTTCATCGCGGAGATGCCCCGCGAGCCCAACGGCAAGCTCCTCAAACGCAAGCTGCGCGACCCGTACTGGGAGGGACACGAACGTGCCATCTAGCGAGGACACCCAGGCGCCGTTGCGGGCGCGGCACGTGCTGGAGTTCCCCGGCGGGTACACGCGCACGACGGGACCGGTGATCGGGCGCTTCCTCACCGAACTGCGGGACGGGCGGCTCGTCGGGGTCCGCACGGCGGGAGGGCGCACGCTGGTGCCGCCGCTGGAGTACGACCCCGACACCGGCGACGCCGTGACCGGTGAGTTCGTCGAGGTCGGCCCCGCGGGAACCGTGGAGAGCTGGGCGTGGGTGAGCACCCCCAGGAAGGGCCACCCGCTGGACCGGCCGTTCGCCTGGGCCCTGATCCGGCTGGACGGCGCCGACACCTCGCTGGTGCACACGGTGGACGCCGGGGACGTCAGGGCGATGCGCCCCGGACTGCGGGTACGCCCCCGCTGGCGGGCCGGTCGCACCGGGCACATCACCGACATCGAGAGCTTCGTCCCCGAGGTCACCAGGATCGTCTCCGAGGTCGCCGTCGAGTACACCGTGACACCCGGCCTGGCGCTGACCCGCTTCCTGGAGGGGGTCGCCGAGGGCGTCCTCATCGGCTGCCGGTGCGGCACCTGCCACAAGGTCTACGTGCCCTACCGGCTGTCGTGCCCCGAGTGCGGGGTCTCGATCACCGAGGAGGTGGTCGTCCCGGACACCGGCACGATCACCACCTTCGCCATCAACAACCTGCCCGACCCGAGGGCCCCCGAGGTGCCGTTCGTCTCGGCGTACATCCAGCTCGACGGCACCGACATCCCGATGATCGCCCTGGTCGGCGGGATCGCGGCCCACGAGGTGCGCCAGGGCATGCGGGTGCGGGCCGTGTGGGTGCCCGAGGAGGAGCGGACGATGTCCATGTCGAACATCAAGTGGTTCGCCCCCACCGGCGAGCCGGACGCGGAGCTCTAGATGCGGGAGATAGCGGTCGTCGCGTTCGCGCAGACCCGGCACAGCGCCGTCGACGAGGGACAGAGCGAGGCCGAGCTCATCCTGCCCCCGCTGGAGGAGGTGAGGGCCGCCACCGGACTGCGGAAATTCGGCTTCACCTGCTCGGGGTCGTGCGACTACCTGGCGGGCGCGCCGTTCTCGTTCGTCTCCGCGCTCGACGCGCTCGGCGCCTGGCCGCCGATCTCGGAGAGCCACGTCGAGATGGACGGGGCCTGGGCGCTGTACGAGGCCTGGGTCAGGCTCCAGCACGGCGACGTCGACTCGGCCCTGGTCTACGGCTTCGGCAAGTCCTCCCAGGGGGATGTGCGGGAGATCATGACGCTCCAGCTGGACCCGTACTACCTGGCTCCCCTCGGGCTGGACCAGGTCTCCTTCGCCGCGCTGCAGGCGTCGGCCACCGGGGCGGACCGGGCCGAGCTGGACGAGATCGTGCGGCGTAGCCGCGCCGACGGCAGGGCCAACCCCTACGCCCTCGACCTACCGGACCCCGAGGGGAAGGACGCGGAGGTCGAGCCGCTGCGGCCGTACGACATCGCCCCGGCCACCGACGGCGCCGCCGCGGTGGTGCTGGCGGCGGGGGACCTGGCCAGGGAGCTGTGCGAGCGTCCCGCGTGGATCACGGGGATCGCCCACCGCATAGAACCCCATTACCTGGGCATGAGGGATCTCGCCCGGTCGATCTCCGCCGCCGACGCCGCACGCGCGGCGGGGGTCGGCAAGGGTGACGTCGACGTGGCCGAGCTGCACGTCCAGTTCAGCCACGAGGAGCTCATCCTGCGCGAGGCGCTGGAGCTCCCCCAGGGCACGCGCGTCAACCCGAGCGGCGGCCCCCTCGCAGCCAACCCGGTCATGGCCACCGGTCTCATCAGGATCGGTGAGGCGGCCGGTCGCATCATGGACGGCACCGCGGGCCGCGTCCTCGGGCACGCCACGAGCGGCCCCTGCCTCCAGCACAACCTCGTCACCGTGATGGAGGCTTAGAGACCATGGGCAACCCCTGTGCTGTCATCGGTGTGGGCCAGACTCATTACACGACCAAGCGGCGCGACGTCTCCCTCGCCGGGCTGGTCCGCGAGGCGGCCCTGCGCGCGCTGGAGGACGCCGGCCTGACCTGGAAGGACATCGACGCGGTCGTCATCGGCAAGGCGCCCGACCTGTTCGAGGGCGTGATGATGCCCGAGGCCTACCTCGCCGACGCGCTGGGGGCCGCGGGCAAGCCGATGATGCGCGTCCACACCGCGGGTTCGGTCGGCGGGTCCACCGCGCTCGTCGGCGCCTCGCTGATCCAGGGCGGCGTGCACGACCGGGTGCTGGTGGTGGCCTTCGAGAAGCAGTCGGAGTCCAACGCGACCTGGGCGCTCTCCACCCACCTGCCGTTCAGCGCCTCGCTGGTCGTCGGCGCGGGCGGCTACTTCGCCCCGCACATCCGCGAGTACATCCGCCGCTCCGGCGCCCCCGAGCACATCGGTCACCTCGTGGCCGTCAAGGACCGGCGCAACGCCCTGAAGAACCCGTACGCCCACCTGAGGATCCCCGGCATCGACCAGAAGATGGTCGAGTCGACCCCGATGCTGTGGGAGCCGATCCGCTACCTCGACACCTGCCCGTCCTCCGACGGTGCCTGCGCGATGGTCCTGGCCGCGGAGGACAAGCTCACCGGCAGCACCCCCGCCTGGGTCCTCGGCGCGGCGTCGCGCTCCGAGCCGATCTTCCGCGCGGGCCGCGACACCGTGAACCCGCAGGGCGGCAAGGACTGCGCGGCCGACGTCTACCGGCAGGCCGGGATCACCGACCCGCGCCGGGAGATCGACGTGGCGGAGGTGTACGTGCCCTTCTCCTGGTACGAGCCGATGTGGCTGGAGAACCTCGGCTTCGCCGCCGAGGGAGAGGGCTGGAAGCTCACCGAGTCCGGGGCCACCGCCCTGGACGGCGACATCCCGTGGAACGCCTCGGGCGGCGTGCTGTCGAGCAACCCGATCGGCGCCTCCGGGCTGATCCGGTTCGCCGAGGCGGCGCTCCAGGTGCGGGGGATGGCGGGCGAGCACCAGGTGGACGGCGCCAGGCGGGCCCTCGGGCACGCGTACGGGGGAGGCGCGCAGTTCTTCGCGATGTGGATGGTCGGCAGCGACAAACCCTGATCCCCCAGGAGGGGTGCGAATGGAGTTCAACCACGCGGATCTGTTCGAAGGAGTCGCTGACGCGGTCGGGGACCGCACGGCGGTCATCTGCGGCGACCGCCGCGCGACCTACGCCGAGCTGGACGCGCACGCCAACCGGCTCGCCCACTTCCTCCAGAGCAGGGGCGTGCGCCCCGGGCAGCACGTCGGAATCCACCTGTACAACGGCATCGAGTACGTGGCCGGGCTGCTGGCCACCCTCAAGATCCGGGCGGTGCCGGTCAACGTCAACTATCGCTACGTCGAGGCGGAGCTGCTCTACCTCTACAACGACTCCGACATCGTGGCCCTGCTGTTCGACGTGGAGTTCGACGCGCGGGTGGCGGCCACGGCCCCGGACGCCCCCCTCCTGGAACACCTGATCGCGGTGGGGGGGCCGTCCCAGGTCGAGGGCGCGGTGCCGTACGAGGAGGCGCTGGCCGGGCAGCCGGAGACGCGCGGGTTCCCCGAGCGGTCGGGCGACGACCTCTACATCATCTACACCGGCGGCACGACCGGCATGCCCAAGGGCGTGATGTGGCGTACCGAGGACCTGTTCTTCGCCTTCGGCGGCGGCAACCCCTACGGGGAGCCGCGCGCGACCCCGGGCGAGGTGGTCGAGGCGGCCGTCGCCGCGAGCGAGATGACCATGATGGCCGCGGCCCCGCTGATGCACGGCGCCGCCCAGATGGGCACCTTCATCACCTGGTGCATGGGCGGCACGATCGCGTACGTCCGCAAGTTCGACGCGGCCGAGGTGCTGCGGACGATCGAGCGGGAGAAGGTCCTTACGCTCAACATCACCGGGGACGCGATGGCCCGCCCGCTGGTCGAGGAGATCGCCACCGGCGCCTACGACCTGTCCTCGCTGTTCGTGCTGAGTTCCACCGGCGCGATCCTCAGCGGTTCGGTGCGTGAGCGCCTGGAGGAACTGCTGCCCGGCAAGATGCTCATCGACAGCTTCGGCTCCACCGAGTCCGGCTACACCGCCTCGGCGGTTCCCGGCTCCTCTCCCGAGTCCGGGCTGCGCTACCAGGCGAACCCCCAGGCCACCATGGCCGTGCTCAACGAGGTCCTCGAACCGGTCAAGCCCGGCTCGGACGAGCTGGGCACCGTGGCCAGGAGCGGTCGCATCGCTTCCGGCTACTACAAGGACGAGGAGAAGACGGCTCGTACCTTCGTGACGGACAAGAACGGGGTCCGCTGGCTGCTCACCGGAGACATGGCCAAGGTCGAGGAGGACGGCACCATCGCGATCTTCGGCAGGGGCTCCGCCTGCATCAACACCGGCGGGGAGAAGGTCTTCCCCGAGGAGGTCGAGGCGGTGCTCAAGGGCCACCCGGCGGTCTTCGACGCGGTCGTGACCGGCATCCCCGACGAGCGCTGGGGCAACCGGGTGGCGGCGGTGATCGAGCCGCGTCCCGGTACGGCGCCGACCGCCGAGGAACTGGAGGCCCACTGCCGGGGGAAGATCTCCGGCTACAAGGTGCCCAGGACCTTCGCCTTCGTCGACGAGATGGTCCGCTCCCCGGCGGGCAAGGCCGACTACCGCTGGGCCAGGAAGACCGCCGAGGCCGCCCGTTCCTGACGCTCCTTCCGGTGTCGCCCGGCGAACCGATCCGGTCCGCCGGGCCGGGCGAGCGGGGAGTGGCCCGGCACGTCGCCGTCGGCGCGGCCGTCCGGCCGCGATTCCGGGCCGGTCGCCCGCGACCCGGGCGGGAACGGGATCGCGGTCATCGGCCGGGGCTTCCGAAGGTGGGCTCCAGCACCAGGGCCTGGCGCCTGCGGTGGACGGTGAGGTAGCCCAGCCCGTCAGGCCCGGCGGTGAAGGCGCGCCTGGAGCGCCTGGGCAGCCACACCAGCGAGCCGGGTCGCAGGTCGAGGGTGTCGAGTTCGGTGGTGAGCCGCCCGGTGCCGTGCAGGACGTGCAGGAGGACGTCGAGATCCGGGCCGGTGTGCGCGTCGATGGTGGCCTCGGGGGCCAGCTGGATGACGTTGGCGTCCAGGTCGCGCTCGCGCATCTCCAGCTTCCAGGCCGCGCCGGTCACGCCGGGGGTGGCCGTGCCGGTGTCGTGCAGGACGCGGGGCAGGGGGGTGGCGGCCAGTTTGGTGATCCGGATCCGCCAGGTCCCGGGGCCCTTGTCGAGATAGTCCCAGCCGTAACCGCCGGGGTGCTCGGCCTCGAACTCGTCGCGCAGATGCCGGGGGTCGTGGTTGTTGACCAGTACGAAGGAGTCGCCGACGGCGAGGGCCTCGTAGGTCGCGAAGATCGTCGGATGCTTGTCGGGCTTGCGTAGGAGCGTACGTCGAGTTCCTGGTCAGACATGGGATCTCCTCTTCTCGGTCTATTTATACAAGTGATTATTGTATAAACTCAACTCCATGACCTACGTGATCGGACAGCCGGGCGTGGTGGACCGGGCCTGCGTGGAGGAGCGCCCGGTGGATCTCGGCTGGACCGGGGCCGCCTCGTGACCACGGCACAGGCGTTCGCCGTCGCCGCCGCCGTGACGTTCGTCTGGCTCGGCATGGTGCTGGCGATCTCCTTCCTGGAGGCGCCGCTGAAGTTCCGCGCCCCCGGTATGACCACGAAGATCGGGCTCGGCATCGGACGGCTGGTCTTCCGCGCCCTCAACATGGTCGAGGTCGTCCTCGCCGTCGCGCTCCTGAGCGTGATGGGGGTCGAGTTCGCCGTCGTCTCCGGCCTCCCGCCGGTCGGCGCCGTCGGTCCGGTGGCGGTCGCGATCGTGACCCTGGCCGTGCAGCTGGCGGTGGTACGGCCACGGCTGGCGCGCAGATCCGACCGGATCCTCGCCGGGCGGGACGCGCCGCGCTCGAAGGGCCACCACGCCTACATCGCCCTGGAGGTCGTCAAGGTCGTCGCCCTGCTCGTCGCCGGGATCATGCTCCTGGCGAGCTGAACCCCACCGATGTCCGGCTCGCCGGCCCGGAGAAGGCCGGAGGGTCCGGGACGGGGTCGGGAAAGGATCAGGGGAAGGACGGAGGGGCCTGAGAGAGGGCCCGAAAATCCGAGAGGGCTCCGGAAAGAACCGGAGAGAAGGCGGGAAGGGAAGGCCGCGTGTCCCGGTGGGGCGTGAACCGCCCGGGTGTCCGATCCGTTTCCGGGGTGTGATGCGCTTTCTGCGGACCGTCGTCCTGCTTCCGTTCCTCCTCGTGATCGGCTGCTCCGGGAACACCACCGCCGCCGTCGAGACCACCGCGCCCGCCGGGGAACGGCCGGGTGCCGTCGTCGTCCGGTACGTCAGCTGCGGCGGGATGACGTGCGAGGGCGGCGACAGCATGAGCGTCACCGCCGACGGGCGGGCCGTCTCGCTGCGCGACGGGGAACTGGTCGTCGTCCCGCTACCGGCGGCCGAGCTGCGCGACCTGCGGGCCGGGCTCGTCGAATCCCTGGCCGGGCGGGAGGGCACGCTCGACCGTACGGGAGGGGCCACCGACCAGCCCTTCGCGGTCGTCACCGTGATCGATTCCGGCGGAAAGACCCACGAGACCCGGCTGGAGGGGACGCCGTCGGCGGAGGACGAGCCGATCGTCGCCGCGACCGGGCGCCTCTCGAAGCTGACCGCCAGGATCCGCTCCACCGGCACGCCCGACGTCACCGCGCCGATCACGGTGACGATGTACGAGGACCCGAGCACCCGGCCCATCCGGCAGGCGACCTGGCCCGAGGACATCACCACGCCGATCGAGGCCGCGACCGGCGGCAACTTCGGCACCCTGACCTACCGGGGAGGCGAGGCGACCACGCTGCGTGCCGCCCTGGGGAAGGCGGGGGACAACGTGACGGTGACCGCCGGGGGCAAGACCCTGATCGCCCGCTGGGAGGCGGTGCTTCCATGATTTCGAGGGGAGCCCGCGCACCGGCCCCGTAACGCGACGGGTTGTGTTCAGGGGCGAGCCGGTGCCGAACACCGGGGCAGGCGTCGTCGACCTTCGCGTTCGGCTACCGCGCCTGCCCGGTCAGCACCTGCCGCCACATCTCCCGCGCCTCGCGGAGCGTCCACCGCCCCGCGAAGGCGTGCGCTGGCGGCCTGTTCTGGATCACCCGGTGGATCATGTAGACACCACCGCAAGATCACCCGACAGGAGCATGTGTGCTCCACGACGCGGTAGCGACCCTGCGGCACGAATCCGGGACTGTACAGTTTTCGGCTCTGTCGCAGATTCGGCTCTGGCTCACTTTCGGCGGTAACGGAAGGTGCGCATCAAGCTGACCTCGCGGAGCTGGACGGTTTCCTCACCAGAGGCCTGTGGGACCGCGCGGTCGCCCGTGCCCCTGCTCGCCGGACCGCGCCACGGCACCCTTCCGGCCGGCTGATTCGTCTCCAGCGCCTCCTCATCACCTGTGACCACGCTCGGTCACCACCGAAAGTGAGCCAGAGCCGTTAACTGGACACACCCGACGGACTCATATAGGAGGGAACCCGGCTTGAATCCTTCAGATTTCCAAAAGTCAGTGCGGCGCTATCGAAGCTTGTTGAAAGAGGCGGCATGGATGGGCGAAGGGATGGCATGGACGGTGATCGTGCCGGAGTCCGGAAGCCTTTCTCTCGACGAGGTGGGGCGCCGTGTCACCGGTGGCGCGACTCCGCAGTTCCAGGAGTACGAGCCCGGTTACGCCGACCTGACGGCCTTCCGGCGGTCCGGAACGTCGGTGATGCTCTTCCAAGCCGAGGGTTTCACGCCTGTCGGGGAGCAGCCGATGCTGGGGCGCGTCAGCTCGGGCGCGCAGGTCTGGCATGTGCAGTGGAACATCACCGGAGCCCGCAGGCTGCTCTATGCCGCCGGCGGCGAGGTCGTGGCCGAGGTCCGCGACTTCGATCCGAAAGGGATTCACGGCACGAACGCTGAGGTTCTCCGGAAAGAGGCGGCTCTGCTCGGTGGCACCCGGGACGCGTTCACTGTCCGGGCTAGGGCCATGGCGATCGTGGAGCAACGGACGAACGTCCGGCTGGACAGGGAGTGGCTTGATCATCCTCAGCCCTCGCTGGAGATCGACTGAGCCTCGCGGGCGCCGAAGTCGCCATGCCCGCCCGTGGAGCAGGGAGTCGGCGTCGCGGG
This sequence comes from Streptosporangium sp. G11, assembly GCF_051192615.1. Classification (NCBI taxonomy): domain Bacteria; kingdom Bacillati; phylum Actinomycetota; class Actinomycetes; order Streptosporangiales; family Streptosporangiaceae; genus Streptosporangium; species Streptosporangium sp. G11. The sequence continues at coordinate 110,147 of NZ_JBPJUQ010000013.1, forward strand.
CACGCCGGAACCGGTCGAAGTCCCGGTGGTGGGCGGTGATGGCGTCGAGCAGTCCGGTTTGCCCGCTTGCAGCCGACGTCGGCCGAGCTGTCACTGATCAAGCCGTCGGGCACCGAGCCGGGCCGCAGAGGCCCGCAACGCGCGCTGCTCGTCGTCACGCGGCCAGACGATCCGCCGTGGGCTGCTGGCTGCTGTGGCCGGTGACCCAACATCCGGGATATCCGCACCGAGTTCATGGTCAAGCTGGCCCTGCTCAACAGCGCCTCCGGTCTATGGTGCCAGGCCGCCTCTGCTCGACACGGCGTATACGGAACCCTTTCCATCCTCTGGCAGGCGTCTGCCGGTGACAGCGTGATCGCGAGTCCGGCGTTCGTCCGAAGACGTGGAGAAATCCTTGGTCGACAAGAAGACGGCCTGCGGTATCGGTCGTGGCGGCGTTCTGAACAGGACCGGCAGGGCATACACGTAGCGGATCGGCCAGGGTAGAGGTGGAAGACGGCTGCGTCCCGCCTGCTCCGGCCGGTTGGTCTATGGTAAGGAAAGCGCTTACCTTGGGAAGATGATCCGGCGTGGCAGGCTCCGTTGAGGAAAGGCTTCTCGTTTTGATCCACTCAATCGACCCCAGGACCGGCGAGTCCGTCGGCGATCCCTTCCCTCTGACCTCGGACGACGAGGTGGACGCGATCGTCGGGGCGGCTCTCGCCGCCGGGCCCGCCTGGCGTACGGGGGACCGGGCGGCGGCGCTCGACGCGGTCGCGGCGGCGCTGGAGGCGAACGTCGAGGAGCTCTGGCGGGCGGCCGACGCGGAGACCGCGCTCGGGGAGACCCGGCTGCGCGGGGAGGTGGGGCGGGCCGCCGGCCAGTTCCGGCTCTTCGCCCAAGTGCTGCGCGACGGCGGGCACGTGGAGGCGGTGATCGACCACGCGACGGCCCAGCCGCCGGTCCCCGACCTGCGGCGGATGAACCACCCGCTGCCCGGCGTGGCCGGGGTCTTCGCGGCGAGCAACTTCCCGTTCGCCTTCTCGGTCGCGGGCGGTGACACGGCCTCGGCGCTCGCCGCCGGATGCCCGGTGGTGGTCAAGGCCCACGACGGGCATCCGGCCACGTCGGAGCTGTCACAGCAGATCATCCAGCGCGCCCTGCCCGACCCGGCCCTGCTCGGGCTGGTCCGCGGGCTCGACGCGGGGAAGCGGCTGGCCGGGCACCCGTCCGTGGCGGCCGTCGGGTTCACCGGCTCCATCCCCGGGGGCAAGGCCGTCCAGGCGCTCATCGCTGAGCGTCCCGACCCCATCCCGTTCTACGGCGAGCTGGGCAGCGTCAACCCCGTCGTCGTGCTGCCCTCGGCCGCCCGCGAGGGCCTCGCCGAGGGGTTCGCCGCCTCGCTCACCCTCGGCACCGGCCAGTTCTGCACCAACCCCGGGCTGGTGTTCGTCCCCGACGACGCCGAGCTCCTGGTGTCGGTCTCCGAGGCCGTCTCCGGGACCACGGGCGGGCCGATGCTCACCGAGCGGATGCAGGGCGGCTACCTGCGCGGGCTGGCCAGGCTCGGCAAGCTCACCCCGCTGGCCGCGGGGCAGCCGGGCGAGGGGGCGTTCGCGGTGACCCCGCAGGTGTTCGTCACCGACCTGGCGACATTCGCCGCGGACCTGCCCGACCTCGCGGAGGAGTGCTTCGGCCCGGCCGCCCTCGTGGTGGTCTACGCCGACCCGGCGGACCTGCCTCCCGTGCTGGAGAGGCTGGACGGCTCGCTGACCGCCACGATCCACGCGACCGATCCCGCCGAGGCGCGCGGGAGTGCCGAGGTGCTGCTCAGGAAGGCGGGACGGCTGATCTGGAACGGCTGGCCGACCGGGGTGGCGGTCCGCTGGGCCATGCACCACGGCGGTCCCTGGCCCGCCAGCACGGCCGCCGCCCACACCTCGGTCGGCGCCGCCGCGATCCGCAGGTGGCTGGTGCCGACCGCCTACCAGGACTGGCCGGCCGCGCTCCTGCCGCCCGAACTGCGCGACGACAACCCGCTGGGCATCCCCCGCAGGGTCGACGGGGTCCTCGTCGAGGGACGCGGCTGACGTTCCTGCCGCTTGACGTTCCCGCCGTCTGAACGTTTCCGCCGATCTCCGGGCGCCCCGGAGATCGGCGCGGCGCCGTTCCTGTTCGCGCCGCTCCGGCTCCCCGCCCCTTCGGCCTCGCGTCACCCAGGCTCCGCGCCGCTCCGACGTGGGGCCTGTTTCGGCTTGTCCTAACTCCCTATTAAAACGTAACAACAAAAACAATCTTGCCTGGGTGTGGTTCTGTCGGAAATGTCGCGTTAACCAGCTATTGACGGCCAGGAAACGCTGATCTACTGTCCAGTCAGCTTTAAATCGATTTACTCCGTCTTGGTTCGCCCTGCCTTTTCGCCCCCCACGAATCGCAAGGAGACGGCATGCCATTCCCCTCCCTCCACCCCACCCGGTTACGCACGGCCCTGTGGACACTGGCCCTCTGCGCGCTCGTGGCAGGGCTGCTGCCCGCCGTCACCGCCCCGGCGCAGGCCGCCGCCCCGGTCGGCCTCGCCGGGGCCAACTGGATCTGGTCCCCCGGCGGGGACGCGCGGCAGTCCGTGCCCGCCGGCACCCGCTACCTGCGGCGTACCTTCACCGTCCCCGCGGGCGCCGTCACCGAGGCGCAGCTCGTCGCGACCGGGGACGACACCCTCGACGTCTGGCTCAACGGGGTCCCGCTGGCGACCTCGCCCCGGGCCGAGCACTCCTGGCGGCAGGCGCTCTACGTCGACCTCGCCGCGGCCGTCCGCCCCGGCGCCAACACCCTCGCCGTGGCGGCCCGCAACACCGCGGCCGGCGCGGCCGGGGTCATCGGCAGGCTGCGGGTCGTCACCGCGGGCGGCACGGTGGAGCTGGTCACCGACGGCGCCTGGAAGGCCGCCGAGACGGTCACCCCCGGCTGGACCGAGCCCGGGTTCGTCGACTCCTCCTGGCCCGCCGCCGCGGTCTCCGGGGCGTACGGCATCACCCCCTGGAACAGCGACGTCGCCGCCCCCGACCTCGCCGCCGCCTCCCCGCTGACGGTCACCACGCCCGTCACCGAGCGCCGCGTCGCCCCGATCGGGGTCGACACCGCCAGGCCCCGCTTCGGCTGGAGGCTCACCTCCGGCACCCCAGGGCAGATCCAGGCGGCGTACCAGATCATCGTCGCCTCGACGGCGGCCCGCGCGCAGGCCGGTACCGGCGACGTCTGGGACAGCGGGCGCGTCGCGTCCGGGAAGTCGGTGGACGCGGTCTACGGGGGCGGCGCGCTGGCCTCCCAGACCCGCTACCACTGGCGGGTACGGGTCTGGGACACTCAGGGCCGCGCCGCCGGATGGGGCCCGGCGCACTGGTTCGAGACCGGTCTGCTCGCCCCGGCGACGGAGTGGCGGGCGGGTTTCGTCGGCGCGCCCGGCACGGCTCCCTCCCTGTCCGGCGCGAGCTGGATCTGGTACCCGGAGGGCGACCCGGCGGTGAGCGCGCCGCAGGCCACCCGGTTCCTGCGCCGCCAGTTCACGCTGCCCCCGGGTGCGATCACCCGCGCCAGGCTCACCGTCACCGGCGACGACACCGCCGACGTGTGGGTCAACGGCGTCCAGGTCAGCACCTCGCCCCGCGCCACCGACTCCTGGAAGTCCGCCGCGGTCGTCGACGTCACCTCCCGGCTCCAGACCGGGACCAACACGCTGGCCGTCTCCGCCCAGAACACCACCGTCTCCCCGGCCGGGATGATCGCCGCGCTGGAGGTCGTCGTCGCCGGCGCCACCACGCGGATCGTCACCGACGCCGGGTGGAAGGCCTCGCAGAGCGGCCCGTCCGGCTGGGAGCAGCCGGGCTTCGCCGACGTCTCCTGGCCCGCGGCCCGCGTCGTCGCGGCCTACGGTTCCGGGCCGTGGGCCTCGAACGTCTCGGCCGCCGAGCCGGCCCCGTACCTCAGGAAGGGGTTCTCGCTCGGCAAGCCGGTCGCCGAGGCGCGGCTGCTGGTCACCGCGCTGGGCCTGCACGAGACCCGGATCAACGGCACGAAGGTCGGCGAGGAGATCCTCGCCCCCGGTTGGACCGACTACAACAAGCGCCTGGCCTACCGCGCCTACGACGTGACCTCGCTGGTCCGCCAGGGTGACAACGCCGTCGGCGCGCAGATCGGCCGCGGCTGGTACGCGGGATCGCTGGGCTTCGCCGGAAGCCAGAGGTACGGCACCCAGCCCTGGTACTCGGCGCAGCTGCGGGTCCGCTTCACCGACGGCACCGAGACCACCGTGCTGACCGACTCGTCGTGGCGGACCGCGCCGGGGCCGATCACCGCCGACGACCTCTACCACGGCGAGGAGTACGACGCCCGCGCCACCCGCACCGGCTGGGACACCTCCGGGTTCGACGACTCCGGCTGGAGTCCGGTGAGGGTGCGCGGGGAGGCCAAGCCCAATCTCGTGTCGGCCGTCGACCCGGGCGTGGTCGTGCAGCAGGACATCGCCGCGCAGTCGGTGACCCAGCCGAAACCCGGCGTGTGGGTGGTCGACCTGGGGCAGAACTTCACCGGCTGGAACCGGTTGCGGGTGCGCGGCCCGGCGGGCACCACAGTGACCATGCGGCACGCCGAGGTGCTCAACGCCGACGGCACGATCTACACCGCCAACCTGCGCGCCGCCCGGCAGACCGACAGGTTCACCCTGGCCGGGACCGGCGCGGACGAGGTGTACGAGCCGAGGTTCACCGTGCACGGCTACCGGTACGTGGAGCTGACCGGTTTCCCCGGCACGCCCACCACCGCGAGCCTCACCGGCCGGGCCGCCTGGACCGGCGGCGCGCCGACCGGCACCTTCGACTCCTCCAGCGCGCTGGTCGACCGGCTCCAGCACAACATCCTGTGGGGCGCCCGCTCCAACATGCTGTCGGTGCCCACCGACTGCCCGCAGCGCGACGAGCGGCTCGGCTGGACCGGCGACATCGCGATCTTCGCGCAGACCTCGACGTTCAACTTCGACGTCCACGGCCTGCTGGACAAGTTCTCCGACGACCTGACCGACGCGCAGCGCGCGGACGGCGCCTTCACCGACGTGGCCCCCGACGTCTGCTGCGGCGCGGGCAAGGCGGGCTGGGCGGACGCGGGCGTCATCGTGCCCTACACGCTGTGGCAGAGGTACGGTGACCTGCGCGTCGTCGACGAGCACTACGCGGCGATGAAGCGCTGGGTCGACTACTCGCGCTCCACCTCGGGCTCCGACCTGATCCGCAACCAGGAGACCTACGGCGACTGGCTGAACGTCGACGACAACACGGCCAACGACCTGATCTCCACCGCGTACTTCGGCCACAGCGCCCGGTTGCTGTCGCGGATGGCCGCGGCCACCGGGCGGACCGCCGACGCCGCCTCCTATGGCACCCTGGCCGACCAGGTGGCCCAGGCGTTCACCGCCAGGTTCGTCGCGGCCGACGGGACCGTGTCGGGCAACACCCAGACCGGGTACGTGCTGGCGCTGTCGTTCGGGATGGTGCCGGAGAACCGGGCGCGGGCGGTCGCCGACAAGCTCGCCGCGAAGGTGGCGTCGCGCGACGGCCACCTCAGCGTGGGCTTCCTGGGCGTGGAGAACCTGCTGCCCGTCCTGGCGGAGAACGGCCACCTCGGCACCGCGTACCAGATCCTGCTGCAGCCCGGCTATCCCGGCTGGGGATACATGAACGGCCGCGGGGCCACCACCATCTGGGAGCGCTGGGACGGCATCCGCACCGACGGCTCCTTCCAGGACCCGGGGATGAACTCCTTCAACCACTACGGCCTCGGCTCGGTGGGCGACTGGCTGTACCGGTCGGTGGGCGGCCTGGGCCCGGACACCCGCGACCCCGGCTACCGCCGGATCACGATCGCGCCGCGCCCCGGCGGCGGGCTCACCTCGGGCAAGGCCGACCTGCTGACCCCGTACGGCAGGGCGCTCAGCGACTGGTCGATCGGCGGCGGGACGCTGACGCTGCGGGTGGAGATCCCGGCGAACGCCACGGCCACGGTCCGGGTCCCTTCGGCCCCGGCCACGGCGGTCACCGGCCCGCCGGAGGCGGTGCCCATGGGCCACGAGAACGGCGCGGCCGTCTTCCGGCTCGGCGCAGGCTCGTACACCTTCACGGCGCCCGCCTGACGACGCGGGAGGACCCGAGGGGCCCGGAGGATCGGGCCTGACACGGGCGGACCCGGGTGGCTCGTCGCTTCACGAGCCGCCCGGGTCCGCACGGCGGTCCTCAGCCGATCTCGCCCACCCCCGCGTGCCGGGAGACCGAGCGGTCCACCGTCCGGGCCGGTTCGATCGCCGTGTGCAGGACGGGGGTCCAGCCCGCGTCCGAGCCGAGGTCGGGGTCGTAGGCGGCGTTGTGCACGGCGACGAGGTCGACGGGGGCGGCCCTGCCGCCGACGCGGAGCACGTTCCCCCTGGCGGTGAGGGTGGTGCCGCCCCAGTTGTAGAGGAGATCCGCCGGGGCGACCGCCCGGCTCAGCCGGAAGAAGTTGTTCTCCGCGAAGATCTGCGACTGCACGCCCACGCCGAGGGCGTACTCGAAGGTCGAGGCGTCGGGGATCTCGTAGTAGTTGTTGTAGACGTGCACCTGGCCGAAGCGCACGCGCGGGAGCCGCTGGAGCACGTCGTCGAAGTGGTTGTGGTGGACGGTGACCTTCAGCTTGCCCGCGTCGTTCGCCGGGTTGTTGGTGGAGCCGATCAGCATCGTCTTGTCGTGGCCGGAGAAGCGGTTCCAGGAGGCCGTGACGAAGTTGGCGGCGTTGGTGATGTCGAGCTGCCCGTCGTGCACCTGGTAGGGCCTGCCGAAGTACAGCGGCTGCTCCGAGTCCGGGTTGTCGCCGTCGGTGAAGGTGTTGTGGTCGACCCACACGTGCGTCGAACCGGTCACCGAGATGTTGTCGTAGAGGGAGTTCCAGTTGCCCTCGGCGCCGTCGGTCGGGTCCCACTGCGGGAAGCAGTCGGCGGTGTCCTCGAAGAGGATGTTGCGGACGATGACGTTGTCGGCCTTGTCGACGTGCAGGTTGACGCCTCGGATACGCGCGTCCTTGCCGAGGCCGACGATGGTGGTGTTCGAGCCGACCTTGAGTTTGATGTTGGCGCTCTGCCTGGCGGCCGAGGCGGCCCGCGCGTCCTCCAGCGGGCCCGAGGGCTCGGCCTCCCTGCCCCACACCGCGGGGTCGTACGCGGCGAGGTAGGCCTCCAGCGTGTAGCCGCCGGTCGCGTAGTCGGCGCAGGTCCTGTCGGTGTCGATCGTCCCCTTGACGTAGATGATCTTCGGCGAGGGGGCGGCGAGCGCGGTGGCCAGCTCGGTGCGGGTGGAGACGGTGTGCACGTTCGACGCGGGCGCGGCGGCGCCACCGGTGGTGCCGGTGCCCTCGGCGGCCCAGCCGTCGTTCGCGGGCAGGGTCCGGCGGCCCAGGTCCGGCCTCCGCCCGGCGGTTTCCGACGAGGCGGCGGTCTCAGGGACGTCGGTTCTCAGGGTGGTGGCGGACGCGGGCGGGGCGGCGAGGACCGCCAGGGACAGCAGGGTGGTGAGCGCGACGGCTCGTTTCACGGGGATTCCTCCGCAGGTCAGGTGGGAGGGAGAGGCTCCGTACGGCCCCCGAGAGCCTTCCGGGTGGTGGAGGCGGGCGCGCCCAGGTCAGGGGTAGGCGCGCCCGCCTCGCTGAAACGGCTCAGCCGCCGTTGCGCTGCTTGTACGACGCCTGCGCTTCGGTCGGCTTGGCCGCGAACGTGTCCAGGAAGTCCTTGGGCGCCGTGGTGCCCTGCGGGACCTTCTGAAATTTTGTTCTGGGACTCGGCGATGACGTGCCGCCACACCGGGGTGCGGGCCGGGCCCCCGTTGTCGTCCCAGAAGGTGATCGTGGTCTTCCCGCCGGAGGAACCCGAGGGCTCCTCCGGGCCGCACGCGACCGGCCCCGCGCCGAGCGCCAGGACCGCCGGGCGCTTCGAGCGTGTGATCATCCGCTCTCCGCCTCTCCGTGTCGTGTTCCCGGCATGTCGTGACCGTGCGGGCCCGGATCCGCGCGTGGCGTTCCGTCACCGGGGCCCTCACCACGCGACCTCCGTGACGAGTGCCGCCGCGTCGCGGGGGCTCAGCCGCCCGTCCGCGACGACGGTGACGACGCGCCGCTGCAGGGTGTGCTCGACGAGCAGCGGCGTGTCCCAGGCGAGTGCCGGTCCGGCTCCCGGATACTCCACGACCCGGACGAACCAGGGATCGTCCCGCTGGACGAAGACGAGGGTCCAGTCGGCCGAGGTCATGGCCAGCCAGGGGGCCGTCGACCCGTGGACCGCGTCCTCGCCCTCGGCGTCCGCCGTGAAGACCCGGCGGTCCCCGGCCGAACCGGGTGCCCGCCAGAAGAAACCGCCGTACCCGGCTCCCGCCCGGCCCTTGGTCGCCGAACTCCTGACGAGCAGCGGCCCGCCGGTGAGGTTCGTCAGCGTGAACGACACGTCGAGCGCCCAACAGCCGCCGAGCTCCACCGCCCGCACGCTCCGCGCCTCGCGGGCCGTCTCGACGCCGTCCGGTCCCTCCCAGGCCAGCGACTCGCCGAACCCCGAGGGGTCACGCCAGGAGAACGCGAGATGCCGCTGCGTACCGTGGTCGCCGAGCCAGGACGGCCCGGCGTCGCGGACGTAGGTGCGGCCGCCCCAGAAGTTGCCCCCGCCCAGGTCGGAGATCGCGACGCTCACCCCGAGGTGGTGCGGATGGTCCCCGGGCGCGACCTCGGTCACGGTCGTGCCGCCGAGCGTCCGCACCGGGTGCAGGTACGGGCGGGGCGACGACGTCGGTGGCAGCTCCGGGGCCACGACGTACTCGGCGACCTCCCGCCCGTACGCCATGAGCACCGGCCCCCGTTCCCGGTCCACGGGCACGGGCCCGAGCTCGTGTGCCGTGAGCACCGGCTCCCGCTCGTTCGCCACGAGCCCCGGCACGGGCCCCGGCCGTGCCGTCTCGGGCCGGTCGCAGCCGGAGGACGGCCGCTCCGCGCCGGGACGGCGCCCGCTCCAGGGCACCCGCAGTTCCGAGTAGAGCGCCAGCCGTTCCGCGCTCGCCGCCGTCACCTCGGCGATCCTGGGCAGCACCCGGCGCTCGTCGCCGACCTCCTGGAACACGTCCGGTATGGCCAGGGGCTCGGGCGCCAGCCGCACCGCCTCCATGACGCGCATGAAACCGGCGGTCCTCTCCAGCGGTACGAGCAGGTCCGCGCCGTCGCGGATGTGCGCGACGAGGTTCTCCAGCAGGTCGGTCCTGGGGTGGACGACCGAGGTCCCGGCGAACTCGACCCGGTCCTCGGTGTAGGTCAGCCGGATCCGCCCGCGCTCGCCGTGCACGATCAGGTACGGCTCGTGCCGCCGGTCCGCGCACAGCGAGACCGCGACCGTCACCACCGTCCCGTCGTCCATCCGCACCCGTACGCACGAGGTGTCGTCCGCCTCGATCGCGTTGGCCCGGTAGAGCTCGACCTCGACGTTCTCGACCCCCGCGCCGGAGACGGCCAGCGCGGTCGCGGTCGCGTGCGCGAGCGGGTTGGTGAGGACGCCGTCCCCCACGGGAACGCCGTCGACCTCGCGCCTTCCGGCCCACGGCACCCGGCCGTAGTAGGAGTAGGGACGCTCCCACGCGCCCGCCGCGCCGATCCCGGTGACCCGGCCGATCATCCCCTCGGCGACCATCCGCCGGATCGCGGGGACCGCCTCCGAGCCCAGGCTCTGGAACCCCACCTGGCAGGCGAGCCCGGTCTCCCCGGCCACCGCGGCGATCCGCAGGTAGTCCGCGTACGTGGCGGCGGGCGGCTTCTCCAGCAGCACGTGCGACCCGGCGCGCAGCGCCTTCTCCGCCAGCTCGGTGTGGGTGTGGATGGGCGTGCACAGGATCGTCACCTCGGCGCCGGTACGCCCGATCAGCTCGACCAGGTCGCCGGAGAACTCCGCCCCCTCGGGCAGGTCGTCGACCGGCCGCACGTCGCACACCCCGGCCAGCTCCACCAGCCCGGCCTCGGTCAGCCGCCGCACGTTCGACAGGTGCCACCAGCCGTGCCCGTACGCTCCGGCGAGCACCACGCGAACCGGTTCCATCACGCCATCTCCCATCGCAGTCCCGAGCCCCGGCGGTCTCCGGCGCGAGGCCCGCCCTTCTCCGCGGTCACCGCCCGCCCGTCCGACGGCCGGGCTCGCCGCGCCGTCGTGGGGCGCGAAGGCGCGGTCTTGGCGGTGGCGCGCCCGAGGAGCCGCCGTGGTGATCGCCATCGCCGCAACTCCTTCCGAGTCGGCGTCACGAGCTGCAACCGGTTGCAAGAAACATTGATGACATCCGCCATTAACGTCAAGGGCCCAATTTGGTAAAGCGCTCCCTATCTGCGCGTTTTTCGGTATTTCTGATTGCCAGGGCAGCGTGCTCGCTTCCGTATCGTTTCGCAGACCACCTGATTCCGGCGTTGACAGTGACGCAACCGCTTGCACTAATGTGCTTCAGGGCCTGATGGAGGGCCAGGGCGAAGGAGCACGGTGGCAGCGACGATCAGGGACGTGGCGCGGGCGTCGGGAGTGCACGTCTCGACGGTGTCCCGCACCTTCTCCGCGCCGCACCTGGTGAACACCGAGACCCGCAACCGCGTGCTCGCCGTCGCCGAGGACCTCGGCTACCGCCCCAACCGCGCCGCGCGGGCCCTCACCACCGGCAGGACCCACAACATCGGCCTCATCGTCGCCGACATCTCCAACCCGTTCTTCCCGCCGCTGATCAAGGCCGCCCAGGCGCACGCCAGGGCCCGCGACTACCACGTGTTCGTGGCCGACACCGACGAGGACCCGCAGGTCGAGGAGGAGCTGATTCAGACGCTCACCAAGCAGGTCGACGGGGTCCTGCTCTGCAGCCCCCGGCTGTCCAACCGGGTCATAGAGCGTCTGCACGCCGACGTGCCGTTCGTGGTGGTCAACCGGCGGGTGAAGGGCATGCCGACGATCCTCATGGACGTCGGCCAGGGCGCCCGCCTCGCGATCGAGCACCTGACCCGGCTCGGCCACCGCAGGATCGCCCTGCTCTCCGGGCCGACCGGCTCGTGGACCAGCGGCGAGATGAGCGCCGCCGCGACCGCGATGGACGGCGTCGACCTGGTGATCCTCGGCCCGAACGCGCCCACCGAGCGCGGCGGCCTCGCCGTCGCCGCCGAGGTGATCGCCTCCGGCGTGACGGGCGTCCTCGCCTACAACGACCTGGTGGCCATCGGGCTCATCGAGGGCCTGTACGAGCGCGGCGTGCGCGTCCCCGACGAGGTCAGCGTGGTGGGCGTCGACGACATCGTGTCCGGACGGCTGAACCGGCCCAAGCTGACCACGGTGGCCATGCCCACGGCCGCCGCCGGGCGGATGGCCGTGGACCTGCTGCTGCAGTCGTTCGACGACGGGGCCACCCCTACCCTGGCCACTCTGGACACCAGCCTGGTCGTCCGCGAATCCACCGGAGAGGTGCGAGCATGAACTTCGGAACCACCCCGTCGGGCGAGCCGGTCGAGCGGCACGTGCTGTCGAACGGGCCGATGCGCGCCGCGATCCTCAGCTACGGGGCGATCCTGCAGTCGCTGGAGGTCTCCGGCGTCGACGTGGTCATCGGCTACGACAACCTCGGCGACTATCTGACGCGCAGCCGCTACTTCGGCGCCGTGGTCGGCCGGTACGGCAACCGCATCGCGGGCGGACGCTTCACCCTCGAAGGCCACGACTACGAGCTGCCGGTCAACAACGGCCCCAACAGCCTGCACGGCGGGCCGCACGGCTTCGACACCCGGGTCTGGCGGATCACCGCCGCCTCGGACACCGCCGTGACCCTGGAGTACGTGAGCCGGGACGGCGAGGAGGGCTACCCCGGCACGCTCACCGCCTCGGTCACCTACACGTTGACCGGCGACGCGATCCGGCTCGACTACCACGCGGTCACCGACGCGCCGACCGTGCTGAACCTCACCAACCACTCCTACTTCAACCTCGCCGGGGGCGGCGACGTCCTCAAGCACGTGGTCCGCATCGACGCCGACCACTACCTGCCGGTCGACGCCACACAGATCCCGACGGGGGAGCTCGCCCCGGTCGCCGGGACCCCGTTCGACTTCACCTCGCCGCGCGAGATCGGCGAGCGGATCACCGACCCCCTGCTCGGAGGCGGATACGACCACTGCTACGTGCTGCGCGGCGGCATCGAGGTCCGCGAACCGGCCGGAGGGCTCGCGATGGAGGTCACCACCACCGAGCCGGGCGTGCAGTTCTACACGGGCAACTTCCTGGACGGCGTCGCCACCGCGTACGGAAAGCACGCGGGCCTGTGCCTGGAGACCCAGCACTTCCCCGACTCGCCCAACCGCCCCGACTTCCCCTCGGTGGTCCTGCGCCCCGGCGAGAGGTTCGCCTCCACCACCACCTACCGGTTCTCCTGACGGCCCCGGGGGCCCCGCCAGGCTCCCCGGTGGGCCAGAAGCAGAAGGTCGGCGAGGGGCGGCGCGGGTCGCCGCCCACCGCGATCAGGCCCAGCCTGACCCCGGTATCGACCCCAGCCGGCGCGACAGCTCGGAGAGCCCTCCCCGCAGCCAGGCCGGGTCGTAGCCCTTGAAGAGTTCGTCGGTGACCAGGAAGCGGTCGCGGATGTCGGCGAGGGTGACGTCCCGGCGGAGGACGACTCGCCGATCAGCGCCGCGTACGCGGGGACGGCGGCGGCGGATCGCGGGACCTCGCCCCGGCTTTTCGTGATGGAATGGTTGCCGGTCAGTGATCCTTCACGTTAAAAGACGATTTGTGCAGGATTGAGAATGTCGTTACCGGGACGCGCCTCCTGAGATTCGTTGACCGGCGGAGTGCGTCCCGCTCTCAGGCCTTGGCCATGGAGTTCTCGCCGCTGAAGGCCGCGACGGCTCCCAGGCCGAGATAGACGACGCCGCTGGTGACGTCCAGGCGGCGGCGGGCGCGGGCCGAGCGGCGCAGGCGGCTCGCCATGGCCGAGGCGAGCAGGGCGAAGACGCCGTCGCTGGCCATGCCGAGCACCGTCCAGATCAGGCCGAGCAGCAGGATCTGCGGGGCGATCGGCCCGTCCTTCGGATCGGCGAACTGCGGCAGGAAGGCGAGGAAGAAGATCGCGGTCTTCGGGTTGAGCACGTTGACCACGAAGCCCTCCCAGAACATCCGGGATCTGGTCGCGATCCGCGGCTCGAAGGACTCCTCCCCGCCCGAGCGGGTCATGAGCTTGCGCACGCCCAGCCAGACCAGGTAGGCGGCGCCGAGATACTTGACGACCATGAACCCGGTCGACGAGGCCGCGAGCAGGGCGCTGATGCCCAGGGCGGCGGCGGCCACGTGGACCAGCGAGCCGAGGTGGATGCCGAGCACCGATATCAGCCCGGCGGACCGGCCCTGGGTGACGCTCCGGGTCACGATGTAGAGCACCGCGGGCCCCGGTACGAGCAGCAGGGCGAGGGTCGCGGCGGCGAAGAGCGCGAGAGTAGACAGGTCCGGCATATTCGGATCGTAGGGTCACCGGTTTCCCCGGCGCCTCACATTTTCCCGCCGGACGGCGGCTCCCGCCCGTAGCGGGGTGACCGTCCGCCCGGCGGGGCCGGGGCGCGGGTGTCCTACGAGAGGGTCACCGAGGTCAGGGCGCTCAGCAGGGCGGTGGTGGCCGGGGGCGCGGGCGGCTCGCCGTAGGTCGCGGCGTAGACGTGGCGGGTCGAGCAGGGAAGCTCGGTCGTGTGGACCTTCGGATGCCGGTGGGCGTGCAGGGCCAGCCCCGGCAGGGCGGTCACCCCGATCCCGGCGGCGACCAGGGCCTGGACGGCGACGACGTCGTCGGTGGTGAAGGCGATCTCCGGCTCGAAGCCCGCCCTGGCGCACAGTTCCAGCAGGTGACTGCGACACCGGTCGCACCCCCCGATCCACCGGGAGTCGCGGTACGAGAGCAGGTCGCCGGCCGGACCGGCGGTGACCAGGTAGCTGGGATCGTCCATCAGGTGGAGCAGGTGGATCCCGTCGTCCTCGGGGGCGGTGTCGTCGTAGCGGAAGATGACCGCCACGTCCACGTAGCCCGCCCTGAGCATGCGCAGGGCGTCGGGGGGCTCGGTCTCTGTCAGCCGCAACTCCAGGCCGGGGTGTGCCTCGGCGAGGGCGGCGGCGGCCTCCGGCACGAACGTCCCCAGGGCGGAGGGGAAGGCGGCGAGCCTGACCCGCCCGGCGCGCAGGCCCACGTGCGCCGACAGCTCGGCGGACGCGGAGTCGAGGCGGCCGATGATCTCGGTGGCCCGCTCGGCGAGCAGGCGGCCCGCCTCGGTCAGCCGGATTCCCCGGCCGGCCCGCTGGATCAGTTTGGCCCCGGTCTCGGCCTCGAGCTTCGCGAGGTGGTGGCTCACCGAGGGCTGGGAGTAGTGCAGCTCCTTGGCCGCCGCGGTCACCGAGCCGTGCCGGGACACCGAGGCGAGGACACGAAGTCGCACGATATCGAGCATGTATCAACTTTATCGATGAATGAGTAGGAAGATAGGCATTAGACGTTATGTATCTCCCCGTCGCATCCTTGAAGCATGACAACCTTGACGCTTACCCGCCCGGGCCTGGCCGAGCTGGTCGCGGGGGTCCGGGAGCTCGTCGACCCGTCCGCCGACCCTCGGGCGACGGCTTTCGCCGTGGCCGGGCTGTTGCGTGAACGGCTGCCGTCCCCCGAGATCCTCACCGAGGAGGAGCGCCTCGGCGACCCCGACCGCTATGTCGGCCACACCCTCCACACCGAGGAGAACTTCTCGATCATGGCCGTGGTCTGGCGGCCCGGCCAGAAGACCGTGATCCACGACCACATCGCGTGGTGCGTGTTCGGCGGGCTGCAGGGTGTCGAGTACGAGATCCTCTACCGCGACCACGGCGACCACCTGACCGAGATCGGCAGGGCCGCCAACCAGACCGGTGAGGTGAGCGGTTTCGCACCGCCCGGTGACATCCACCGCGTCCACAACACGGGCGACGAGACGGCCATCTCGCTCCACATCTACGGGGCCGACCTCAGCGCCGCCCCCACCAGCGTCCGCCGCGTCTACGACCTGCCCGTCCGCTGAAGGATTCCCGCGCCACGCCCATCCGGTGAACGGGGTCATGCGCCCGGCCGCCCCGGCGGACCGTAAACCCGGTGGGGTGGGGAAGCCGGGGTCCGGGGGCGTGGAGCCGCTGGACAAAAGACGTTTCCCGGCTACTTCTCGACTTCAGGCTTTCCGCCCGGGTTCAGGCTCTCCCTGATGGCCTCCAGACGGGCGGCGCCCTCGGCGTCGATGGCGGCGCGCTCGACCTCGATCATGCGCGCCTCGACGGAGCCCGAGGTCAGCTCGGCCTCGCCCAGGGCGCGGGCGTAGCGCTTCTCGATCTTGTCGCGGACCTCGTCCATGGTGGGCGTCTCGCCGGCGGGGGTGAGGCCGGACAGGTCGCCCATGGCCCTGTTGAGCTCCTCCTGCATCCTGGCCTGGTCGAGCTGGGAGAGCAGGCGCATCCGCTCGGCGATCTTCTTCTGCAGGGCCATCGCGTTGGTCTCGACCGCGGCCCGTGCCTGGGCCGAGGCCCGCGTGGCCCGCTCGTGCGCCAGCCGCGACTCCCGCTGCGCGCTCTCGGCCGCCACCAGGCGCGAGGCGAAGGCGCGGGCCGAGTCCTCGTACGACAGGGCCTTGCGCTCGTCGCCCGCGGCCCGGGTCTGCTCGGCCAGCAGGAGAGCCTGGCGGGCGTTGGCCTGGAGCCTCTCGGTCTCCTCCATGGAGCGGGCGAGCCTCATCTCCAGCTCGCGCTCGTTGCCGATCACCGTCGCGGCCTGCTGGCTCAGCCGCCGGTGCCGCTCCTTGGCCTCCTGGATGGCCTGCTCGATCTGGACCCGGGGGTCGGACAGCTCGTCCAGCCGGCCGGAGAGGGCGAAGACCAGGTAGCGCCAGGCCCGACGGATGACCTTGAACATGAGGGCTCCTTATCGATCCAGCGCGTCGCGCGTGATCTGCTCGGTTTCGTGGAGGCCCTGGCGGACTCCTTCGAGGGTGCCGGCGAGCTCGTCCAGCACCCGGAGCGGCTCCAACGGGCCGTTCGCCGACACCGCCGACAGCTCCACCAGGCGGGCGAGGAGCCCCTCGATGCCGATGGCGCTCGACTCCATCCGGGCGAGCACCCGCTCCCGCGTCGCGGAGAGCCGCTCGACCACGGCCCGCTGGGAGGCCAGCGAGGCCAGGGCGCGGTCGAGGTCCTGGGCCAGGCCCCGCTCCGCTCCCTCGCGAGCCCGTGCCAGCCTGGCCTGCTCGTGCCCGAGCCTGTCGAGGTCGAACCTGGCCAGCGCGGCGCCGGTGAGCGAGGCCTGCGCGGCCAGCCGTTCCAGCGTGGCCGTCGAGTCGTCGATCTGCGGCCGCATCATCGCGATCCGCCCGGCCAGCGGGCCGCGCTCCATCGAGGCGCTCAGCTCGCCGAAGCCGTACGCGGCGGATCCGGCCCGTGCGAGCCAGTACTCCTCCGGGCTGCCGGGGGTGACGGCGAGCCCGGTGCGGTGCCCGCGGTCCTGCAGGGCCGCGACGCCCGCCTTGGTCAACCAGACGACCACGCCCACGAACCCGGCGACGACCGGGTGCACGCTGACGGCCCACGCGGCGCCGCCGGCGGTCGCGCCCAGCAGCAGGCCCCACGGGTCCCTGAGTTCGTCGGTGAGGCGTGCCATCAGAAGTTGGATATCACCGCGGTGAACACCTGGTCGATACTTCCGGATTCGCGAGAGTCGTACGCGGCGGCGGCGGTCGCCTCGGAGATCTGTCTCAGCACGCCGAGGTCGGCGTCCTGGCCGTAGGCGATCGTGAACATCCGCACCGTCTCCTGGCCGGGTTCGGTACGCAGGTCGGGCAGCAGGTTCTCCAGGGAGAGGCTGTCGGGGTCCTCGTTCTTGCCGTCGGTCAGGAAGACCACCGCGTTGATCGCGTCACCGTTGCGCAGGCCGCGCACCTGCTCGTGGGCCGCGCGCGCGGTGTCGTACAGGCCGGTGCCGCCGTCGGGGGTCAGGCCGTCGAGCCTGGCGCGCAGTTTCTCGCGCTGGGCGTCGTCGACGGTGGCCAGCGGGGCCAGCTCCAGGTGGTCCTTCTCGCCGTCGCGCTTGGTGGAGAACATCCACAGCCCCACCTTGTCGTGCGGGCCGAACTGGGGCAGCGCGTTGATCGCGGCCTGCTTGGCCAGGTCGAGCTTGCTCTTGCCCGTGCCGGGCACCGAGGCGCCCATCGAGCCGGAGACGTCGATGACCATGAGGACGTTCGCGGGTTTGCGCAGGTCGGCCCAGCCGGTGAGCATCTTGTCGAGCACGTTCGGCGCGGGCGGGCTCAGCGTCGTCTTCGGCTCCGCGGGCAGCAGCCCGTTCGCCTGGGTGATCAGCTTGCCCGGCTTGCCGTCGTACGAGCGGAAGGCGAACGCGGCGAACCGGGCCTGCTGCTCGGGGGCCTGGAGGTGGGCCAGGAAGTCGGCCGCCACCGCCCGCTTGGCGTCGTCGACCCACGGGGCGGTCAGCACCGCGTACGGGTTGTCGGAGAGGAGCGTGCCCTCCTTGGGATAGATCGCCGCCAGCGGCACCTTGGGCTTGGCGTGCTTGCCCAGCGTCGCGGGGTCACCGGTCGGGTTGCCCTGGTTGTAGTCCCAGACCGACTTCTCCTCCACGGCCACCGCGGAGATGTAGCCCAGACCCGCGCCCGCGTCGTCGGCCCGCTGGAGGTTCGACAGGAACGTCAGCGTCGTGTCGCCGTAGTGCACGATCGAACGCTCCACGCCGCGGACGAAGTCCCTGGCCTTCGCGTCGGCCACGTTCTTCTCCGACAGGTCACCGGACAGGCCGGTCGCCGCGAAGTAGGCGCCGACGGTGGCGTTCAGGCCGCTGGTGGAGAAGTTGGGGTTGGTCTTGCCCAGTTTGAACTGTCCCCATTCGGGGTGGCCGTACTTCGCCCACGACCCGGCCGACACGGCGAGCACGTCGGACCAGCCGAGCTTCTTGCCCGGCCAGCCCAGCGCCTCGGCCATCGGCAGGGGCATCGCGACGACCAGCGGCGTCTTGGCGATCGACGGGTTGTCGGCGGCGACCAGGGAGCCGGAGTCGTTTCCCGCGGCGCGCTGCTGGAGCAGGGTGATCCAGCCGCTGCTGGCGGGCGACCACACGTCGGGGCGGGGGCCGTCCTGGCGCTCGTCCCAGCCCCTGGCCAGCGCCTGCATGGCGCCGCCGCTCGCCTTGGTCTCGACGATGACGTCGGCGCAGCGTCCGCCCACCTGCCTGCCGCTGTAGTCGGAGGCGATCGTCCGCAGCAGCTCGGCCTTCTCCGACGAGGCGGCGACGGTCAGGGTGACGCCGCCTTCGCAGGCCTTGGGCCGCCCGGCGGCCTCGCGCGGCTCTCCCGCTCCTCCGGGTTCGCTCGCGCCGACGAGGATCCGCAGGGTGACGATCAGGGCTCCGGCGAGAATGATCGCGACGATGAACGGGGCGAAGTTCCGCCGCCGTCGCTGTGGTTGCTGATACAACCCTGCCTCCCGGGGGGATGTCTGTACTTATCCGACGAACGAACCGCCCCGAGAGTTCGCGGCGACCGGAGTTGTTCGCGGGCGCGGGGAAACCGGCAGGGGTGCACGGGATCCCGGGCAGGGAAAACCGGTGGGGGTGTGGTTGTTCGCGGGCGCGGGGAACCGGCGGAAGCGTGACCGTTCGCGGGCGCGGGGAAACCGGCGGGAGGCGCGCGGGATTCCGGGCATCGGCGGTGATCCCGCCGTTCCCGTCCAACCCCTCGCCGACCGCCGGGATTCGCCCGGAACGCCCCGATGTCAGATGTCAGACCGTCGCGGAGCTGTACTCCTGGAGGAAGAGCGCCTCGGCGGTGGCGGTGCGGCGGAGCTCCTCGATGTTCACGCGCTCGTTGGGGGCGTGGATCGCCGCGTCGTCGTCCTCGGCGCCGAAGAGCAGGATCGTGGCGGCGGGGAACTGCCTGACGAAGGTGGAGACGAGCGGGATCGAGCCACCGGCGCCGACGTCGCGCGGGGGACGGCCGAAGGCACGTTCCATGGCCCGGTTCAGCGCGGAGCGGGCCGCGCCGCCGGTGTCGGCGAGGTAGCCGGAGCCCATGGTGTAGTCGCCGACCTCCACCTGGACGCCCCAGGGGGCGACCTGCCGCAGGAAGTCGACGACGGCCTCGACGGTCGTCTTCGGGTCGCCGGCCGGGGGCACCCGCACGGTCACCCGGGCCCTGGCGACGGCCTGGACCGCGTTGATCGCGCCGGAGACCGTCGGCACGTCCAGGCCGGTGATCGTGATCGCGTACGAGGCCCACAGGCGGTCGGCCAGCGAGCCGGAGCCGACGGTGGAGACGCCGTCGAGCACGCCCGCGGTGGAACGGAAGTCCTCCTCCGACGGGCCGGAGCCGAGGAAGCTGCCGCGGGGCAGACCGGGGACGCGGATGTCGCCGTGGTCGTCGTGCAGGGCGGCGAGCATCCGGATCAGCGCCGAGAGGGCGTCGGGGGCGGCGCCGCCGAACGAGCCGCTGTGCAGCGACTCCTTGAGGGTGCGTACCTCGATGGTGAAGGCGCCCATGCCGCGCAGTGAGGTCGTCACCGACGGGTCGCCCAGCCGGGGGTTGCCGGTGTCGGCGACCACGATCGCGTCGGCGCGGAAAAGCTCGGGGTTGCGCTCGACGAAGGATTCCAGGCGCTCGCCCGCGTACTCCTCCTGGCCCTCGATGATGACCTTGATGCCGACCGGGAACCGCCCCTGGAAGGCGCGGAGCGCCGCGACGTGGGAGATGACGCCCGACTTGTCGTCGGCGGCGCCACGGCCGTAAATCGCGCCGTCGATCTCCGTCGGCTCGAAGGGCGGGGTGCGCCAGAGCGCGAGGTCGCCCGTGGGCTGCACGTCGTAGTGCGCGTACAGGAGCACGGTCGGCGCGCCGGGCGGGGCGGGGGCCTCCGCGTAGACGGCGGGAAAACTGCCCTCGACGGGGATCTGCTGGACGTGCGGCAGGCCGGCGCTCCGCAGGAGTTCCTCGGTCACCGCGGCGGCCGCGAGCACGGGCGCCTCGGGGTGGCCGGGGAAGGCCACCGAGGGGATGGCGACGAGCCGTTTGAGGTCCGCCGTCGCCTGGGGCATGCCGGCGGTGACGGCGTTCTCGATCTCGTCAGGAGTCACGACTTTCCCCCGCATCTCAATATCTGGTGCGTCCTATTGGATCACAACCGCAGGTACGGCCGCTCTCGCCCGCGACTCCAGCACGCCAGGGTTCCGCCAAGTGGAACCTGGGTTTGGGTAATGATCGGATGCCCTTCTCGTCTGATCGCGGATTTCGTCGTTGTTACATAGGCGTTTTGCGGATTCCGAGGTTCTCGCACTTTAATGCCACGTTTTCACTTGGCAAGAGCTGTTCTGGCAGGCAGACTGTTGGAAGCCAGCTCAACGAGGGAAGATCGTGATGACGCACCCTGAAAACACCGACGTGACCTCGCTCATGAAGGCCGCGCAGGACAACCTGTGGATGCACTTCACCCGGCACAGCTCGTACGAGGGTGCCGAGGTGCCGATGATCGTGAGGGGCGAGGGCTCCTACATCTACGACGTGCACGGCAAGCGCTACCTCGACGGCCTCGCCGGGCTCTTCGTGGTCCAGGCGGGTCACGGCCGCAGCGAGCTGGCCGAGGCCGCCGCCAAGCAGGCCCAGGAGCTGGCGTTCTTCCCGCTGTGGTCGTACGCGCACCCCAAGGCCGTCGAGCTGGCCCAGCGTCTCGCCGCCGAGACCCCCGGCGACCTCAACCGCGTCTTCTTCACCACCGGCGGCGGCGAGGCCGTCGAGAGCGCGTGGAAGCTCGCCAAGCAGTACTTCAAGATCACCGGCAAGCCGCTCAAGCACAAGGTCATCAGCCGCCAGATCGCCTACCACGGCACCCCGCAGGGCGCCCTGTCGATCACCGGCATCCCGGCCTTCAAGCAGATGTTCGAGCCGCTGGTCCCGGGTTCCGTCAGGGTGCCCAACACCAACCACTACCGCGCCGACGAGATCAGCGGCGTGCCCGGCATGACGCCCGAGCAGTACGGCTACTGGGCCGCCGAGCGCGTCGCCCGCGCCATCGAGATGGAGGGCCCCGACACCGTGGCCGCCGTCTTCGTCGAGCCGGTGCAGAACGCGGGCGGCTGCTTCCCGCCGCCCCCCGGATACTTCAAGCGCCTGCGCGAGATCTGCGACGAGTACGACGTCCTGCTCGTCTCGGACGAGGTCATCTGCGCCTTCGGCCGCCTCGGCACCATGTTCGGCGGGCAGAAGTTCGACTACGTCCCCGACATCATCACCTGCGCCAAGGGCATGACCAGCGGCTACTCGCCGATCGGCGCCATGATCGCCTCCGAGCGCCTCTTCGAGCCGTTCAAGAACGGTACCGAGATGTTCGCCCACGGCTACACCTTCGGCGGTCACCCGGTGTCCTCGGCCGTCGCGCTGGCCAACCTCGACCTGTTCGAGCGGGAGGACCTGCTCGGCCACGTCACCCGCAACGAGCCGGTCTTCCGCTCCACCCTGGAGCGGCTCCTCGACCTGCCGATCGTCGGCGACGTGCGCGGCTCCGGTTACTTCTGGGGCATCGAGCTCGTCAAGGACAAGGTCACCAAGGAGACCTTCAACGCGGAGGAGTCCGAGCGCCTCATCAGGGGCTTCCTCACCCCCGCCCTCTACGAGGCGGGCCTGTACTGCCGCGCCGACGACCGGGGCGACCCGGTCATCCAGCTCGCCCCGCCGCTCATCTGCGGTCCCAAGGAGTTCGACGAGATCGAGTCCATTCTTCACTCGGTGCTGACGGAGGCATGGAGCCGCCTCTGAGCGCGCACGGCCGCGCACTTTCCGGACCGCCACGCGCGGCCCGGAAGGCCGCGCCGTACCCGCCGGCGCCCACCGCGTCCTCCCGCCGCCGCACCGTGCTCCCGCCGGTCCCGCCGGTCGGGCGGTACGCCACCCGCCGACCGGCCGATCACCGTGCCGGACGCCTGCCCGGTGGCAGGCCCGCCGGGACGCCGTGCCCTCCCGGCGCCATGTCCGCCGGAGTGGCCGCACCGCACCCGCAGAAGCCTCGCTGTGCCACTCCGTTGAAACGACGAAAGGAAATCCCATGAAGATCGGCGTGCCTGCCGAGGTCAAGAACCACGAGTACCGCGTCGCCGCGACCCCGGCGGGCGTGCACGAGCTTGTCCGTCACGGCCACGACGTCTATATCCAGCGCGACGCGGGCCTCGGCTCGCACCTCACCGACGAGGAGTACCTCTTCGCCGGGGCCAAGATCCTTGAAACCGCCGACGAGGTGTGGGACCAGGCCGAGATGATCCTCAAGGTGAAGGAGCCCATCGCGGAGGAGTACCACCGCATGCGCCCCGGCCAGGTGCTCTTCACCTACCTGCACCTCGCGGCGGGCCGCGAGTGCACCGACGCCCTCCTCGACCGCCAGGTCACCGGCATCGCGTACGAGACCGTCCAGGTCGGCAACACCCTGCCGCTGCTCGCCCCGATGTCCGAGGTCGCGGGCCGCCTGGCCCCGCAGGTCGGCGCCTACAACCTCATGCGCTTCAACGGCGGGCGCGGCGTGCTGCCCGGCGGCGTGCCGGGCGTGGCCCCGGCCAAGGTCGTCGTCATCGGCGCGGGCGTCTCCGGGCTCAACGCCGCGCAGATCGCGGTCGGCATGGGCGCGGACGTCACCGTCCTCGACCTCAACGTCGACCGCCTGCGCTTCATCGACGCCATCTACCAGGGCCGTCTCAAGACCCTCGTCTCGACCTCGTACGCGATCGAGAAGGAGGTCCTGGAGGCCGACCTGGTCATCGGCGCCGTGCTGATCCCCGGCGCCAAGGCCCCGACCCTCGTCTCCAACGAGCTGGTCTCCCGCATGAAGCCGGGCTCCGTGCTCGTCGACATCGCCATCGACCAGGGCGGCTGCTTCGAGGACTCCCGCCCCACCACGCACGCCGAGCCGACCTACCGGGTCCACAACTCGATCTTCTACTGCGTGGCCAACATGCCGGGGTCCGTCGCCAACACCTCCACCTACGCGCTGACCAACGCCACGCTGCCCTACGCGGTCAAGCTGGCCGGTCTCGGCTGGAAGACCGCGCTCCAGCAGGACGCCTCCCTCGCGCTGGGCCTCAACACCCACGCGGGACGGCTCACCAACGAGCAGGTCGCCATCGCCCTCGCCCTGCCGTACGTGCCGGTCTCCGAGGTCGTCGCCGCCTGAGCCGGGTTCCGCGCGTCCCGCGCCGGTAGGGCGCGGGACGTGTGACCCCCGCCGGGCCGGTGGGACCGGCTCGCGAGGGGCCGGGTGCGGACGGCGTCCGTCACGGCGCCAGGCCGGAGCGCAGGGCGCGGGCGGTGACCAGGACGTGCTCGATCTCCACCGGGGTCGGCCACGGGGCGCCCCCCGGGCGCAACAACGTGGCCCGTACGGACGCCAGATGCTCGATCGCGCTCGACGGCAGCCCGCTCCGCTCGGTCAGCCACGTCGTGACGTCGGTGTGGTCGCGCAGCGGCCGGGTGACGAGATCCCAGGTGCCGAGGATCTCGGTCAGGTCGGCGACCCTCAGGGGGGCGCCGCCCCGCCGGGCGACGGCGGCCGCGGCCAGCTCGGCGCGGGCGACGAGCTCGGGCTCGGTGGTCCGGCTCCACGGGGGAGAGGGCGGATCGGACAGCCACCGCTCCGCCTCGCGGGAGAAGCCCGCGGCCGACAGCAGCGCGGCCAGCTCGACCGCGGCCCGGTGGTGCCCGGCCTGTGCCGCCTGGCGGAACCAGTGCTGCCCGCCCTGCAGGTCGCTGTGCTCGGCGATGAGCAGCAGGCCGAAATTGAAGGCCGCCTCCGGGTCGCCACCCGCCGCGGCCCGGCTGAACCAGTGGCCGGCCCCCCGCGCGTCGCTCATCTCCACGCACACGAACCCGGCCGTCCGCTGGTCGTCGATCCTGCCGGTGCAGGCCGCCCGCTCGAACCAGGCGCGCGCGGTGCGCAGGTCGCCGAGGGACAGCGCGATCCCGCCGAGCTGGGACGCGGCGCCGGGGTGCTCGTTCCTGGCGGCCAGCCGGAAGAACGCCTCCGCCCCCTCCGGGTCGCGGTTGGCCTGCAGGAACAGCCCCAGGTGGTAGGCCGCGTCGGCATGGCCGCTCCGGGCGGCCAGCTCCCACCAGCGCAGCGTCTCGTCCTCCTCGCCGGAGGCGTAGGCGAGGAATCCGAGATCGTGAGCCGAGGCCAGATCGCCGTCCATCGCGGCCTTGCGATGCCACTCCCCGGCGGCCTTCGTCTCGCCGCCGTCCTCGCAGAGCAGCGCGAGCCGCCTGGTCGCCGCGCGCGAGCCCGCCCTGGCAGCCGTCTCGAGCCACCGCCGGGCGGCCGGGACGTCGCCGTGCTGATCCAGCAGGAGGGTCGCCAGGTTCACCGCGGCCTCGACGTCTCCGGCGTTCGCCCCCAGCTCGTACCACTTCACGGCCTCCGCGGGAGTGCCGTGCTTCTCGTGCCAGATCCCCAGGTTGTAGGCGCTGTCGAGGTTTCCCGCCGCCGCCGCGCGCTCCCACCAGTGCCGCGCCGCCGAGCGGTCGCCCCGCTGCGCGAAGTGGCGGCCGAGCAGGTGGGCGGCCTGCACGTCGCCGCCGTGCGCGGCGAGCAGCAGCTCCGTCTCGCCGTCCGTGTCGTTCTCGTGCTCGGTGCTCCGGGGGGTGGGCACCAGCCCCGCTGCCGCCTCCGGGTCGTCAGGCCACCACCCCATGTCACCCTCCTCGTCGACGGCACGCAGCCGACAGATCACAGGGTGGCACGTAACCGCTCGGTCGCGGAGGGTAATTGCGGACTTCCGCTCGCCGCTCCGCGCGTCGGTCCGCTCGGGCGCTCCGACGTTCAGCGGAAGCGCACGAACCCCGCGTACATGCCCATCGAGCAGACGTAGCGCAGGGAACCCGCGTCCCGCGCGCCCAGTCGCACGGTGGCGGGCAGTGCCACGTCGCGGCCGTCGATCGTGAGCGTGCGGGTGCAGCCGGGGATGCCCTCAAGGTGGAAGACGAGTTCGGTGGGAGCCCCCGCGCGGGCGATCACCACGTCCGGCCGGTAGCCGTGGTCGGTGGCCCAGACCTCGATCCGCTGGACGTCGTCGGCGCGTACGGCCGCCCCCGCCCGGCCGTCCGCGGCTTCCACCGGGTTCACCGTCGTCACCGCGGGGACGCCTATGGCCGTCGCCGGGTCGCCGGATCCGGGGAGCCAGCCTCCGAGGCTCAGCCCCGAGAAGATCGTCCACAGGCCCGCCGCCAGTGCGACGGCCCCCGCCGGCGCCGCCAGCCGGCTGGTCGCGGCCCGCCGCAGGACCAGCCCGAGCAGCGCGAACGCGGGCGCCGTCCCCGCCACGAACCCCGCCATCACCGCGCTCCCGCCCAGCGCCGACCCGCTGGAGACCGCCACCATCTCGACGCTGAGCGTCACCCCGCACGGCAGCAGGACCGTCGCGGCGCCGAGCGCCAGCGCCCTGGGCACGGGGGCGACGATCCAGGACACGTCGCCACGCCGGGACGTACGCCCGCTCGACGCGGTGCCCGGGTGGCATCCACCCTCCGGTTCGCGGCCGAACATGCGGATTCCGAAGAACACGACCGCGACCCCGGCCGCGACGAGCAGCGCGGCCCTGACCTGGGGACCCAGCCGCACGGCGGAACCGGCCAGCCCGAGCAGGGCCCCGGCCGCCACGTGGGAGCCGAGACGCCCGACGAGGAACAGCGCGACGACCGCGGGGCCCGACGGTCCCGCCCCGCGCCCGCCGGAGCGGGCCGGCCGGCCGCGGGAGGTGAGGCCGGTGAGCAGGCCGCCCTGCACGGCCGCGCACGAGGCCGTCCCCGCGACCAGTCCCGCGGCGAGCCCTCCGGCGAACAGCGCGGCCGGTCCCGCGCTCAGCGGACGTCCCCCGCGATCATCCAGATCCTCACGGACCAAACGTAATCTCGCCGGAGGGCAACCGACGGTGACATTTCCTTACCGAGCGCTCACGCTGTCCTTACCGGACGTCCACGTTCCTCGGCGGCCGGGCGCGTGCTCAGGCGACACCGCTCCGCAGCACCGACATGCGCTCGAAATACTCGTCGCCGCTCATCTCGCCGCGCGCGTACCGTTCGGCGAGGATCTGCTCCGCCGTCGCGGTCGTGCCGGGCGGGGCCGCGGGGGACGTGTGGCGGACGCCCCACGGCCCCCGGCCGTTGCGCCGGGCCCGGAACGCGAGCGTCCCCAGCACGACCCAGAACACGATCCAGAAAGCCGGGAACACCGGCCACCACGCTCCGGGCCCCCAGTGGGGGGCCATCGAGAGGACATCCATGTCCTCACCTCCTTAGACGCCTCCCACCCTCCTCCCGCGACGCCCACCGCGAATCGTCCCGCCGTCTGACCCCGCCCTACCGCCCGTGGCGTACGCCCCGCTCGTCACGGCGTGGTTCGGGTGTCCACGAGGATCGAGGTGTCGAGGGTGAAGCCGACCGGCTCGGGGAGGTGGAGGCGCGAACCCATCTCGACCCGGGTGGAGGTGCGGTATTCGCCCTCCTTGGGGTCGCTGAGGACCGTCACGGTGGCGGGCGTGGCCACGGGGTCGATGAGGAGCATCACGGGGACGCCGCCGGAGGCGTAGATGGCGGGCTTGCGGTCGCGGTCGTCGACGGTGCTCCCCGGAGACACGATCTCGGCGACCATGAGGAGGCCGGAGGAGAGCAGCTCGCGGGCGCCCCGGCGCGGGCAGTCGGCGGGCGCCAGGACGAAGTCGGGCTCGACCGGATCGCGCGGCCCGTCTATGCAGACGTCGACGTTCCCTGTATATGAACGCCAGCCATTTCCGATGACCAGCGAACGTAGCTCGTACGCGAGAAGCATGGCCAGCCAGCCGTGCTCGGGGGTGCCCACCGGGCTCACTATCAGTCTCCCGTCGATGATCTCGGTCCGCAGTCCCGGAAGCTGCGGGAGCGCGTCGAAGAGCTCGCGCGCCGTTCCTGGCAGGGGCTGGGACGAGGTCTCGGGGGAGGGGCGCAGGATGGCGTGGCTCCGTCGCGATGTCATGACCATGACGATATGTCCCTTCGTGTTCTGATGAACACGTTGAGTATCGCAAGTGGGGTGGGTGAGTGCGAGCCTTTGCCGGAAAGCGGGACGTCAGACCCAGCCGGGGCGGACGAGGCCGGATTCGTAGGCGATGACGACCAGCTGGGCGCGGTCGCGGGCGTGGAGTTTCATCATGGTCCGGCTGACGTGGGTCTTGGCGGTGGCGGGGCTCATGAAGAGCTCGCCCGCGATCTCGTCGTTGGTCATGCCGGTGCCGACCAGGGTGAGGACCTCGCGCTCGCGGTCGGTGAGCAGGCCGAGGTCGCGGGTCTGGTGCGGTTCCTTGGCGCGGCTCGCGTACTCGGCGATCAGGCGGCGGGTCACGCCGGGGGAGAGCAGGGCGTCGCCTCCGGCCACCACCCGGACGGCCTGGATGAGCTCGGCAGGTTCGGTGTCCTTGACCAGGAAGCCGCTGGCGCCGCCGCGGAGGGCCTCGAAGACGTATTCGTCCAGCTCGAAGGTCGTCAGAATGATGATCTTCGGTCCGGCGGGCATCTCGCGGGTGGCGGTCAGCCCGTCCATGCCGGGCATGCGGATGTCCATCAGGACCACGTCCGGCTCGTGCTCGGCGGCCAGCCGCAGGGCCTGCGCCCCGTCGGAGGCCTCGGCCACCACGGTCATCCCCGGCTGCGCGTCCAGCAGGGCGCGGAACCCGGCCCTGACGAGGGCCTGGTCGTCGGCGAGAACAATCTTGATCATTGGGGTTCCTCCGGGATCGGAAGCCGGGCCTCGACGCGGAAGCCCCGGCCGTGGTGCGTGGCGGTCAGCGTCCCCCCGAGCGCCGAGGCCCGCTCCCGCATGCCGGGTACGCCGTTCCCGCTGCCCAGGCTCTCCCCGGGGGCGTCACCGCCCGAGTCGGTGACCTGGACGGTCAGCGCGCGGGGGTCGTAGCCGAGCACGACCGTGACCGACGCGCCGGGGGCGTGCCGGGTGACGTTGGTGAGGGCCTCCTGCACGATGCGGTACCCGGCCCGGTCGACGCCGGCGGGCAGCGGCCCGGCCTCACCGACGATCTTCTTGGTGACCGGCAGCCCGCTGCGCTCGATGAGCTCGTCGAGGCGGTCCAGCCCGGCGGTGGGGGAGCGGGGAGCGCCGTCGCGCAGGACGTTGAGCACCGACCGCATCTCGGTCAACACGTCCTTGGACGCCTGCTTGATCGTGGTGAGCGCGGTCCGCGCCTGCTCGGGGTGGTCGTCGATGAGGTGCAGCGCGGTGGACGCCTGCACGTGGATGAGGGAGATGTTGTGCGCGAGCACGTCGTGCAGCTCCTGCGCCATGGTCAGCCGCTCCTCGCTGGCCTGCCGCCGCAGCTCCTCCTCCGCCACCCGTTCGCGCTCGGCCTGCCGCTCCCTCCTGGCCCGCGAGAACTCCGCCGCCACCGCCACCAGGCCCATCAGCGCGGCCACCGCGAGGTCGTGGAACCACCCGGTCGTGGGGACGGGGGCGAACCAGGACGTGTAAACCACGAAGAACACGTAGGCCAGGCCCCACATCGACCAGGCCGCCCGCCGGTGGCCGGTGACCACGGCGGCGTGGAACGCGATGATCGGGCTGAGGAAGACCGGGCCGTAGGGGTGGCCGAGGCCGATGAAGATCACGGTCGAGCCCACCGCGACGGCCAGACTGAGCACCGGACGGCGGCGGCGTACGATCAGGGCCAGGGGCCCGGCCAGCAGGAGCGCGCAGCCCAGCGGGTCGAGCGGGACCCTGAGCATGCCTGGGTCGTGGACCTGCCACCACTGCACGCCGCGGGTGCCCATGCCCTGGAAGACCCCCACGAACAGCGGGAGCAGCAACTCGGCCCAGCGGGGTTTGGCGCGCACGCTCAGCACTGTACGTGCGCCCGCCGGGAGGGCGCGTCCGTCCGGTGAGGAATGAGGTACTACATCCCCTGCGGTAGAGAAGGGGCTGACAAGGCTCACGGGCTGAGTCAAGCTGTCTGCGGGAGGTCATCATGATCAATCGTCGAGTCGCCATCCCCCTGGCGGGGATCCTGGTGGGAAGTTCCGTATTGCTCGTCCCACCCGCCGTCGCCTCTCCGCAGGCGTCACAGGTGTGGCCGGGGGCGGAGAAGAAACCCGTCGCGGAGGGGTACGGCGGCGCGGTCTCGACCGTCGACCTCGACGCCAGCAAGGTCGCGCTGGGCGTGTTGCGCGAGGGCGGCAACGCCATCGACGCGGCGGTCGCCGCGGCGGCCACCCTGGGCGTGACCGAGCCCTACTCGGCGGGGCTGGCCGGGGGCGGGTTCATCGTCTACTACGACGCGCGCCGCAAGAAGGTCCACACGATCGACGGCAGGGAGGCCGCGCCGAAGGCGATGGGACCGGCGTCCCTGGAGGGCATCCCGTTCGAGGAGGCCGTGACCAGCGGGCTGTCCGCGGGGGTGCCCGGCAGCGTGGCCCAGTGGGAGCTGGCGCTGCGCAGATTCGGCACGCTCTCGCTGCGCCAGGCGCTGAGACCCGCCGTCGAGGTCGCGTCCGAGGGGTTCAAGGTCGACCAGACCTTCCACGACCAGACCGCCGCCAACGCCGCCCGTTTCAAGGATTTCACCTCCACCGCCAAGCTCTACCTGCCGGGCGGCGCCCCGCCGCCGGTCGGCTCCACCTTCCGCAACCCCGAGCTGGCGGACACCTACCGCAGGCTCGGCAGGCAGGGGGGCGAGTGGCTGTACGGCGGTTCCCTCGGCGCCGAGGTCGTGGCCACCGTCAAGAAGCCGCCGGTCACCCCGGGCTCCACCCGCAACGTGCGGCCGGGGCTGATGGAACTGGCCGACCTCAAGGCCTACCGGGCGCTCGAACGGCCGCCCACGAAGGTGACGTACAAGGGCATGGACGTGTACGGCATGGCGCCGCCGTCCTCGGGAGGTTCGACGGTCGGCGAGGCGCTCAACATCCTCGAGGCCCTGCCGAAGGTCGGCGAGCACGAGTACCTGGAGGCGTCCAGGCTCTCCTTCGCCGACCGGGGCAAGTACGTGGGCGACATCCCGGGCGTCCCGCTCAAGGAGTTGCTGTCCGACGGGTTCGCCAAGGAGCGCGCCTGCCTGATCGGGGAGCGGGCGCTGGCGAGCCCGGCCGCGCCGGGCAACCCCGACGGGACGTACGGACCGTGCGCGCCCGCGCCCTCGGCGGACGCCACCCCGTCGGCTCCCGAGGGGCCGGAGACCACGCACCTGGTGGTCACGGACCGCTGGGGCAACGTGGTCGCCTACAACATCACCATCGAGTCGACCGGCGGCAACGGCATCGTCGTCCCCGGCCGGGGCTTCCTGCTCAACAACGAGCTGACCGACTTCACCTTCGGCCCGGCCCCGGGCGACCCGAACCTGCCCGCGCCGGGCAAGCGCCCCCGCTCGTCGATGGCGCCGACGATCGTCCTGGACGACGGCAGGCCGCTGCTCGCGCTGGGTTCCCCCGGCGGCTCGACGATCATCACCACCGTGCTGCAGATCCTGGTCAACCGCTGGGACCTCGGCATGTCGCTCCCCGAGGCGCTCGCCGCGCCCCGGGCCACCCAGCGCAACACCGCCCAGACCCAGGCCGAGCAGGGCTTCATCGACCGCTACGGCGCCGAGCTCACCAGCCGGGGCCACAGCCTCGTGCTGAACCCGGAGATCGGCGCGGCCACGGCGGTCGAGTTCCTGCGGCACGGGAAACTCCAGGCGGTGGCGGAGCCGACCCGTCGCGGCGGCGGCAGCGCGCTGGTGGTGAGCGAGCGCAGGTAGGGCTCTCGTCCTCGCCTCGCGCGGGGAGGGCTCTCGCCTGCACGGCGAGCAGGTGTGCGGGCGGGGCTCTCGTCCGTACGGCGGGCGGGGCTCTCGCCCGCACGGCGAGCAGGTGATCAGGGAGGGCTCTCGTCCTCACGGTGGTACTTACGTGACGGTACGAAAGGACGCCGGCCCCGGTGGTGCGGTCTCGACCGCGCCACCGGGGGCCTCGGCGGGGGCGCCGGGGGAGCGCGGGTGGCGGGCGGGAGCGCTCAGGGGATCAGCTCGTAGGCCTCGCGCCTCGGCCTCCTGGTGCGCGCCCAGTACTCGAAGGTGAAGCCCGGCCAGAGGGTCCTGTTGACGCCGTGCTCGTCGAGATACCAGCTGCCGCAGCCGCCCTCGTTCCAGACGCGGCGGTTCAGGCGGTCCTGGAGACGGTCGTTGTAGGCGCGCTGCGCCTCGGGGCGGACGTCGAGGGCCCTGGCCTTCGTCCTCGACAGCAGGCGCAGGCAGCCGAGGACGTACCGGACCTGAGATTCGATCATGAAGACGACCGAGTTGTGGCCCAGGCCGGTGTTGGGGCCGAGCAGGAAGAAAAGGTTCGGGAACCCGGCGACGGTGGTGCCGTGGTAGGCCTCCACGCCGTCCTGCCAGGCGTCCTGGATCTTCCTGCCGTTCCTGCCGACGATCCGCCACTCGTTCAGCGCGTCGGTGACCTTGAAGCCGGTGCCGTAGACGAGCACGTCGACCTCGGTCTCCCTGCCGGTGGAGTCGACGATCGAGTTCTCCCTGATCTCCCGCACCCCGTCGGTGATCACCTCGACGTTGTCCCTGGCCAGTGCCGGGTAGTAGTCGTTGGAGATCAGAACGCGCTTGCAGCCGATCATGTAGTCGGGCGTGAGCCTGGCGCGCAGCACCGGGTCGGGGACCTGGTCGGCCAGGTGGCGCAGGGCCGCCTTCCGCTGGGCCCCCATCAGGCGCGGATCGACCGTGAAGCCCAGCGCGCGGGCCTCCAGCGCCCAGTAGATCGCGTTGCGCAGCGCGCGGGCGGCACCGGGCAGGCCGAGGATCCGCTTCGCCCGGGGGGAGAAGGGGAAGTCGGGCTTGGAGTGGATCCAGGGGGGCGTGCGCTGGAAGACGTGGAGGCGGGAGACCTGCCCGGCGATCCGCGGGACGAACTGGACGGCCGACGCGCCGGTGCCGATGACCGCGACCCGCTTCCCGGTCAGGTCCACCGAGTGGTCCCAGCGGGCCGAGTGGAAGGACGGGCCCGCGAAGCTCTCGCGGCCGGGGATCGCGGGCAACGACGGCACGTGCAGCGCGCCGATCCCCGAGACCACGGCGTTGGTGGCGAAGGTCTCACCTCCGGCGAGGAGCACCCGCCAGTCGCGCGCCGCGTCGTCGTACTCCAGCCCGACGACCTCCTCGCCGAACCGCAGGTGGGGTGCCAGGCCGTACTTCTCGACGCAGGCCCGCATGTAGTCCTGGATCTCGGCCTGGCGGGAGAACATCCGCGACCAGCCGGGGTTGAGCTCGTACGAGAAGGAGTACAGGGGCGAGGGGATGTCGCAGGCGCAGCCGGGGTAGGTGTTCTCGCGCCAGGTCCCGCCCAGGTCGTCGGCCTTCTCCAGGATGACGAAGTCGTGGTATCCGGCTTCCTTGAGCTTGATCGCCATGCCCAGCCCGGCGAAGCCGGAGCCGATGATCGTGATCCCGGGGCGCGCGCTCATGCGGTCTCCTCGCTCCCCGCCGGTTCCTCGCCGAGGGGGCCCGGGTGGCGCGGGCCTTCCATCGGTTTCGGCTGTGGCGACGAGAGCGTTCCGTGCTCGTTTCTATTGGATTATCCGTCCAACGTAACGAGTGGAGATCACACCGTCCATAGATCACCACGAACGTCCGGGAGCGTTCGGGAACTTCGGGAACTTCGGGAACGCGAAAAGCGCCGAGGGCGATGCCATCGGCGCTGCGGACTCTTCAGTCGTTAGAGCAGCAGGTAAGCGGCCACCGCGACGACGACCAGCACCGCGACCACCACCGCCGCCGTGATCGGCAGTGCGAGCGACCGCTTCTCGGGAGCGGCCTCCGGGTCCTTACGCTGGGCGAACGCGCGGAACGCCTGAGTGTTGCCCGCGGGGTCAATCTGCTGAGGATCAGACATGGAGATGACTTTAGCGATACGGGATACCTCCCAACACTGATTTGTCCACTTTCACGGGAAGGATGTCCCGGAGGCCGGTCGAGGACGGGTACTGGAGACGGGACCGCCGACCGGGGCGGATAGCGTGGTGTCATGCTCCGCATCCTGTTCTCCGCCCGCGTGGTGGTGCTCCACCTGCTCGCGGTCGGGGCCCTCGTCGTGTGCGGGTTGCTGGGCAGGTGGCAGCTCGGCGTCTTCGAGGAGTCCGGCACGCCCCAGTCGCTGCTCGATCCCGCCCCCGTGGCGGTCGCCACCCTCACCGCGCCCGGAGAGCACATGACGGCCGACGCCGTCAGCCGCCGGGTGACCGCCGAGGGCACCTTCGACGTCTCGAAGCAGCTTCTGGTGGCCGAGCGTGACGGGGGCCTGTGGCTGCTCGCGCCGCTCGACCTCGGCGACGGCACCTCCATCCCGGTCGTACGGGGCTGGGTGGCCACGGCGGGAGACCCCGCCGTCACGGCCCCGGCGGAGGGCAGGGTGACCCTCAGCGGGCGCCTGCAGCCCTCGGAGGCCACCAACAGCGTCCAGCGCCGGATCCGGCAGTTGCCGCCGGGGCAGGTGCTGACCGTGTCGTCGGCCGAACTGATCAACCTCTGGCGGGGCACGAAGCTGCGCGACGGGTTCGTGGTCGCCGCCGAGCAGTCGCCGGCTCCCGCGGTCGCGGCCAGGCCGGTGAGCGTTCCGCCGCCGACCGAGCCGGGCGGGCTCACCTGGCGCAACCTCGCCTACGCCGCCCAGTGGTGGATCTTCGGGCTCTTCGCCGTCTTCATGTGGTGGCATTTCGTCCGTGACGCGCTGCACGGCCGTACGCGGAAGCGCGACTCCGACGCCGATTCCGCCTCGGACCCCGCCCCCGGAGACGCCGCGGGGTCCGGGGCCGAGCCGGAAACCCCTGCCCTACCAGCCCGAACCGCCCCGTGAACCGAACCCCAAGACCGAGGTAACCGACCGTGGAATCCGCTCTCAAGCCCTTTCGCATCCTGGCCTACATCGTCGGCGTGATGCTGCTCGTCCTGGTCACCTGCATCGTGCTCAGGTACGGCTTCGGTATCGAGGAGCCCTCGAAGATCGTCTCTCCGATCCACGGCTTCCTCTACATGCTCTATCTCGTGGCCGCGATGAACCTGGGCATGAAGGCGCGCTGGACGTGGTCGTACATCCTCGGGGTGATGCTCGCGGGCACCGTGCCGCTGCTCTCGTTCGTGTTCGAGCGCAAGGTCACCCGCCGGGTGGAGTCGGAGCTCGCGACCGCCACCGCCTGACCGGCGCGGTCTGACCGCCACCGTCTGATCGGCATCGCCTGACCGGCGCGGCCCGGAGTCGCGGGTTCGCGAGGCCGGGCCGTGCCGTGTCGTGCGGTTTCCTGCGGTGTCGTGCGGGGCCCGTGCCGCGTCAGCGGCCGAGACCCCGGCGACGCGAGCGCTTGAGGCGCTCGCGCTGCGACGGGTCGAGCATCAGATAGCCGATGACCGGGGCGGCGACGACGCCCAGGAGGACCAGCAGCGTCAGGAAACCTGGCAGGAACAGCCACGACAGGAACACCACTGCTCCGGCGCCGATCGCGTACTTCTGGACGGGCGACATCCTCAACATCCTCCGAACGCGGGGCGGACGCCCCGTCTTAGTTCATTGTGCGTCGCCAGTCCAACGTGTGGACCTACCGCGGTGGTTCCAACCGAGATATATCGTGATTTTGTCTACCCGGCCAGCGCCTTGAGCGTCGCCACGCCGCCGGGGTCGGCGTCCGTGCTGACCGGGACCAGGGCCACCTCGTCCACGCCCGCGTCGGCGTACGCGCGCAGGCGCTCGCGGGCCGCGTCCACGTCACCGAGCAGGGCGACCGCCTCCAGCAGGCCGTCGGGGATGGCGGCCAGCAGCTCGCGGGGGTGCGGGCGGGTCCTGGCGAACGCGACCACGTCCCCGAATCCGGCCTCGGCGAACATCTCGCCGTATCCGGGCGCGGCGAGATAGCCCACGACGGCGCGCCGTATCCGGTCGACCGCCTCGCGCCCCGGGTCGATCGCGGCCGTCACCCAGGCCGCCACCCTCGGTGCCGGCGTTCGCGCGGGGGGATGCCCCCGCTCCGGCGCGGGTGTCCCCGCCTGGGCCGCCGCGCGGAGGTCGGTGATCAG
Source organism: Streptosporangium sp. G11 (assembly GCF_051192615.1). Taxonomy (NCBI): domain Bacteria; kingdom Bacillati; phylum Actinomycetota; class Actinomycetes; order Streptosporangiales; family Streptosporangiaceae; genus Streptosporangium; species Streptosporangium sp. G11. The sequence continues at coordinate 145,336 of NZ_JBPJUQ010000013.1, forward strand.
GCGGGCGGCGGAGGCGGGGGTGATCAGGTTGAGCACCATCCGGTCGGCCGTCGCGGCGGTCCGTACGGCCGAGGCGCCGAAGGCGGCCACGGTCAGCTCGGGTCGGGGCGCGGGGAGCCGGAGGCGATAGCCCCGACTTTTCACGAATTCACCTGAAAAATCGGATTTGTCGCCATCGAGGAGCGGCCTGAGCGCCCGTACCGCCTCCCGCAGTACGGCCGCCGATCGAGCCCGTGACCTGCCGTGCCACTCCTCGACGACCGTCGGGCTCGACGTGCCGACCGCCACGTTCACCGGCCTTCCGACGAGGGCGGCCACCGACGCCACCCCCATCGCGATCATCATGGGGTCCCGCACGGCCACCGCCAGCGGTCCGACGGTGAGCCCGATCCGGCCGGTGGACAGCCCGATCGCGGTGGCCAGCGCGAAGGCGTCGTAGGTGGCCATCTCGCCCACCCAGAGCTCGTCGTAGCCCAGCTCGTCGGCGGCCCCGGCGGTGAGCAGGGCCTCCTCGGCGGGCCGGTCCTGCCAGAGTCCGAGGGAGACGCCCAGCCTCATGCGACGCGCTCCAGCAGCACGGCGGAACCGCTGCCCGCCGCCCCGCTCACCGCGGCGACGCCGTACCGGGCCCCGCGGCGTTCGAGCTCGTCCGCGCAGGCGGCGATCAGGATGGCCCCGGTGGCGCCGAAGGCGTGGCCCATGGCGATGGTGCCGCCGTTGACGTTGAAGCGGTCCTCGTCGACCTTCAGGTCCCGCTGGAACTTCAGGCACAGGGCGGCGAACGCCTCGGCGAACTCGTAGACCTCGACGTCGTCGGGGGTGAGGCCGGCCCCGGCGATGACCTGCTCGACCGCGAGCTGGCCCGCGGTGAGCATGGTGACCGGGTCGACGGAGGCGGTCGCGGTGGCCACGATCCTGGCCCTGGGCCGCAGGCCCAGCTCCGCGCCGGCCGCTTCGGAGCCCACCAGGAGCAGGCCGGCCGCGTCGCACAGGCTGGGGGAGGTGCCCCTGGTGTGCAGGTGGCGCAGCTCGCCGACCTCGGGGCGGTGCCTGCGGACGATGGCGTCCTGGTCGTCCTGGCCGGCGAAGGCGGGCCCCATCGCGGCGAGCGCCTCCAGGGTCGTGCCCGGCCGCACGTGCTCGTCGCGCCGCAGGTCGTTGACCGGTACCAGCGAGCGGTCGTAGCGTCCGGCGACCCACGCCTCGGCGGCCAGGGTCTGGGTGCGCAGGCCGTACGCGTCGAGCTCCTCGCGCTCGAAGCCCTCGACCGTCGCGACCAGGTCAGCCGCGATGCCCATGTGGATCGACCCGATCTTGTCCACCACCGCCGGGTCGGCCCACAGCGGTCCGCCGTCGGAGAACATCGGCACCCGGGAGACCGACTCGACCCCTCCGGCGACCACGGTGCGGCTCTGCCCGGACTCCACGAGCGCGAAGGCCGTACGGACCGCGTCGATGCCCGAGGTGCAGTAGCGGTTGACGGTCATGCCGGGCGCGTCGAAGCCCGCGGTCAGCGCCGCGGTCCTGGCCAGGTTGCCGCCCTGCTCGGCGTTCTGCGAGGCACAGCCGACGATCATGTCGTCCGCCCGCTCGACGCCCGTCCGCTCGCGCAGGGCGTCCAGGAGCCTCTCCAGCATGGTCAGCGGCGTCACGTCCGCCAGCCCTCCGCCGGGCCTGGCCTTGCCGCGAGGGGTCCTGACTGTCTCGTAGATATATGTCGTCATCTGTTCCACTCCTGCCGGATGTCGTGCGCGAGGCCCGCGCGCTCTCGCCCGCCCACGGGTTCGGGGTGATCCTCCGCGGACCCGGCGCGGCCCCGTCGTCCGGCCGCGCCCGCCGCCGATCGCCGGCTCACGTGGTCGAGCCCCTCAGCTGGTCCGCGCGCACCCAGGTGGCGTGGAAGCCGAGCGGCACCCGCTGGGGCAGGATGATCCGGGCGATCGGTCCCGCGCCCAGGTTCGCCGCGTGCAGGATCTGCACCTCGGAGGTGCCCTCGCGCTCGTCGGTGACGAAGCTGACGAGATAGCCGTCCTCCTCGCCGGTCGCGCCGTCACGCGGCGCGAACGGGGCCTCGCTGCCGTAGCGGTGCTCGCCGTAGTAGTACGTCTCCTTGGCGCCCGTCACGTTGTCGTAGCGGACCAGGCCGTCGAAGAGGTTGGTCGCGGCGTCCTTGACCGACACGTTGTAGGCGTAGCGCGACCGCAGGCCCGTCAGCCGGGCGTCCATCGAGGGGAACTCGGTGTTGTGGTCCGGGTCCACGAAGCCCTCGGACGTGCGGCCGGTGCGCAGGTCGAAGCGGTAGCGGTACATCCGCGCGTCGAGCTTGAGGTAGGAGATCATGCGGGCCAGCGGGCTGCCGGTCCCGGCGGGCGCGGGACGGCCCACCCGGCAGACGTCCAGGACGATCTCGCCCTCCTCCTCCCAGGAGTTGACCACGTGGTAGATGTAGCAGGGTTTCGCGTCGAACCAGCGGATCTCGTGCGCCTGCCCGCGCCGGGGGATGACGCCGAAGCGCGAGGGCAGCTCCCGGTTGAACGTCAGCTTGTAGCGGCCCTGGCGGGCGGCGTCCATGTCCTGGTAGAGCGGCAGGTCCATGAGGATCGCGTGGTTCTCGGTGATCGCCATGTCGTGCGGCAGCCGCGCCCCCGGCAGCTCCAGCTCCACGCAGTGCTCGACCTGACCGCCCGCGCCGACCACCCCGTAGCGCATGTACGGCCTCCGGGGCCCGTAGTCGAACCAGAACAGCTCCCCGGTCCGCTCGTCGACCTTGGGGTGGGCCATGAAGTCGCCGGTCAGCGTGTCGAGGAAGGTCTCGGTGCCGAGCGTCTCCAGGCTGAGGGGGTCCATGCCGTACGGGGAGCCGCACAGGTACCACGTGGTGAGGACCCGGCCGCGATGGAAGATCACGTCGGTGTTGGCCGAGTCCTTGAGGCCGAGCCCGCGGGTGTTGCCGAACGGGTTGCCCTTCGGGTTCTCCATCACGCCGGTCCACAGGGAGTGCCCGGCGGCCGACTCCGCCTCGAACGCCCTGGTCCTGACGTAGCGGTTCCGGTAGCGGGCCCTGCCGTTCTCGAAGTGCATCGCGTGCACCATGCCGTCGCCGTCGAACCAGTGGTAGCGCCCCTTCACGGAGAAGCGCGCGTTGGGGCCGTTGCGCAGGTAGACGCCGTTGAGGTCCTTCGGGATCTCGCCGACGACCCTGAGGTTCTCAGCCGTGATCTCGTCCTGGACCGGCGCGTAGACGCCCAGCAGGTACGGATTCGGCTCGCCCGACTCGTCCATGACCACCACAGGTTCCGCCATGCTCTGGACGCTACGATAAAAGAAGTCAGGTCGTCAATGGCCGCTCACCGCCGGTGGCGTGAGCGGAGGGCGCACCGGGCTGTCCGGGCGGCGCCGGGTTGGTAGTTTGGCGGTTTCGCCGGAAAGAGGAACGACCACGTTCGTCGGTGACGAGTACGACCGCGCTCGCCCATGACGGGCACGACCACGCGACCATCTGGAGGGCAGGCTGTGAACGGCACTGAGCGGGAGCCGGCGCGAACCGAGCTCAGTGCGATCGGGCAGGCGCTGGCGATCCTGGGAGACCGGTGGGTGCTGCTGATCCTGCAGCGGGCGTTCCTGCTGCGGATCCGGACCTTCGCCGGCTGGCACGACGCGCTGGGCATCTCCGAGTCGGTTCTCGCCGCCAGGCTCAGGGAGCTGGTCGACCACGGCATCTTCGAGCTGTCGGCGTACCGCAACGGCCGCACCCGCTACGAGTACCGGCTGACGGATCGCGGGCTCCAGCTGTGGGCCCTGCTGGTGGCCATCCAGGCGTGGGAGCGCGACTGGGTCGCCCCGGGACGGCTCCCGCCGCTGCTGCACGAGCAGTGCGGCCAGGACGCCAAACCGTACCTCGGGTGCGGTTCCTGCCTGGAGCCGATGAGCGCCCGCGACACCCGGACCGAGCCCGGCCCGCTGGCCACGTTCTCCAGGATCGGCCCGCCGCGACGGCACCGCCGCACGGTCCGCTCCGACGCCCCGCCCGACCTGATCGGCTACTGCCCGGCGTCGATGGAGATCCTCGGCGACCGGTGGAGCACCAGTGTCCTGGCCGGCGCGTTCCTCGGCATCCGCCGCTTCGTCGACTTCCAGTCCGGTCTCGGCATCGCGCCCTCGGTGCTCACCGACCGGCTGCGCCGCTTCGTCGAGCTGTGCGTCTTCGACGCCCGGCCCGACGGCTCGTACCGGCTCACCGACAAGGGGCTGGCCTTCTTCGAGGTCTTCGCCTTCCTGGTCGACTGGGCCCAGCGCGAGCTCCCCGCCCCCGAGGGGTCGGCCCTGTCGATCACCCACGCGCTCTGCGGCGCCGCCTTCCAGCCGGTCCTGCTGTGCAGGGCGTGCGGCCGGCCGCTCCAGCGGCGCGAGGTCCGTTTCGTCCTACCCGAGTGACGGCGCTCCTCGTCCTAACCGGGCGACGGCGCTCCGGGGCTCACTTCCGGCCGCGGAGCGAGTCGACCGCCCAGCGGGCCGCCTGGAGCACTCCGGCACTGCCCCTGCCGCCGGTGTCCGGAACGGTGAACCGGTGATACTGCAGCGCCGTCACGATGTTCCCCGTACGGAGAACGACCACCGAGTTGACGCTCGAATGGCCGTTGCCGAGCTGGTAGGCGTAGGCCTCGTCACCGAGACCGGGCGCATCGGCGGGGGCGCTCACGATCCGGGAGTCCTTCGCGTCCCTTGAGCGGAGGCGAAGGTAGGTCGCGTGCGCGAGCGCCGCCTCCGGTTCGCGGACAACGGTGATCTCCAGCGTGTTCCTGAGACTGCCGGGCGCGCTCCTGTCCGCCGCCGGCCACTTGCACGCGGTCTTCTCCTTCGACGGCGAGGGCGCGAGGTAGAGACGGCCGGCCTGTTCCCCGGAGATCAGGGAGCACGGGTCCGGAGCCTTCGCGAAGAAGGTGGGCAGCGGCGCCGGAGTCGCGCTCCGCGGCTGGGCGGCGGGACGGGACCAGAGCCAGAACGCCGTACCGCCACCGGCCAGGAGGACGAGCGCGGCGGCCACGAGGAGCAGGCGGATACGGCGGGGCCTCGCGGGGCGCGAGGTGAGCCCCCGCAGGACCAGGCGGGTCGTGGTGGCGTCCGGGCGGTGTGCGGGGTCGGCCGCCAGCAGGCCCTCCACCAGCGGAGCCAGCGGGCCGGAGACCGCCGCGCCGGTACCACCCGTGACGGGGCCGAAACCGCCGGTGCTCCCCGGGGCCGGGGCGCCGCCGTCCACAGGGCGCGGGCCCGTGTGCGGCCCGGTGCCGGGTGGCTGTCCCTCGACGGCGGTGAACAGGACGGCGCCCAGGTCGCGCAGCTCGTCGGTGGCGTCGAAAATGGCGAAGCCGGTGACCACGACCCTGCCGTCAGGGGTGAGAAGCACGCTCTCCGGGCCGGCCAGGAGATGGAAGCCTCGCTCGTGGGCGGCGGTCTGCGCGTCCAGTACGCGCAGCCCGACCTCGGCCGCCCGCTCGGAGGTGAGCGGTCCTTCCGACCGGACGGCCTGCAGCACCGAGCGACCTTCGACCGACTCCAGGATCAGCCACACCCGGTCGGGGAGGGCGACGACGTCGTGCAGGGTGATGACGTCCGGGTGCCTGAAGTCGGCCGCGGCACGGATCCGGCCGAGAAGCCGGTCGCGGTGCGGGCCGGGCGGCGGGAGCGGTATCCCGGTGATGGTGACGTCGCGCTGGAGCAGCTCGTCGCGGGAGCGCCAGGTGCTCCCGGCCCGGTCGCGGCGCTCCAGCAGCCGGTAGCGACCGGCCAGCAGGTTCGGGTCGGTCATACGAGTCGTCCGGGTGTGGGCGTGGGTGTGGGCGTGGCGGGACCGAACCGTGTCGGTCGCTCGGGTGTGGCGGTGCTGGACTGTGAGGGTCGCTCGGGTGCGGTCATGCCGCACCGTGCGGGTCGTCCGGGTGCGGTGAGGAAGCATGCCGGTCGCCTGGACGCGGTGAGAGAGCGTGCCGGTCGCCTGGGCGTGGCCGGGCGGGACGCGGGCCTAGGGTGCTCAGTCACTGCTGTTCAGCTTCTCGGCGACCTGGCGGGCGACGCGAAGGGCCCGCCCGCGCAGCTCCGCGTTCGGACGCTCGCCCTTCTGTGACACGTCCACCTCGACCAGCAGGTTGCTGATCCGGAAACGAACCGTGGAGTGGATCCGGTCCAGAGCGATCACGTCGTAGGCGAAGGCCTCCGCGCCCACCCGCTCGGCCTTGCGGACGGCGCCGGTCGTGCCGAAGGGACTGTCCCCCCTGTCGGCGACGACCCTGGCGCGTTCGGAGGCGAAGAACTCGTGGGCCACCTCCGGGGCGGCCTTCGCCCTCACGGGTGCCTTGCGGGTCAGCGAGAGCCGCAACCAGCGCGCCTCCGACGGGCCGCCCCAGTTGCAACGGGACTCCCCTTCCGCCGACGCGGTCGTCGCGGGCTCGGGGGTCGAGCCGGGCACCACCGCCCGGCTCTGGGCGCCGGCCAGCAGCGAGCAGGCGTCGGGCACGGTGGCGAACCGTCCGGCGCCGGCCGAGGGCGACGGGGTCGAGGGCGTCTCGGGGTCGCTCGCCGCCGTCGTCAGCACCACCGCCCCGGTCGTCGCCAGCGCCACCGCGGCCAGCGCGACCCCGGCGATCAGACCGGTACGGCGGCGTGGGGCCGCCCGCCTCGCGGGCTCGGTCTCCTGCGAAGAGGGGGGAGAGACGGGGAAGAGCGGTTCCGCGGGCATTCCCCGGGCGACCTGCCCCAGGGCCGCGCGCAGCGCCGACTCTCCCGGGCGCTGCCGGGGATCCTTGGTCAGCGCCGCCATGAGCACCGGGGTCAGCCCCCCTGCCCTGCGGGGTTGGGGCGCCTCCTGGGTGAGGATCGCGCCGATGGTCGCGGCCGAGGTCTCGCGGCGGAAGGGGCTTCGGCCCTCGACGGCCGTGTACAGGGTCGCCGCCAGGGACCACAGGTCGGTGGCCGGGCCGTCGTCGGCGCCGCGCAGCCGCTCCGGGGCCATGTACCCCGGGGAGCCGATCAGCGCGTCCGGGGAGGTGAGCTGGACGTCCCCCTCCAGGGTGGCGATGCCGAAGTCGGTCAGCAGCACCCCGCCGTCCTGGGCGAGCATGATGTTGGCCGGTTTCACGTCGCGGTGCACGATGCCCCGGCCGTGCGCGAGGGCCAGCGCGTCCAGCACGGCCAGGCCGATCATGGCCACCCGCCGTGGCGGGAGCGGCCCCTCCGTCTGGACCGCCTGTTCCAGTGAACGGCCCTTGACCAGGTCCATCACGATCCACGGGCGGCCGTCCTGCGCGACGACGTCGTGTACGGCCACGATGGACGGGTGTCCCAGCCGGGCCGCGGCGCGCGCCTCGCGCAGGGTGCGCTCCCGCGCCTCGGCGCGCTGCGCCTCGGGCAGGTTCGGGTCGAGCCTGACCTCCTTGATCGCCACCTCACGGTGGAGCAGCTCGTCGCGGGCCCGCCACACGACGCCCATCCCACCGGCGCCGAGCTTCGCGACCGCCCGGTAGCGACCGGCCAGCACGGGCAGCGGGCCCGCCACCGGATCAGTCATCGGTCTTCAGGGACTCGGTGAGCCAGCGGGCCACCTTCAGCGCGCCTTCGGAGATCTTGCCGTCGGGGTCCTCCTTGACGCCGCCCCGCTCGTAGTCGACCTCGGCGATCAGGTTGCTGACCCGGAAGACCACGGTCGCCTTGTAGGAGCCGCCGTACAGGTTGATGGAGTTGTACGCGCCGGAGGTGAACGCCTCCTCGCCGACGCCCCGCAGGTCCTTGGGCGGAAGGGGCTTGGGGGTGGTGAACTGGCTCTTGTCGACGAGGTCCTTCTTCTTGCCCGCCAGATACTCCCTGGCCCTCGCGACCTCCGACCCGTCCTGTTTCTGGGCGATCAACCGGACCCGCAGGTCGTACTTCTCGACGTTGGGCTTGCGCCAGTCGTGCTGGTTGAGCCAGTTGCAGACGGAGCGCTCGACCTCTGAGCTCTTGAAGCCCGGCACGACCTCGTTCACCTGCTTGTCGTCGAGCAGGCTGCAGGCTCGGGGAGCCGTGGCGAAGCGGCCCTTGGCGCCGGAGGGTTCGGAGGCGGAGAGGTCGTCGTCGGAGTTCGCGACCATCGAGGTGAGAAGGACGCCGATGGTGACCGCCATGCCGAAGAGCAGCACACCGGTCAGCGCCACGACGGGCCGGGGTACGAGCACTCCCGTCGTCCGCGTCGAAGGCTCGGCGGGCGCGGATTCCGGTGCCGGGACGGGGAGGACGGCCGGCTCGCGCGAGGTGGGGGCGTCCGCCGGGTTCGGGTGGGGTGGCGTGGGACCGGGCTGGAAGGGCGCGCCGGGGTGGGGCTGTCCCTGCTGGGGAGGCCCCTGCGGAGGAGGTCCCTGATGGGACGGTCCCTGCTGCGGGAGGCCCGGGTGGGGCGCGTCCTGTTGCGGCGGGACCGAGGGCGGGGCCTGCCAGAGGATCTGCATGCCCGGGGAGGAGGAGAGCGCGGCCTGCGGGGGGACGGGGACGTCCTGGAGGGGGAGCCTCGCCGTGATGGCCGACATCTGCTCGGTCAGGTTCTTCCTGAAGGGCGCGGTCACCTCCACCTCGGGGACCGGGGCGATCCCGCCGTCCTCCTGCCCCCAGGGGGCTCCGGGGGCTCCGGGACCTCCGAGCGGCGCGGTCGCGCCGTGCCCCTGAGGTCCCGTCGTCTGGGGGCCCGTCGTTTCCGGTCCGGTCGCGGTCGGCCCCGGACCTGTCGCGGCGGGTCCGGTCGTCCCCGGCACGACCGCGTTGGGTCCGGTCGTGGTGGCCACTCCCCGCGCCCCGGGCGCTCCGGGGCCCGGGAGAGGCGCCTGTCCGAAGGCCGCCGCCGGTGTCCCGGGGGCGGAGGGGGGAAAGGGAGCGGAAGGGGGGAGGGGGCCGGGGGCTCCCGGATCGGGGTTCCCCTGGACCTGGGGGAGCGCACCCACGGGGAACGGCGCGGCCGGAGGCTCGGGACGGTACTGGGAGACGTCGATCAGCGCGCCGCGCAGGGTGTCCGGGTCGGGCCGCTGGGTGGGATCGCCCGCGAGCAGGTGGAACAGCACGGGCGCGATCGGGCCCGCGTTGTCCAGGGAACCTCCGGGCGACGGCGGACGGCCCTCGACGGCGGTGTAGAGGGTCGCGCCGAGCGACCACAGGTCGGCGGCCGGGCTGGTCACCCCCTCGGGGGAGGTGAAGAGCGAGGACGGCAGGGACGGCCCGGCGAGGACGATCTGATCGTAGGGGCCGAGCAGCACCGAACTCGGCCGCACGTCGCCGTGGAGCATGCCCTGCCTGTGCATCGCCACGAGCTGGTCCAGCACGGCCAATCCGACCACCGCGGCCTGCTGCGGGGACATCGGCCCGAAGCGGGCGATCACCTGCTCCAGCGAGCTCTGCTCAAGCATCGGCGCGCCCTCGGCTCCAGCGATCCCGGGCCCCGGCGTGAGGGGAGCGGTGTGCCCGCCCGCGTGCCTGCCCTGTGATCGAGGAACGTCTGGATGGTTCATCCGCTCGCCTTCTGCTTGTTCAACGCGTTCGCGATCCAGGTCGCGGTGGTGTGGGCGCCCGCCTGGATCGCCGGGCCGTCCTTGCTGCCGTCCACCACGGTGTAACCGACGTCGAGGACGAGGTTGTCCACGCGCACGACCACGTAACTCTGCTCCAGCCTGCCTGTCTTGCGATTCTCGTAGACGTCGTAGCCGAACGCCTCGTCCCCGACGGGTCTCACCGCCGTCGGCGCCGTGGAGCGGGAGGAGCGGATACCGGCCTGGATCTCCGGCCAGCTCCAGGCGTTCTCCCCGCTCGGTATGACGCTCTGACGCCGGTTCACGAACAGCTCGTGGGCCTGCCGCGGGCTCTTGCCCCACTGGTCGCCGCCGGAGAGACGCACCTCCAGCCCCATGCCGCTGGCCGCCCACTGGCAGCCGCCGTCGTTGGTCGGCTTGCCCTCGCCCGCCAGCGCGGGCAGCAGCTTCCTGGCCGTGGCACCGGGGACGAGCTTGCACACGTCCACCGGTGTGGCGAAGGCTCCGGGACTCTCGCTGAGCCTGACCCGCTTCTCGGCGGCCGTGGGGTCCGAGGTCAGCAGGAACGTCACCCCGAAGGTGACCGCGATGACCACCGCGATCCCGGCCGTCTCCGCGGCGACCCACAGCGCCGTGCGATTCCGGCGCGGCTCGGGCGGCCGTACGGGGACGAGGGCGGGGGACGGCGGGGCGACGGCGGGCGCGGCCGGGACGTCGGTGACCGTACGGCCGGCGGCCAGCTCTCCCAGCGAGCGGGCGACGGCCTCGAAGGACGGCCGGATCTCGGGAACCGGGTCGAGCATGCGCGCCAGCAGCGGGCCCAGCTCGCCCGCGCGCTCCGGCGGTCTCGGCGGCTCGGTGAGCACCCGGCTGATCGCCGCGATGGGGGTCTCCGCGGGGTGAGGCGGCACCCCCTCGACGGCGAAGTAGAGCGTGGCGCCGAGGGACCACAGGTCGGAGGCGGGGCCGCCGCGCTCGCCGCGCAGTCGTTCGGGCGCGATGTAGTTGGGCGAGCCGACGAGGTGGCCGGTCCGGTCCGAGGTGACCTCGCCGTCGGCGACCGCGAAGCCGAAGTCGGTGAGGACGGCCTTGCCGGTCCTGGTGAGGAAGACGTTGCCCGGCTTGACGTCGTGGTGGACCACTCCGGCGGCGTGGGCGGCACCGAGCGCGCTGAGGACGCCCACGCCGATCCTGGCCACCTGGTGCGCGGGGAGCGGCCTCCGGTCGCGGACGGTCTGCTCCAGGGACGCGCCCGACAGCAGCTCCATGACGAGCCAGGGCCGTTCCCGGTCGATGACCACGTCGTGGACGGTCACGATCGAGGGGTGTTTGAGCCGGGCCGCGAGGTTGGCCTCGCGGAGCGCCGAGGCGAAGATCTCCTGCCGCCTGGCAGGCGCGAGGTCGGGTGGGAGCCGTACCTCTTTCACCGCCACGTCGCGGCCGAGCGTCTCATCGGTGGCGAGCCAGACCGTGCCCGCCCCGCCCTCGGCGAGAGGGTTGAGCAGCCGGTAACGGCCTGCCAGCACTCGAGTGTCGATCCCGCTCACCCCGTTCGCTTATCCCATCGCGGACAGCAACATAGTCACTTAGCGGCACATGAACCAATGAACAGTGATTCCGCCTCATCCATTGACCCCTAGCTTCTGTTTTCGTAGTGTCTCGAAGACCCCTCACGAGGCCCCTGGAGTCGCGATGAAGCGCCTGCACACGCAAGAGCGGATCGACCGTTACACCGCCGGCGGCTGGTGGACCGGAGACACGATCGACCAGCTGCTACGTGCCCAGGTGAGCGCCCGCCCCGACGCTCTCGCGATCGCCGATCCGCCCAACAAGGCCGACCTGCTGCCCGGTGAGATCAAGAGGCTCACATGGTCGGAGCTGAACGCCGAGGTCGACCGGGTGGCGGGGGTTCTGCGCGGCCGGGGCGCCGGTCCAGGGGACGTGGTCGCCGTCCAGCTGCCCAACAGCGTGGAGCTCGCGGTCACCTTCCTGGCCGTGGTCAGGGTGGGCGCGGTGGTCACCCCCTTTCCCGTGCAGTACCGCGAGTACGAGCTGAACCAGCTCTGCGCCCTCGCCGGGGTTATGATCTTCGTCACCTCGACGACCGCCGCCGCCCGCGTGCCGGAGAACATCCCCGCCCTCACCTGGGGTGGCGACCTCGACACCGCGACCGCCTCCCCGTCCGGTACGACCGCCTCCCCGGACGGCGGGCCCGGCTCCTCCCCGCCCGACTCATCCGAGGCGCGTTCGCCCGAGGCACGGGGCGTCCCGTACGAGGCCCACCCCGCCGACCCCGTCACGATCTGCTGGACCTCGGGCACCGAGGCCACTCCCAAGGGTGTGCCGAGGTGTCACTACGACTGGCTCGCGGTCGCCTCCACGTGTGCCGCGGCTCCCGGTCTCACCGAGGACGACGTCATCCTCAACCCCTTCCCCATGGTCAACATGGCGGGGATCGGCGGGGTCTTCCTGCCCTGGCTGAAGACCGGCTCCGTGCTCGTCCAGCATCACCCGTTCGACCTGCCGACCTACCTCGGGCAGATCGCGGCCGAGGGCGTCACCTACACCCTGGCCCCGCCCGCGCTGCTGACGCTGCTGCTCCAGCAGGAGGCGATCCTCGCCAAGACCGACCTCACCACGCTGACCCGGATCGGCTCGGGCTCGGCACCGCTGCCGCCGCCGATGGTCAAGGGCTGGCAGGACCGGTACGGCATCGCGATCATCAATTTCTTCGGTTCCAACGAGGGCGTCGCGCTCCTGTCGGACCCGGTGCACATGCCCGACCCCGAGGACAGGGCCCGCTTCTTCCCCCGGCCCGACGCTCCGGGCACCACCTGGCCCGGCACCCTCGGCGCGACCAGGACCAAGCTGGTCGACCCCCTCGGCGAGGAGATCGTCGAGGCCGGGGTCCCCGGCGAGCTCCACCTGTCGGGGCCGACCGTCTTCTCCGGCTACCTGCCGGGCACGGCCGCCGCCGACCCGTTCGACAGGGACGGCTACCTGAGGACCGGCGACGTGTTCGAGATCGCTGGAGACCGGGGACAGTACCTGCGCTACGTCGACCGCGCCAAGGATCTGGTCATCCGGGGCGGTATGAACATCGCCCCCGCCGAGCTGGAGGCGCTGGTCTCCGGGCACCCGGCGGTGGCCGAGGTGGCGGTGGTCGGCTACGCCGACGAGGTCCTCGGCGAACGGGTCTGCGTCGTGCTCGTTCCCAAGCCCGGCCAGACCGTGGACCTCGCCTCGGTCGTGGACCACCTGCGGGGCAGGGGCATCGCCTCGTACAAGCTCCCCGAGCGTCTGAAGCTCGTCGAGGCGCTGCCCCGCAACCCCCTGGGCAAGATCCTCAAGCGGGAGCTGAAGGAGTCGCTGGCGACGAGCGACTGAGGCCCGCGCCCGCGCTCCCGCCCCCGGCGGCCGTGGTCCTTCGCGGCGGGCCGGGGGGCGGCCCGCCCGGAGACGCGACCTCTCGCGACCTTTCCGACCTCTCCCGACTCCCGTGACCTCCCGTGACCTTTCGCGACGCGGGGACACGAGGGGGGTGGGGTCAGGGCCGGGCCAGGGGGCGGCGAGAGCTGGACCACTTCTCGTGGGCGGTCCACAGGCGCAGCCAGAGCATGGCGCGTTCCGCGGGGGTGACGTCGGGCAGGGACAGGCCGAAGACGTCGGCCAGCATCTCGAAGTAGTCGCGTTCGGTCCGCGCGGTCAGGGTGTGCTCGCGGTCGCCGAGACGGGTCAGGACCAGGCCCCGCATGACGTCGACACCGCTCGCGTCGCGCCGCTGGATCGTGGCCACGCGGACGAAGCCCGACTCGGGTGAGGTGGAGAGGAACTCGTGCATCGCGGCGAACTCCGGCATCTCGGCGGGTGCGGCGCGGAAGTCCATGCCGAGGAAGTCGCCGCGCGGGTCGTGGTCGAACCGCCACCCGCCGGGCGCCACCTCGGAGGGACGCAGGCCGTAGGTGAAGGGGCCCTGCCGGTACGTGCCCTCGACGAGCGGGAGCGGTTCGTGGATCGCGTCGCCCAGGCCCTGGTCGACCAGCCACCTTCCCCCGGGATTGCCCGGACCGGGCAGTCCCGAGACCGTGAGCACGAGGTGGCCGCCGTCCACATTCGCCGGGACCCCGGCGTGGCCCTGCACCCCGCCGCGGTGCCGGGTCACCCGGTAGCCGAGCGCCTTCAGCAGCATGGAGAAGGCGCCGTTCAGGTGGTAGCAGTAGCCGCCCCGGCCCCGGATGATCCGCGCCGCCGACTCCACGGGGTCGACGGTCGTCGGGCGGCCCAGCCAGATCTCCATGCACTCGTACGGCACGCGCTCCGCGTGCGCCCGGTGCAGCAGGTGCAGTGACTCCACGCTCGGAGGTCCGTCGACCTTCACGCCGATCCTGCGGAGGTACGCGGTGACATCGATCACCTCGTCACGGTAACGCCGAGGCGGGCACGGATCTAGCCTCTGACATGCGCTTCTTCGGGAACGCGGGAATGGTCGTGAACCTCCGCCGCGCCTCACCCGCGACGTTCGGACGTCGCCTCACCCGTGCCACTCGGACGTCACCCCGTCCGCGATGCCTCGCCGTCACCCCCGTGACGCCCCCGTGACGCCCCATGCCGCGCCCCGGCGGGTGCCGGGGCGCGGCGCGGTTCGGTGGGGTCAGGCGCGGCGCATGGCCCGGGTGCCGACGAGCAGGCCCAGCGTGGCCACGACCACGGCCGCGATCAGGCCGCCGCCGGTGGCCGCCGAGACGATCTCGCCGTTGAACAGGGCGCGCTCGGCCTCCACGACGTACGTCAGCGGGTTGATCCGTGAGAGCGCCCGCAGCCACTCCGGGCCGTCGCTGACGGGCAGCAGCATCCCGGCGAGCAGCATCAGCGGGAAGAGCAGGGTCTGCTGGACCCCCCAGAACATCCACTCGCTGTCCTTGGACGCCAGCGCCAGCGTGTAGGACAGCGCGCCGAGGCCCACGCAGAAGACGGCGAGGATCAGCAGGCCGAGGACGGTTCCCGCGAGGTGCGGGCGGAACCCGAACGGGACGGTGACGGCGATGACGACCACCGTCTGGGCGAGCATCGGCACGATCTCCTTCAGGGCCCGCCCGACGATCAGGGCGGGTCTGCGCAGCGGGGAGACGAGCATCCGCTCGTGCGATCCGGTCTGGATCTCGAACAGCAGGTTCGCCCCGGTGGAGGAGGTGCCGAAGAGGCAGGACATCACCACGATGCCGGGGACGAACCACTGCAGCGCGGATCCGCCCTCCACGGCCGGGAGCAGGGGCGCGAACAGCGCCAGGAAGAACAGCGGCTGCACCATCGTGAAGATCACGGAGAACGGGTTGCGCAGCACGGGGCGCAGCTCGCGGTTGAAGACGGTGACGGTGTCGGTGACCAGGGTGGTGCCGCTCATGCCGTGCTCTTTTCGGGGGTGGTGACGCCGGACTCGGTGGTGGCGGAGGTGGTGGCGGACGTGGCGGGGACCGGTGTCCCGGTGACGTCCTCGCGGAGGCTGCGGCCGGTCAGGTTGAGGAAGACGTCGTCGAGGGTGGGACGCGCGACCTCGACACCGGTCACCTCGATGCCCGCGTCGTCCAGGCCACGCAGCAGCTTCGGCGTGAGCTGGACGCCACCGGCCACCTCGATCACGACCCGTGCGCCGGTCCGCTCGACCCGCGCGCCCGCCACGACGCCCAGCGGCTCGTCGACGGCCCGCCGGGCGTCCCGCTCGCCGCCGAACGTCAGGGTGACGCGGTCGCCCGCGTGGTCGGCCTTGAGCCGCGCCGGGGTGTCGTCGGCGATGATCCGCCCGTGGTCGATCACGATGACCCGCTCGGCCAGTTGGTCGGCCTCGTCGAGGTAGTGGGTGGTCAGGACGATCGTGGTGCCGTGCTCGGCCCGCAGCGCGCGGATGTGCTCCTGCAGGTTGGCCCGGTTCTGCGGGTCGAGGCCGGTGGAGGGCTCGTCCAGGAACAGCAGGTCGGGGGCGTGGATCAGGCCCATCGCGATGTCCAGCCGCCGACGCTGGCCGCCCGACAGCGACGAGACCATCCGGTCGGCGACGCCCTCCAGGTCCAGGGAGGCGATCAGCTCGGCCGCCCGGTCGCGTGACGCGCGGGCGCCGAGCCCGTACGCGCGGCCCTGGCTGATCAGCTCGTCGCGGCCCCGCTGGCTGTGCGCGGCCCCGTTGCCCTGGCCGATGTAGCCGATCCGGCCGCGCACGCCGCGCTGTCCGGTCGTCACGTCGTGTCCGGCGACCTCCGCGCTGCCCGAGGTCGGGGAAAGCAGAGTGGTGAGCATCCGCAGGGTGGTCGACTTGCCTGCCCCGTTGGGACCCAGCAGCGCCACCATCTCGCCGGAGGCGACGTGCAGGTCGAGGCCGCGTACCGCCTCGACCGTCTCTTTCCTGACGGTGAAATGCCTGGTCAGCCCGCTCGTGCGGATCATCGTGCTGTTCATGGGGACCACGCTAAAATTGATTCCGGCCAGTTTCTGACCGGAATCAACGAGAGCCTGGATCCATGGCGAACACGAGTGCGCGGATGCTGCGGTTGCTGTCCCTGTTGCAGACCCACCGATACTGGCCGGGCGGTGAGCTCGCCGAGCGGCTGGACGTGAGCGAGCGGACGCTGCGGCGCGACGTCGACAGGCTGCGCGAGCTGGGTTACCCGGTCGACGCCAACCGGGGCGTCGCGGGCGGCTACCAGCTCCAGACCGGTGCGATCATGCCGCCCCTGCTGCTCGACGACGAGGAGGCGGTGGCCATCGCCGTCGGGCTGCGGACGGCGGCGGGAGGCGCCGTGGCCGGCATCGAGGAGACGTCGGTACGGGCGCTGACCAAGGTGATACAGGTGATGCCGCCCCGGCTGCGGCGACGGGTCGACGCGCTGCGGGCCTACACCGTGCCCGCCGTCATCGGCGGGGGGCCAACGGTCGACTCGCTCGCCCTGACGGCGATCGCCCAGGCGTGCCGGGACGACGAGCGGCTGCGGTTCGAGTACACGGCGCGCGACGGCGACCGGACGACCCGTCTGGTCGAGCCGCACCGGCTGGTGTCCCTGGGACGCCGCTGGTATCTCGTCGCCTGGGACGTCGAGCGCCACGGCTGGCGTACCTTCCGCGTCGACCGGCTGGCCGGCGCGGAGCCGACCGGTGCCCGGTTCCGCCCGCGCGAGCTGCCCGGAGGCGACGCCGGGGCGTTCGTCCGCGACAGCATCACGTCGATGCCGACGCAGTACCGGATCGTGGTGGTCGTACGGGCGGCGGCCGCCGACGTCGAGCGGATCGTGTCACCCCTGGGAGGGGTGGTCGAGACCGTCGACGACCGGTCGTGCCGGTTGCTGATGAACGCCGACGGGATGGAGTGGCCGGTGCTGATCCTCGCCGCGCTGGGTGCCGACTTCGAGGTGGTCCAGCCGGCGGAGTTCCGCGACTACCTGCGCGCGACCGGCGACCGGTTCGCCCGCGCCGGCGAGGTGGCGTCCGATTATCCGGTTGAAGCCGAACCGGACACGCCGGTAGCCTGACCGTCCGATCGAGTGTGAGGAGGTGAGGAGCACATGTTCGCCATCCCTGTCACGCGCTCCCGCCTCGGGCGACAGGCCGCCTGAGACCGGGAAGCGCACCCGCTTTCTGGAGTTTCGCTTGTCCAAGCTGTCTCTGCCCAACCTGTCCATGTCCGACCTGAGGTTCCGTCCGCTCGAAGCAGGCGAGTTCGACCTGTTCCACCGTTACGGCCCGCTCCCCGCCTCCGGCGTCGGTGCCCGCCACCTGCCCTTCGAGGAGCTCGGCTACCGGCCCGAATGGGTCTGGGTCGCGCTGCGCGGCGACGAGGTCGTCGCCAGGGCCGCCTTCTGGGGCCCGCCGGGCTCCGAGCACCCCTTCAGCCTCGACTGGTTCGACCCCGGGGCAGGCCCCGGCCGGATCGAGGTGGGAGCCGCCCTCCTGCGAGCCGCGTACGCGGCCCTGGTCACGCCCGGATACGCCACACCGTCCGGGGTGCGGCCCGACTACCACCTGTTCCTGCCCGCCGACTGGCGAGAGCGTCCCGACGCGTTCGCGGACGCCTCCGACCGGATCGCCGCCGCGGAGAGGGCCGGGCTGCGGCGGTCCGTCGAGCGGCTCAACCTGCGCTGGCTCCCCGAGTACGGCCTGCCGCCCAGGTCGGCCCGGCTCACCTTCGCCCCGGCCGACGACGACGAGGTGGTGGTGAGCCTGCTGGCCCGCGTCACCGAGGGCAGCCTCGACGACTGGGACCGGCGCAACCTCGCGGCGGAGGGCGCGAGGGCGACGGCCGAGAAGACCGTGGCCGAGGTCGCGGACATGCCCGGCGGGCGCCGGCTGTGGCGGCTGGCCCGTGACGCGTCGGGAGAGCTCGTCGGCATCGTGATGGCGACGCGCAACTCCAGGAACGCCACGATCGGCTATCTCGGGGTCGACCCGGCCCACCGGGGCCACGGCTACGCCGACGACCTGGTCGCCGAGGCGCTGCACGTCTTCGCCGCCGAGGGTGAGCCCGAGGTGAAGGACAACACCGACGTGGGCAACGCGCCCATGGCGGCCTCGTTCGCCCGGATCGGCTACCGGATCACCGGCCGCCGCCTGATCCTCGCCTGATTCCGGCTTCTTTCCGGCCCGGGTGGGACCCTCGTACGCGCGAGGGCCCCACCCGGTGGTGGTCAACCGGTCACCGGGTGCGCAGAACCTTCACAATTCACCACAGGTCTTCTGCACGGCTCCGGTCTACGCTGCCGAGCATGGCAACCCCTCAGCAACGACGTGTCCTCGTGGTCGAGGACGACGAGACGATCGCGCGGGCCGTACGTCACAGGCTGGCCGCGGAGGGCTTTGACGTGCAGGTCGTCGGGGACGGGGAGGCGGCACTGGCCGCCTACGCGAGGACGGGACCCGACGTGGTGGTCCTCGACCGGCTGCTGCCCGGCCTCGACGGGCTTGAGGTGTGCCGCCGGATGCAGGCGGCCAGGCCGGTACCGGTGCTCATGCTCACCGCGCTGGGAGAGGAGACCGACCTTCTCGTGGGACTCGGGGTCGGGGCCGACGACTACATGGCCAAGCCGTTCAGCATGCGCGAGCTGGTCGCCCGGGTGCACGCCCTGCTGCGCAGGGTCGAGCGGGCCTCCCAGCTGGCCGTGACCGACACGGTCATCCGCCTCGCCGACGTCGAGATCGACACCGCGGAGCGCCGCGTCTACGTGCGGGGCACCGAGGCCCAGCTGACCAGGACCGAGTTCGACCTGCTCTGCCGCCTCGCCGAGCGTCCCGGCCAGGTCTTCGAGCGGGAGCGGCTGCTGGCCGACATCTGGGGCTTCTCCGAGGCCGCGGCGACCCGCACCGTCGACAGCCACGTGCGGGCCCTACGCCGCAAGCTCGGCCCCGGCGTCGTCCGTACCGTCCATGGTGTCGGCTACGCCCTCGTCAGACCTTGAACGACATGGTCGTACAGCCGGTGAGCACGCGCTCGTGCCCGTCCGCGAACGCGCATTTCGGCGGTGTCGTGGACGCGCGTTCACGCACGTCCGCGAACGCGTATCGCCGGCCTCCGCGCGCCCCCGGAACGGCACTCGCGGCCTGGCGAGAACCGATCGCCCTCCCCGTCACTCAGACACTCATATGTCCTTCCACTCCAACACCGGGATGCGCCGACCATTGAGACCTCTCGACTTCCTGGGCCGGATCAAGATAAAGCTCGGAATGGTGATCCTGCTGGCCGTGGTGGCGGCGTTCGTCGTCAACGAGGTCGGCATCAACGCCGGGTACTCGCGCAACGTGCGCGTCGCGGTGGCCGCGGTGTTCGCGATGATCCTGGTGCAGCTGCTCGCGCGGGGGATGACCAAGCCGCTGCGCGAGATGGCCGCCGCCGCGCAGACCATCGCCAAGGGCCGCTACAGCCTGCGGGTCACCGCGTCCTCCCGTGACGAGGTCGGCGAGCTCGCCCGTGCCTTCAACGCGATGGCCGCCGACCTGGGCGAGGTGGACCGGCAGCGACGGGAACTGGTGGCCAACGTCAGCCACGAGCTCCGTACGCCGATCACCGCGCTCCGGGCGGTGCTGGAGAACGTGGTCGACGGGGTCTCGGACCCCGATCCCGTCACCCTCGGCACCGCGCTCGCCCAGACCGAGCGGCTGGGCCGGCTGGTCGCGCAGTTGCTCGACCTGTCCCGTCTGGAGTCGGGGGCCCGGCTGATCGAGCGTGAGGACGTCGAGCTGCTCCAGCTGTGCGAGCAGGCCCTGCGGGAGGCCGTCCTGGCCAGGGAGGGCGTGGTGGCGCGCTGCGAGGTCCCGGAGGGGCTGAGCCTGCGCGCCGATCCCGACCTGCTCGCGCAGGTCCTCGCCAACCTGCTGGACAACGCGGTGCGGCACAGCCCCGCCGGAGGGCTGGTGGTGCTGACGGCCACGGCCAGGGGAGAGGGCGTCCGGCTGCGGGTGAGCGACCAGGGGCCGGGGATCGCGGCCGAGGACCGGGCGCGGGCGTTCGAGCGCTTCTCGCGCCTGGACGCGGGCCGGGCCGCCGACGACGGCGGCGCGGGGCTGGGCCTGGCCATCACCAAGGAGATCGTCGAACTTCACGGCGGCTCCATCCACGTCGACGACGGTGTCGGCTGCCACGTCGTGGCCGACCTTCCGGAAAGGATCGAGATGAACCCCCCGTCTCTTCCCGCCAAGGGCTCCCTCCCCCCGGAGGTGGACGCCGTCACCTCGGAGAAGGCCCCTCCGGGCGAGGCACCGGCGGTCCCCGCGCCCTCCGAGCCCTCCGTCCCGCCCGCGGCCGGTACGCCGTCAGGACGTCGCGAGGCCGCCGGGGGTTCCATGTCCGGCGAACCGGTGGAGGCCGATCGGGTATCCGGGGCTGACCAGGGGTCCGAAGCCGTCGAACCGATCGAAAAGGGTGAACCCGCGGAAACCGGCCGGGCGCCCGAGGCCCGTGAGGCGGTCGAGGCCGGGCGAACGTCCCGGTCACGAGAGGTCGCGGCGACCGCTTCCGCGTCCGGATCGGTGTCCGCTTTCGCGTCCGGATCGGTGACCGGCCCGGCGTCCGGATCGACGGCCGGCCCGGTGACCGGCCCGGCGACCGGCCCGGTGGCCGGTTCTGTGGCGGGTCCGATGGGCGGCCCGGCGACCGGTTCGGGTTCCGGCGCCGGCGAACCGGCTGGAGCCGTTCAGGCCGCCGACCCCGTTCAGGTGCCCGAACCTCGTGAGACCGGCGCGGCACTCGACGCCTCCGACCCGGTCACGGCCGCGGGCGGATCCGGGCGCGACGTGACGTCCGGGCCGGTGCCCGCCTCTCCTGATCCCGGAGCCGCCGTCCCCGACGTCGCCGCCACACCCCCTCCTCCCGTACGGCCCTCCCCCCAGCCGTACCCCCCGCAGCCCGTTCTCGTCCGGGACGGGAGCGCGAGTCGGAAGCCGGTCGTGACGCGGAACTGGCCGGGAGCGTTCATCGGGGTCTTCCTCGGCGGCGTCGCGGGGCTGGTCTGCGCCGTGCTCGTGGGCATCGGCCTCGCGAACATCGACCCCCTGCTGGCCGCGTTCGCCGGAGCCGTCATCTTCACCATCGGCGCGTTCGTCGGCACGGTCATCGGTGCCACCACGCCCACCGGCGACTTCCTGGCCTCCGTCGAACCGCTCCCGCACCGGCCCCCGGCGCGGGGACCCGCCGCGCAGCGCGTCACCGTACCGGGTCCGGGAGCTCCGCAGCGGGAAGGCGAGGCACGGCCGGCAGGTGTCAGGGAAGGGGCGACGGGCTCGTCGGCGGTCTCGGGGCCGGGCGGCGGGGGGAGAGGTCCCGGGGCTCCCGGCGGGTACGAGGCGCCGCCGATCTTCCCCCGGCCCGAGCTGCCGGACACGCCCCGGTGGGTGCTGCCGGCGTCGGCCCTCGTCGGGCTGCTCGCGGCGGTCGCGGTGCCGTACAGCAGGGCGGGGCTGGGACTCGTGCTGGTGTCCGCGGCGATGGGGGTGGCGGCGATCCCCGCGGCGCGCAGGAGGATCAACCCGTGGTCGGCCGGGATGGGGGCGATCGCCTACGGGCTGGTCGCGACGGTGATGTTCAGGGACGCGGACTGGCTGGTCGCGACACTTCTGCTGGCCGGGTTCCTGACGGCCGCGCTCGCCCTGTCGGGGGCCGGGCGCGGCTGGCTCGGAGTGATCAGGGGCGGCGCGTCGGTGATCCTGGGCCTGCTGCCGGTGCCGTGGTTCCTCGGCGCGAGGCTGAAGGGCCTCGCGTCCCGCCGCCGCGTGATGCCCCTGCTGCTGGGGGGCGGGCTGACCGTCGTGCTGCTCGCCGTGTTCGGGGCGCTGTTCGCCTCGGCGGACGCGGTCTTCGCCGAGGCCGTCGAGCGGGTGTTCAGCGCGCAGGAGTGGGCGGAGTCGATGCCGCTGCGGATCCTCCTCTTCGTCGTCTTCGCGGTCGTGGTCGCCTCCTCGGTACTGGTCGGGCTGCGACCGGTGGCCGAGCCGAAGGCCCCCGACCTGAAGGTCACGGTCGGCCGGGGTATCTGGGTGACCCCGCTGACGGCGCTCAACCTGCTGTTCGCCACGTTCGTGGGAATGCAGCTGACCGTGCTGTTCGGCGGTACCCGGTGGGTACTGTCCGCCACCGGGCTGACCTACGCCGAGTACGCGCGCTCCGGCTTCTTCCAGCTCGTCGTCGTCAGCGTGTTCGTGCTGGCCATCGTGGCGGTCGCCTCGGGAACGCTGGAGCTCAAGGGAGCCGACCGCTGGCTGATGGCCGGGCTGCTCGGCCTGCTCTGCGTGCTGACCCTGGTGATCCTGTTCTCCGCGCTGCACCGTCTGGACCTGTACGCCGACGCCTACGGGCTCTCCCGGCTGCGGGCCTCGGTCTCGGCGACGGTGCTGTGGCTGGGCGGGATCTTCGCGCTGGTCCTCGCCGCGGGCGCGGCCAGGCTCACCGGACGCGGGCACGCGCGCTGGCTGCCCAGGACCGTCGTCATCATGACGAGCGCCTCCCTGCTGGCGTTCGCGGTCTGGAATCCCGACCTGCGGGTCGCGGAGACCCAGATCGCCGTACGGGGCGTGGAGCGGGTCGACCTCGAATACCTGGGCGACCTCGGCGCGGAGGCCGTGCCCGCCCTGGACAGGCTGCCGGAACCGGCTCGCAGCTGCGTCCTGCGGGACGTGGTCGCGGCCAACGAGCTCGCCGGGCCCGACCCGTGGAACGGCTGGAATCTGGCCCGTCGCGAGGCGAGGGAACTCCTGGAACGGCGTCCTGTCAACAGGGGCGTCTCATGCCCGCAGACGCCCTCCCGGCTGGAGATTCCGTACCAGGACTGATCCGAACCTCCCGGCGGGCAGAGCGGGAAGGCGGCCCCCGCCCGGGGGCGGGGGCCGCGTCGGGTCATCCGAGGGTCAGGGGACCCAGTGGTTGCCGGTCACGGTGATCATGACCTGGAGCTGGATGCTGGTCGAGTAGTAGTCGCTCGCGGTGAACGGGGTGTTGAGCATCTTGTTCCACAGGGCGTCCAGCCAGGCCTGGCTGCCGGAGTCGGTCATCGCCGCCACCGCGAACGGGGCGAAGTAGGCCGGTTCGCTGCCGCTGGAGATCTGGGTGCCGTTGAGGGAGTAGCCGACCGCGATGTTGTTCGGGTTGCCGCCGGTCTTGCCCTTGATCCAGGTGTTGAGCTTGCGCGCGGCGGCGAGTGACTTGGCGTCGCCGCTGGTCACCGCGTCGTTGCCGATCCGCCACGGGTCGCGGCAGGCGTTCCACCAGAACTTGCCGTCGTTGGCGTCCTCCAGGACCTGGCCCGGCGCGGGCTTCGGGGTGGTGTTGGTGTCGACCACGAAGTCGGCCAGCAGGCCCGTGCTCGGGGCGTAGGCCGACTGCTGGGAGGCGATCAGGTTCTGGTGGTTGGTGCGGACGGTGTCCCAGGTCGTGTCGCCGGTGGCCTTACGGAACGCCCTGAAGTGGTCGATCATCCAGTCCGAGGAGCGGCTGATCCAGTAGTACTGGTCGCCCGAGCTGCTCCAGTCGCCGAGCTTCATGAGCTTGGTGGTCGCGTTGACCTCGCCGGACTTGATGGCGTTGATGTGGTTGATCGCGAGCTGCCGGTAGTTGTAGGTGCCGGAGCTGCCCCACTGCCGGTCGGCCAGCAGCAGGCCGTAGGCCACGTCCAGGTCGC
Source organism: Streptosporangium sp. G11 (assembly GCF_051192615.1). Taxonomy (NCBI): domain Bacteria; kingdom Bacillati; phylum Actinomycetota; class Actinomycetes; order Streptosporangiales; family Streptosporangiaceae; genus Streptosporangium; species Streptosporangium sp. G11. The sequence goes on from NZ_JBPJUQ010000013.1 coordinate 169,016, forward strand.
CGTCGGTGGCCGAGTCGCCGCCGTTGACGCTCTGGCAGGCGGTGTTCTGCTCGGCGGCGAGCAGGCCGGGGGTGATCGACGACGGGTGGGCCAGGACGTACTTCACCAGGCCGTCGAAGATCTTCTTGGCGTCGGGGTCGGCCCCGGCCATCGTGGCGGTGATGACCATGCCGTAGCCCTGCGCCTCGGCCACGTACGGGTGGTCGGCGTCGGGGGAGATGATCTGGTACCAGCCGTTGCCGCAGTTCTGCTTGACGAAGGCGGCCTTCCACGCCTTGTAGTAGTCGACCACCTTCTGGTCGAGCGTCGCCTGGGCGCCGGTCGGGCGCAGTATCCCGCTCGCGTAGGGGATCTTGTGGGAGCCGAACGGCACGCCGGGGCCGCCGGGGGTCGGGGTGATCGTCGGAGTGGGAGTCGGGGTCGTGCCGCCCGTGCTGCCGTAGACCTCCATCTCGTACAGCGAGTAGCCGTAGACGGTGCCCCGCGCGGTCCCGTACATCCGCACGTAGCGGCCGGTGCCGGACAGGGTCAGGTCGTCGGTGCCGCCGTCGCCGGTGGTGGTCGAGTAGGCGGGGGTCCAAGTGGAGCCGTCGGGCGAGACCTCGATGCGGTAAGACTTCCCGTAGGCGGCCTCCCAGGTCAGCTTGACCCGGGAGATCGTGGCGGAGGCGCCGAGGTCGACGCGGATCCACTCGGGGTCGTGGCCCTCGACGGAGGCCCAGCGGGTGGCGGTGTTGCCGTCGAAGGCGGCGGCGGGGAGCAGCGTGGAGTCCTCGTTGGAGGACGAGGTGGCCGGACGGCCCTGGGAGAGCAGGGAGTCGGCGGCGAAGCCGGGTGGGGCCACCAGCACGAACACCGATGCGATCAGTGCCGACGCCAGTGCCAGGACGAAAACGGTCGAGGGGCGTTGGAGACGCGGTCTCGCATGCACAGGGGGTGCCCTCTCTGCGATCATCTAGTTAGGAAAGGTTCCTAACTAGTGAAAGATGGCACCATTCCTGACACGTCACGGTCAAGGGGATGGGGGGCCCAAATTCCCCCACTCCGTGATCGAGGGGAAATCCAGGACGTGGGCAGGGAGAACGGAGGCGAGCGCTGGATGCGGCGAAAACCTTCCGAGTGATTGAATCCCGGCATGTCATTCGATGTGTTGATCAGGGATGGCTGGGTGCTGGACGGCACCGGAGCCCCGGCCTGCCGTGCGGACGTCGGCGTCAACGGAGACCGGATCACCGCCGTGGGCCGCCTTGAGGGCGCGGACGCCACGACCGTCGTCGAGGCCGCCGGACGTCACGTGATGCCCGGCCTCGTCGACTGCCACGTCCACGGCGACGCCCTCGTCTTCGACAAGGATGTGCAGCTCGCCGCGCTCCGGCAGGGCGTGACCACGTTCGTCCTCGGCCAGGACGGGCTCTCCTACGCCCCGTCCACCACCCCGGAGACCTTCGCCTACGCCACCCGCTACTTCGCGGCCGTCAACGGCGTCCACCCCTCGGCCGACGGGCCGATCGGCGTCGGGGAGCTGCTCGCGGGCTACGACCGGACGACCGCCCTGAACACCGCGTACCTGCTGCCGCACGGCACGATCCGCCACGACGTGATGGGCGCCGCCGAGCGGGCCGCCACCGCCGACGAGCTGGCCGCGATGCTGGCCCGCGTCGAGCGCGGCCTGGCGGAGGGCGCCTCCGGCCTCTCCACCGGCCTGGAGTACGCCCCGGGCCGCTACGCCGACGCCGCCGAGATCGCCGCGCTCTGCGCGCCGCTGGACCACCTGCCGTACGTGACGCACATGCGCGGGTACGGGGCGGCGGCCCCCGCGGGGATGGCCGAGGTGACGGACATCGCCCGGCGCTCGGGCGTCGCCGTGCACGTCTCGCACTACCACGGCCCGGCCTCCACGCTCCTGCCGCTGGTCGACGAGGCCCGGCTCCGGGGACTGGACGTCACCTTCGACACCTACCCCTACCTGCGGGGCAGCACGATCCTGGCGATGGTCGCGCTGCCCGGGTGGGTCCCGGCCGCCGACACCGACCGCGCGCTGGAGCTGCTGGAGTCCGAGCCGATCGAGTGGGACGAGACGCTCTGGCCGAGGATCACCTTCTCCCACGTGCCCGGGGCCGAGTGGGCCGAGGGGATGACGCTGCCCGAGGCCGCCACGGAGGCCGGGCTGGAGCCGGGGGAGTTCTGCCGCAGGATCCTGATCGAGACCCGGCTGGAGGCCGGGTGCGTGTCGGCCCGCCCCGACGAGGGCCCCGAGGGCGAGGCGTCGGTCCGTGCGGTCCTGCGCCACCCGGCCCACACCGGCGGCTCCGACGGCATCTACGTGGGCGGTCACCCCCATCCCCGGGGCTACGGGGCGTTCGCCCGGATGCTCGGCCACCACGTCCGCGAGACCGGCGACTGGACCCTGGAGCAGGCCGTCGTCCACCTCTCCTCGCACCCGGCCCGCCGCTTCGGTCTCGTGGGGCGGGGCCTCGTCCGCCCCGGGCAGGTCGCCGACCTGGTCGTCCTCGACGCCACCGCGGTCGCCGACCTGGCCACGTACGCCGTCCCGCGCACCCCGGCAACCGGGATCGGCGACGTCCTCGTCTCCGGGGTCCCGGTCCTCGCCGGAGGGGGGCTCACCGGGGCCACCCCCGGCAGAGCGCTGCGCCCCTGAGGCCGCGGCCCTGGAGAGGCCGCCGTGAGGATAGGGTCCTCAGGGCGGCCAAGGGGGACGCGATCTCCCGCGCCCGGATTCGGCGGCCGATGAGCCGATAGATCCGCCGAGGCGACCAGAGGGGGCGGGACGTGAAGGGGATCGTGGATCCCGAGGCGGCGCTGGGGGCCTCACTGTTCGGCGGGGCGTTCACCTTCCCGGTGATGGTGGCCCACCGGAGCGCGCTGGAGCACAACATCGCGACCCTCGCGGCCTTCACCCGGGAGTACGGGCTGACCTTCGCCCCGCACGCCAAGACCACCATGTCGCCCGAGCTGGTCGGGGCGCAGCTCGACGCGGGCGCGTGGGGGCTGACGGTCGCCACCCCCAGCCAGGCGCTCACCCTGCGCGAGTTCGGAGTCTCCCGGATCGTCCTCGCCAACCAGGTCTTCGACCCGGCCGGGCTGACCGCCCTCGCCGCCCAGCTGGCCGAGGACCCCGCGTTCGAGTTCCTCTGCTTCGTCGACTCGGTGGCCGGGGTCGAGGCGCTCTCCCGGCACGCCGGAGCCAGGCCGTTCCGCGTGCTGGCCGAACTCGGCCACGAGGGCGGGCGGGGCGGCAGCCGCACGCTCTCCCAGCTGCTGGAGGTCGCCTCGGCGGCGCAGGCGGCCGAGGGGGTGGAGCTGGCGGGCGTCGCCGGGTACGAGGGGTCGCTGGGCTCCGCGCAGGAGGTGCGGGCCTACCTGCACCGGCTGCTGGAGGCGCTGGAACACCTGCGGGTGCGCGGCCCGATCCTGTCGGTGGGCGGCAGCCAGTGGTTCGACGTGATCGGCCGCGAGCTCGCCACCTGCCAGGCCACGGTCATGCTGCGCAGCGGCGCCTACGTCTCCCACGACGACGGCTACTACCGCGAGCGCACCCCGTACACCCGGATGGAGGGGGAGCTGCGCGCGGCGCTGGAGATCTGGGCGCACGTGCTGAGCGTTCCCGAGCCCGGCCTGGCCGTGGTCGGGTTCGGCAAGCGCGACGCCCCCTTCGACGAGGGGCTGCCGATCCCGCGCGGAGCCGTCGCGGACGCGACGGTGCTCAAGGTCCAGGACCAGCACGCGGTGCTGAGACTGGCGCCGGGCTCGCCGGTGAAGCCCGGGGACCTGGTGTCGTTCGGCATCTCCCACCCGTGCACCGCCTTCGACAAGTGGCGGGCCATCCCGGTGGTCGACGAGGAGTATGTCGTCGTCGATCTGATAAACACCTTTTTCTAATGTTGTGTTTTCCCCGTTGTGAGGATTGGTGAGATGAGCGGCAAGCAGGAGCTGAGGACCGACGAGGGCGCGGCGCCCGTCGGGGCGTACTCGCAGGGCCTCGTGGTCGGCGACTTCGTCTACACCTCGGGCATGGGGCCGCTGAGCCCCGAGACCGGCGAGGTCGTCGGGACCGACGTGGCCGAGCAGACCCACCAGGTGATGCGCAACCTCGGCGCGGTCCTCGCGGCGCACGGGCTCGGCTTCGACGACGTGGTGAAGTCGACCGTGCACCTGGAGCACCTCAAGCGTGACTTCGCCGCCTACAACGAGGTGTACAAGTCATATTTCACCCGCCCGTACCCGGTCCGCACGACCGTCGGCTCGGACCTGATGGACATCCTCGTCGAGATCGACTTCGTGGCCTACAAGCCGCGTTAGAGTCTGACCGACTTCGTGGGAGGGCGGCGGCTTGGACAGCTCGCTATACGTCTATGTCGAGGACGTACGCGGGGAGGGCCTTGAGGCGGTCCTCGACCGGATCACCGGATACGGCGTGACGGGCGTGACCGTGGCCGCGGCCTACCACCGTGCCCGCGACGTCACCCCGCACGGCCGCTCCCGGGTGACGCTCCGCAGCGACGGCGCGCACTTCACGCCGCCCGCCGACCTGTTCGGCGGGCTGCGGCTGGTCCCGCCCGTCCAGGACGGTGCCGAGGACGAGCCGCTGGCCGCCCTCCGCCTGGCCACCACCGAGCGCGGGCTCGCGCTGCACGGCTGGACCGTCTTCCTGCAGAACACCACGCTCGGCCTGGCCAACCCGGACGTGACCGTACGAAACTGCTTCGGCGACCGCGGCTCACCCGCAGACCTGTGCCCCTCCCACCCCGACGTGCGCCTGTACGCGGTCGCGCTGGGCCGGGCGGTGGCCAGGCAGGGCGTCGACAGCGTGGTGGCCGAGGCGCTGCACTTCGGCACCTTCGGCCACGGCTACCACCACGAGCGCAGCTTCGTCCCGCTCGGGCCGATGGACGCCTTCCTGCTCGGCCTGTGCTTCTGCGGCTTCTGCATGCGCCGCGCCGCCGACCTGGGCGTCAACGCCGAGGTGGCCCGCGAGGAGTGCTCCAGGGTCGTGGGCGCCGTGCTCGACGGCGATCCCCCCGCCCAGGGCGAGGTGACCCGCGCCGCCCTGACCGCGTACGCGGGGCCCGAGGTGGTCGCCTACGCGCGGGCCCGCTCCGAGGTGGTGACCTCGCTGGTCTCCGACGTCTCCACCGCCGTCGCCGCCGAGGGCTCGCGTCTTGTCTTCCTCGACGCCACCGGCGCCGTCAAGGGCTACACCGACGGCCTGCCCTCACCGGGGCTCGCCGCGCACGACTCCTGGCAGCTCGGCGTCGACCTGGTCGCCCTCGGCGACCTGGTGCCCTCGCTCGGCGTGCTCGCCTACGCCCGCGACGCGGCCAGGGTGGCCGACGACGTGGTCGCCTACCGCCGCTCGACGGGCAAGGACAAGGAACTGCGGGTCGTCCTGCGGCCCGGCCTCCCCGACACCGACTCGGCCGACCGTCTCGCCGCCAAGGTCCGCGCCGTGCGGGCCTCGGGCGCCGACGCGGTCGACTTCTACGCGTACGGGCTCATGCCCTACCCGATCCTGGACCGCATCCCGGGCGCCCTCTCCGCTTGACGACTGACGCCTGACGCCGGCCCCGGGGCCGCCGGCCAGGTCGGCGGGCGACCTGTGCGACCAGGCGGACCGCCGCCCGTACGCCCGGGCGGTGGTCCACGTGTCCGGACGGCCCCGCTCTGGACGGCCCCGCTCTGGACGGTCTCGCTCTGGACGGTCTCGTTTCAGATGGCCTCGTTTAGATGGCCTCGCTTTAGACGGTCCCGCGCGTTCAGGTGGCCCTGTGCGCTCAGATGGCCTCGTACGTTCGTGATGGTCCTGTGCGTTCAGACCGAGCGGCCGGAGAGCGCGGTCGCGACGCCGAGGCCCAGGTAGACGACCCCGCTGAAGTAGCCGAGCAGGGGTGTCCTGGCCCTCAGCCGCCCGCCGACGGCGCCCGCCGCCATGGCGTAGATCAGGTCGGAGAGCAGGCCCAGGAGCAGCAGGGTTCCGCCCAGGACGGCGATCTGCAGCGGTACCGCGCCCGCCTCGGGCTCCACGAACTGGGGCAGGAACGCCAGGAAGAAGAGGATCACCTTGGGGTTGAGCACGTTGACGACGACGCCCTCAAGGAAGATCGCCCGAAGCGGCTGCGGCGCGGCCTCCCGGCTCGCGAACTCCTGCCTGCTCGTCAGCGCCCGGATGCCCAGATAGACCAGGTAGGCCACACCGGCCCACTTGATCACGTTGAACAGGGTCGCCGACCGCGCGATCACGTACGAGAGACCGGCCGCCGCGGCGGCGATGTGCACCAGCGTCCCCACCTCGACGCCGAGCGCGCTCGCCACACCGGCGGCGCGGCCCTGCGAGACGGCGCGGGTGATGATGTAGATGTGGTTCGGGCCCGGTACCAGGACCAGTGCCAGCGACGCGACCGAGAAGATCAGCAATGTGGACGGCGAGATCATGCCCCGACCCTAGAGGCGCCCCGGTCCCCGCCGTCAGGACCAATGCGCGGGCCCTTTGGTGTACCAATCGATCCCTGTTCGCTCCCTGGCGGGGTACCAATCCGTCCCCGCCGGTGAGATGTCGATTCCGTCGGTGCCCCGTGCGATACTCGCCGACGTGGGGTGGCAAAGCACGCAGAGCACTCTGATCGGGCGATCGGCAGAGCTCGATCGCCTGACCGCCGTGCTCGACACCGCGGCCGCGGGGCAGGCCGGGGTGGCCCTCGTGGGAGGTGACGCGGGCATCGGCAAGACCCGCCTGATCACCGAGCTGGCCGAGCGGGCCGAGGCCGCCGGATTCGCCGTGCTCATCGGCCAGTGCGCCGAACTCGGCGACGCCCTTCCCTACCTCCCGCTCGCCGACGCCCTGCGCTCGGCGCGCGGAGAGCTGCGCGCGGCGCTCGACGCGCGGCCGGTCCTCGGCAGGCTGCTGCCCGGCGGCACCGACCCGGGCGGGGAGAGCACGTCGGGCCTGACCCAGCAGCAGCTCTTCGGCTCGATGCTCGGCTTCCTGTCCGCGCACCCCGTGCTGCTGGTCCTCGAAGATCTGCACTGGGCCGACCAGTCCACCCGTGACCTGCTGGTCTTCCTCAGCCGGATGCTGCAGACCGAGCGCGTCTGCCTCGTCGGCACCTACCGCACCGACGACCTCCACCGCCGCCACCCGTTGCGCCGGGTCCTCGCCGAGCTCAAGCGCCTCCCCTCGGTGACGCCGGTGGAGCTGGCCCCTCTCGACCGCCACGAGATGAACGACTACCTGGCCGCGCTCGGCGGCACCGACGCCGGTGTGATGCGGAAGGTCGTCGACCGGGCCGAGGGCAACCCGTTCTACGCCCAGGAGCTGCTGGACGCCGCCTCCGAAGGCTCCTCGATGCCCGACGGCCTGGCCAGCCTGCTGCTCTCCCGGGCGGAGCTGCTCTCCGACCCCGCGCAGCGGGTGCTCGGCGGCGCGGCCGTCGCGGGTCGCCGGGCCGACCACGACCTGCTCCAGCAGGCCTCAGGTCTCGACGACCTGGCCTTCGAGGAGGGCATGCGGGAGATCGTCTCGCGCGGCCTGCTCCGCCCCGACGGGGAGTACGGCTACGCCTTCCGGCACGCGCTTCTCCAGGAGGTCGTCTACACCGACCTGTTGCCCGGCGAGCGGACCAGGATGCACGCCGAGTTCGCCCGCCTGCTGACCGCCCGAGGGGGGTCGGCGGCCGAGCTCGCCCACCACTACCTGGCGGGTCACGACCTGCCCGGGGCGCTGGCCGCGTCCGTGGAGGCCGGGCGGAGGGCCGAGCGGCTGGGGGCTCCCGCCGAGGCGCACCGCCACTTCGACCGGGCGCTCGGGCTCTGGGACCGCGTTCCCGACGCCGAGCGGCTGGCCGGGATCGACCACGTCGCCCTCGCCGCGCGCAGCGCCGCCGCGGCGGCCGACAGCGGCGACAACCACCGGGCGATCTCCCAGCTCCGGCGCCTCCCGCCCTCCGCCGAGATCAACGAGCGGCTGTCGTACTACCTGATCGACACCGAAGACGTCGAGGGCTCGATCGCCGCCGCGTACGCGGCCGTCGAGGCGGCGCCCGAGGGGCCGGTGCTCGCCCGCGCGCTCGCGACCTACGCCCGCTCGCTCTACTGGACCGAGCGGCACGAGGAGGTCGAGGCCCTGGCACGCCGCGCCCTGGAGACGGCCCGCGCGAGCGGCGCCGCCGACGCGGAGACCAGCGCGCTGATCACCCTCGCCGCTCTGGCCGCGCTCGCCGACGACATCTCCCGGGCCAAGGAACTGCTCGCCTGCGCGAGCGCCGAGAGCTCGGGCAACCTCGCCATCGACCTGCGGGCCACGTTCACCTACGCCCGGGTCCAGTACGAGAGCGGCGACCTCGCCGAGGCGGCGACCACCGCCGACCGGGGGCTGCGGCTGGCGCACGAGGCCGGGCTCAACTGGAGCACCTACGGCACCGATCTGCGCTTCCTGCGCTTCCTGATCCACTACGTCGCGGGGGAGTGGGACCTGGCGGAAAAGGTCGCCTCCGGGTTCGCCGTCCGCGTCGGCACCCCGCAGGAGGCGCTCCTGTCGTCCTTCGCGCTCTTCGTCGAGGTGGCCAGGGGCCTTCCCGTCGTCGAGGACCGCCTGTCGTGGCTGAAGTCCTTCTGGTCCGGCGACGTCACGATCATCGCCATGGGCCGCGGCCTGGCCGCCGAGCACGCTCTGTGGCGCGGCGACCCCGAGACCGCGCTCGAACACGCCCGCGTGGGGCTCGACGCCATGCTTCCCAACGACCCCGCCGTGATCCGGCTCAGCAGCACCGCCCTGTGGGCGCTGACGGATCTGGGAAACGCCGCCGAGGCCGACGCCTTCCTGGAGCGGGCCAGGGTGCCCGCGGCCGTCGGCCCCGGTTCCGTCCGGCGCGGCCCGCTCGGCCCCGAGGGGCTGGCCTGGCTGGCTCGGGCCGAGGCCGAATGGCACCGCGCGCACGGCCGCTTCGACGTCGCGGCGTGGCGAGCGGTGGTCGAGGCCTTCGACTTCGGGTTCGTCTACGAGGTCGCGCGCTCGCGGTGGCGGCTGGCCGAGGCACTGCTCGTCGAGGGCGACCGTGCCGCGGCCCTGAAGGAGTGGAAGCTCGCCGTCGAGGCCGCCGAGTCACTGGGCGCCCAGCCGCTCGGTGCGGCCCTGGCGGAGCTGGGGCGCAGGGCGCGCTTCACCTCCGCGCCGCCGACCGTGCTCACCGCCCGGGAGCAGGAGGTGCTCGCCCTGCTGGCCGAGGGCCTGCCCAACCGCGAGATCGGCGAGCGGCTCTTCATCGCGCAGAAGACGGTGAGCGTGCACGTCTCCAACATCCTGGGCAAGCTGGGCGTCTCCTCCCGCACCCAGGCAGCCGCCGTGGCCCACAGGGACGGCCTGCTCTGACCCGCGAGGATCGCGTGGACCACAAGGTCAGGCTCTGCCCTGGCCGCTGCGCGCGGTCAGGGCGAGCTCCCGTACGACCTGGATCAGCTCGGCCGGGTCGAAGGGTTTCGTGAGGTAGGCGTCGGCCCCGATCCCGAGCCCCCGCCGCTTGTCGTCCTCCTGTGCCCGCGCGGTGATCAGGACCACCTTGATGTGGCTGGTCCCCTCGTCGTTGCGCAGCCTGGTGGCGGTCATCCAGCCGTCCAGTCTGGGCATCATGACGTCCAGCGTGATGACGTCGGGCATCACGTCCAGCACCCGGTCCAGGCAATCCTGCCCGTCGGAGGCCGTATCCACCTGGAACCCCTCCAGGGTCAGGTTGACCGCGATGAGCTGCCGGATGACGTCGTCGTCATCCACTACCAACACCCTGCCCAGAACCTCTCCCACGGGCGTGAGGCTAACTCCTCTCCCTCGCCCACGCGCGGCTTTCCGAGGATGTGTACGCACAGCTGTCCACAGGTGACAGGTTTTCCTCCTTCGGAGAGGACCCCGGGACTCCGCGAACACGTCGCCGGAGAGAGGGGAATCAGGAGAGACGAAGGACGGCGGAGAAGCCGCGGGCGTCGACCGCGAGGGCCGGGGACGCGATGCTCACCGGCCTTCCTCCCCGGTGAGCCGGGCCAGCAGGGCGAACCCGGGGCGGTCCACCGAGACCGAGGTCGCGGACATGACCACCACACCGGTGCCGGCCGCGCGGTCGAGTCCGAGCCACGTACGGAACCCGCCGGTGCCGCCGTTGTGCCAGGTGACGAGGCGCTTGTCCGCGTCGACGGTGAGCCACGCGGCGCCGATGCGCACCGCGGGCCCGGAGAGGTTCGCCACGGGGTCGAGGGCGGCGGTGCCGGGGGCCGTACCGTCGAGCAGGGCGGACGTCAGGCGCGCCATGTCCTCGATCGACGCCCGGATGCCGCCGGCCGGTCCAAGCGCCTCACCCGTCCACGGTTGCTGAGCCCGTCCCGCCTTGTTCGTGCCGATGATCGCGCCCGGCCGCAGCTCGTCCGGGGTCGCGGGCGTGTAGAACACGCCGAGTCCCAAAGGCTCGGCGATTCGCTTGTGGACGAGCTCCCGGTAGCTCGTTCCGGCCGCGCGCGCGAGCGCGTGGCCGAGCAGCTCGAATCCCAGGTTGGAGTATCGGGCACGCGGTTTCCCGACCTTCACTTCTCGCGCCTGGGTGAGAAGCCGCTCAAGGTCCTCACCGTAGGGATTCGTCCCGTGCCGCCACAGCGAGAAGGTCCGCCGCAACGGCGCCGACGACCTGGGCAGCCTCGGTAGTCCCGAACGGTGCGTGCTGAGCGACGCCAGCGTCACCCCCGCCGCCGGGACCTCTCCGAGAGGCAGGAACTCGCCGAGGGTCGACGCCGTGCCGATCTCCTCGCGCGCGAGCGCGTCGGCGTAGAGCAGGCCCGTGATCCCTTTCGAGATCGAGCCGATCTCGAAATCCGCGCCGGGTGGCGCGCCCGCGCTCGCCACCGCCATTCCCCGGGGTGAGACCGTCGCGGCCGCCACTACGGGATGCCGGTCGCCCACGAGATCACGGAGTCTCGCCATGAGTCTTTCGTCGCCGTACGAGACCGTCGGCCGCCCATCGTTCATGCGTCAACCATAGTTGACGTGAATCTTGGCGGCAATTCCGGCCGACGCGGCGGGGCGTCCCGGAGGCGGCTTGTGCCCGTGCCCGTGCCCGTGCCCGTGCCTGGCGCGGGCCGATTCCCCCGCTGGATGTGGATATTCGCGGTTGTCCACAGGATGGTGTCATCCACGGGGTTATTCACAGAACCCTGTTCGGCTCATTGGTGATCACCTCCTCACGCCGATCCTGGGGCCTCGATCCTTCATCGAGCCCAAGGAGGGCGTGCGTGATCACGACACTCGTCACCGTCACCATCCTCTCGGCGGCCCTCGCGGGAAGCTCGCAGTTTCCCGTGCCCCGCCTCTCCCCGGAAGCCTGCGACGTCTGGGCCCGCCTCCTCTCCCCCTTCCCGACCGTTCCGCCGGGCGGTGCCCCTCACCGGCTGCCGGAGAAGAGCTGGCTGCCCCAGGAGATCCGCGGCGCCCTCGCCACCGCCTGCGAGCCCCGGCCCCCGTTCTCTCCGGACGCGGGTGGCAGCCGATCGACGTCCTTCCGGGGCTTCTTCCCGGCCTCTGCCGACGAATGGCCGCCGGAGCCCCCGGGAGCGGGCGGTGGGTGGGCGTTCGACCCTTCCGTCCCGGAGGCAGGAGGGCCGCTGGAGCCCTCGGGAGCTCCGGACGGGTGGGCGGCAGGCTTCTCCTCTTCAGCGGAGCCGAGAGACCCTCGGGCCTCCTCCGGCCCCGAGCCCTCAGCGGCGCGCGCCAAGCGGCCGCAGCACCCTTCCAAAGGACGGAAAGCGCCCTCCAGGCGAGGGGCGGCATCCTCCCGAGGGGCGGTGTTCCCCCGAGGGAAGGCTCTCTCCGGTGGGCGGGTGACGTCTTCACGAGGGAGGGCGGCGTCCTCGCGCGGCCGCACCCTGTCTCTACGGGGATCTTTGCGGGGGCAGATCGCGGCCGCCACGGCACTCCGCCAGGTCGGCAGGCCGTACGTGTGGGGCGGCGGTTCGAGCACGGGCCCGACCGGCGGGGGCTTCGACTGTTCAGGGCTCGCCCTGCACGCCTGGGCCAAGGCCGGGGCCAGGCTCACCCACTACACCGGCACCCAGTTCAGGCAGGGCCGCCGGGTGCCCTTCTCCCGGCTCCGCCCGGGAGACCTGGTCTTCTTCGGCGGAGGCACCGGAGACCCCACCCACGTGGGCGTCTACGTCAAAGACGGCGTCATGGTCCACGCTCCCAAGACCGGCGACGTCGTCAGGACGATCGACTTCGCCGCCTCGCCCTACTACCTCTCCCGCTACCGAGGCGCCGTCCGCCCCACCCCGCGCTGACCCGGAGGCGCCTGTCCGCGCTGTTCTTGCGGCGCCTGGCCGTCCAGATGCCCTCTCAGCTTTGCTTTCCCGTCGCCCCGGCCTGCCTCGGAGATCACTCGCTTCCCTAACCGAGTGTCGGTTTCCCTCAGGATGCTGGTAATGTAATCACGCGTTGGCCCCCTTAGCTCAGGGGATAGAGCACCGGCCTCCGGAGCCGGGAGCGCAAGTTCGAATCTTGCAGGGGGCACACACGCAGGACCAGCGGGATCATGCCACTGACCTGTAAGAAGGACGCCAGAACGGGCGGGACTCCAGTCTCACGGAGTCCCGCCCGTTCTCGTTGGCGCTCGCTGCTTGTGGACCAGTTGTGGACCAACTCACACGAAGATCACACGGGCAGCATGGTCAGTCAACTTTCCTCGCCCACGGGGAAACCACACCCTTTCCTTTTACCTACAGACTGTTGCAGCATGCTCACGGTTACCATCAGTGGGACTGTGAAGATCGTGACCAGGCCGATGAAAGAGCGCTGCAACGATGGGCAAGGGCAAGGGCAAAGGCTTGCGTGGCCGCAGGCGCCGCACTAAACCGACTAGTAGTACGGTCGGAATCACCGTTGCTCCTGGAAGTACACTTCAAAGCCGCAGCTGCGGCAGGCGATGATCGCGCGGGCGATCACCGCAGGCGTGCCGTTCGCATGGGTCACCGCCGATGAGGCCTACGGCGACAACGGACCCTTGCGCCGGTTCCTGGAAGAACAAGGGCTCGGCTACGTGCTGGCCGTAGCCTGCCATCATCAGATCACCACCGGCGCGGGCACGGTCCCGCCGACGCCGTCGCGGCGAAGATTCCCAAGACCGCCTGGCAGCGCCACTTGTGAGGCTCGGGCGCCAAAGGGCAGCGGCACTACGACTGGGCGCTGGTGGCCACCACCAGCCCGGCTCATCGGCTGCTGATCCGCCGCTCGGTCAGCAGGCCCTCGGAGCTGGCCTTCTACCGCTGCCACACGCCGGCGCCGGTCCCGCTTGCCCGTCTGGTGGCGGTGGTCGGAGCCCGCTGGAGCATCGCGGAATGCTTCCAGGCCGCCAAGAACGAGGCCGCCTTCGACCACTACCAGGTCCGGCTCTATCCGGCCTGGTACCGCTACGTCACGCTGGCCATGCTCGCGCTGGCTTTCCTGGCCGTCGCCCGCGCCGACCTGGCCGACGAGCCATACGGATCGGCCGCGGATGCCTCAGCGGCAATCGAGGCAGGTGACGGGCGACCGTTCGAGTCGCCGATCGTGGTCTCTGCCAACGAGATCCGCCGCCTGTTCACACTGCTGACCCGACCAGCCCTCGACGAGCAGCGCATCCGGCACTGGTCAGCGTGGCGATTACGCCACCAGGCACGGGCTCGACGAGCCCATTACCAGCGGCAACGCATCAGAGATCACTAAGTACGACTGGAGTATTAAATTATTAAATGCAGATCAACCCCGAGAGAACTGTCTCTTATCGGAGATTAGACCCACGTGGGGGCTATTACTGGGGGTGTCACTATAGCCTCAACCTTCGGTAAAGCGGTACCAGTCGGCTGTATCGGAGTTCGCGCAGATTATTAAACTCTGATTAATTATTCTATAGAGAGACCTAGCTGAGAGTCAACGTCGAGGGTTACACATGTTTGCGGCCTCCGTTTTTATGGCATACTGCGAATATGGCAGCAAGGGGGCGCTTTGATAGATGGATTGTACCTTTGACGATCTGCATGGAACTACTTGCCGCTGGTTTTGGCGTGATTGGGGAAATGCTCGCTTCCACAGGTTGGAAATATGCATCTTCCGCAGCACAAACAGCAGCAGTACTGCTTGCTGCACTACCATTTATTGCGGTGCCCGTACTGGTCACGATCGGCCAATATGATTTGCCAGAGCTGATTTCGACTCCAGATGAAGTCGAAACTGCCAAAAGGAAATTGGCGAGCCTGGTGCGAGCACAATGGACCCGCGAAGCTGCCCGATGGGTCGGGCAAGTTCCCATACCTGTTCATTGGCGGCTTGCTAGGTCAGATCTGATGGACCGCTCTCAATTCGTATCACCCAACAGCTTGGATATATCCGGCCGTAGTGACGATATCGAGCAGTTCGCAGCGAAATTCCAAGCGCTGAAATCTCGAAGACTTGTGATACTGGGCGAGGCTGGAGCGGGAAAGACCACGCTCGCCATGTTGCTGCTTTCGGAGCTTCTGAAACCAGAAAGTCCTGCGCAAGTGCCAGTGATGCTGTCCCTAAGAGAGTGGGACATCAAAACCTACGAAGAATTTCATGACTGGGTATCTGCACGACTGGGTGAGTTCTACCCCCATCTGCGTTCGAAAAAGTATGGCCTGGGAGCTCCCAGAGCGCTCGCTAGGGAGTTCAAGATCCTTCCGGTCTTGGACGGTTTGGACGAAATGAGATACGAACCTCGGGTACGTGCCATGGATGTATTCAAAGAGTCTCTTGCGGCCGATGAAGGTTTCATCCTCACATGTCGAACATCAAAATACGAAGATGTGGTGAAGAGCGTCGGACCACTTCCAGGTGCCGCGGTAGTCGAGGCGGTCCCTCTAGAGCCGCAGGAAATTGCAAACTACCTTTCTGTCGTTGCCACGCATCCTGACCATCCCTGGCAGCGTCTACCGAAAGAACTTACAAAGAAAAAAGACTCTGATTTTTGTAACGTACTGTCAATTCCGCTCGGACTTTGGTTGCTACGTAAGGTGTGCCAACCGGAGCGTGCGCCCCGGCAAGGGCAACTTGATCCCACAACACTCTTCTCCTATAGCGAGAAGGGCATTTGGGAACGCCTATTCGCACAAATCATCCCAATCGTCCTCAATACCTACCCGCCCAGCAAGGATCCATCCGCTCTGTTTCGTCCACGACATCGGTGGAATCCCGACGATATGCGTCGTTGGCTCGAGTACCTTGCATATTATCTCGAGGAACCAAAAAAGAATTTTGAATGGTGGGAGCTTGCGTTTTATTCTATGACACGGTTAACCGACTTCTTCGTCAGGCTAGTACTTACTCTTTCGTGTCTACTGGCACTGATACTTGCGATTCGCCTAGGGTTCGGAGTACTGGCTGGGCTTGGAACCGGCCTGCTCGGCAGTCTCGTTAGCGGGCTCGTGGCAGGGCTTGGAGGTGGCTTCGCGCTCTGGATGGCCTTCGCGAGCACATCCGCAAGATGGCTCGGCACACCCAGCCCCATGGAAGAATGGATAAGAATCGTCCTTGGAGAACGTCTTGCGGGTGGCCTTTTCGTCGGACTCCTCTTTGGCCTAGTCGGAGGTGTCGTATTTGGAATTGTAGGTGGACTCACCGCTGGTGTGACTTTTGGATTCATATTCGGAGTCATCGTAGGTGGACTCAGCACCGGAGTTCATTTTGGGCTCGTAAGCGGGTTCTCCTTCGGATTCATCGGAGTAATAGTCTCCAGTTTGATTGATAAAATGAAGCGACGCTTGCCTGATCGAGCCACCACGCCGGGATTGACCTTGCGTGCGGACAGGCGCGCCACATTGCTCACCACAGTCGTGGTGAGCATCACATTCAGCTTGATCTTCGAAGTACCGACAGGGCTAGCGTTTGGCCTGGCGTCCATGCTCTCTGGTGCGCTCGACGGCAAAAATAGCCATGCTTGGATTGCTTATACGTTTGCCACTACGCGACTCGCAACGCTAGGTAACCTGCCGCGTCGCTTGATGCCATTTCTGGAGGATGCGGAACGACTTGAGCTACTGAGAAGTATCGGCCCTTCTTATCAATTCCGACATGAGGCTCTGCAAACACATCTAGCCACTTCGTACAAGAGGCGTAACGCGCAGTAAGCCAGTGCTTCATCGGCGATGACCCATGCGAACGGCACGCCTGCGGTGATCGCCCGCTCGATCATCGCCTGCAGCAGCTGCGGTTTGGTCGCGAAGGCCGCCGGTTGGGGGACCTTCGCCCTGATGCGCCGATCGGCCTCGTCAATCCACGTGGTGCGGGGCAGATACAGCTCACGGTCCAGCAGTGCGCGGCCCCGGGACGCGGCGTAGCCGAGGAACAGCCCAATCTGGCAGTTGGTGATCTTTCCGGCGGTGCCGGTGTACTGCCGTTGCACCCCGGCCGAGCAGGTGCCCTTCTTCTCAAAGCCGGTGTCGTCGCCGATCAGTACTCCATCGGGATCGCCGAGGTGGCCCAGGACGTAGGTGCGGGTGTCGTCGCGGACCCCGTCGACGTCCCAGCGGGCGCTCGACATCAGCCGTTGCATGCCGTCGGGGGTGGTTTCTCCGGCGTGCTCGGCCAGGGACCAGCCGGTGGTGCGCTGCAGCCCGGACAGCAGGCCGATCATGCAGCGCTGGGCGCGCAGCCGGACCTCCCGGCGTTTGAAGCGGCCCGCGACGTGGGCGAACGCATCGTCTAGGCCGGCGTGAAAACGCGCGGCGTCGAGGTGTTCTACGCTGGCCAACGCGGCCACCGCCTGATCTTCAGTTCCATCACACCTGAATGGTCACAGCGGTGGCCGTCCCTCGAACCTGTGGCCCTATGCCTACAGGTTCACATGCGCACGATCATGCTCAGCCTCACGATCTGCAGCTGGAGTACTAGAACGCCGAAATGGGCGGGACTCCAGTCTCACGGAGCCCTGCCCGTTCTCATTGACGCTCACTGGTTGTGGACCAGATCTCACGGGGTCAGCACGGCCTCTATGCGGCGGTTGTTCTGATCTTGGCGGCCGTCCAGGCACTTGGCGTAGCGCTTGAGGAGGACTTCCACGCTGTTGCCCGCGCGGGCGGCTACCTCGGTCGCGTCCACTCCCGCGTTGAGCCAGGTGGACAGAGCCGCATGTCGTAGGTCGTAGGGCCGCCTGGCCAGAGGAGAGGCCACCTGCTGAGGGGTGAGAGCGAAGCTGCGGGCCTCCCTCCACACCCGCGCGTAGGTGGAAGCACCCAGCACGCCGCCGCGCTCGTTGCAGAACAGCCGGCCGTCGGGAGCGGTTCCGAACTCCTCCAGGTGGGCGCGGAGCATGGCGACCAGTGCAGGCGGGATGGGAACCTCCCGGACCGCCCGCGTGTCACGTTGCTTCAGGCCCCGCAGGTCGTGAACCGTGCCCGTGTCCGTCCACTGCTTTCCACTGCTGGGACGGGTCTTGGCCAGGGTGAGCAGGCCCCAGCCTTCCTCGGGTAGGTCGCAGTCGTCTTGCCGTAGCCCTACGGCTTCGGCGGGCCGGACACCCGCGAAGTAGAGCGTGGCGTAGAAGGCCACCAGTCGGCGCCCTCGGGCACGGTGCCAACTTCCGATATAGGACACAGCGGCGAGCAGTTCCCGCGCCTGTTCCGGGTTGACGACCGCGCGCCTGTCTACGGCGTCATCCTTGGCAACCTTCTTCTGCTTGATCCGCTTGAGCGGGTTCTCCTTGAGTTCGCCGAGGTCAATGCCATACTCCAGCGCCGTGTTCAACCCCCGGCGACGGCGGGCCGTGGTGTCGGCGGCGGCGGTTCGCCGGTCCAGGGTGAGGCCGAGAGCCTCGCTCACGCGGCGCGCAACGATGGGGTCGGCCATGCCAGCGAGCGGAAGCGTGGACTTCTGGAGAATCCGCACGGTCGATACCAGCTCGACGGGCGCCGCCTCGCTCTCCTCGCGGGGAATCAGCGCCCATTGCATAGCAGCGCGGATCTCCTTGCGGGGCAGGTCGAGCGCCTCGCCGTCGAGCATCGCGAACGTGGCCACGGTCAAGCTGTCCACGATGCTCTCACGAGTCTTCGCCGCGGCGCTGGGCCAGCGCATGGTGGTGTACTTGGCGGCGAAGTCGTACCAGCTCATAGGCGGTTTTTCGGCTTCCGACGCCCGCATGGAGGCGGGCAGACCGGTCTCGGTGTCGAACAACTCGCCCTTCTTCGCGGCCTTGAGCAGGTCGGCACGGAAGTTGTCGGCGAGTGCCTTGGTCAGGAACGCCTTGGACTTCGGCTCTGTACCGACCTTCCATCGAAGCTGGTAGGGCTTGGCGCGCCCCTTTCGGTTACGGATGCTCCACACCACCACGTCGTGAGTCAGCACGGCGCCCCCTCTTGCGCTACGCCCTGTTCGAAGGTGCTGAGCCAGGCGTCCAGGTCGGCCCGCCGGATCTTGCGCTTTCCATTGGGGAGCTTGAACGAACGCGGCCCCCGTCCCGTGTTCAACCAGCGGTAGAAGGTGGACTTCGGCACGTCGATTTCATCGAGCACATCGGCGATGGTGAGCATCGACTTGGGCCGTCTGGCCGTAACAGCCGCGTTTTTACTGGTCAAGGATGATGTGGCTTGGCGGGCGGTGCGCTTCTCGACCCGCGATGCGGGCTTGCTTTTGGTGGTCATGGCGCGCTTGTCCTTCCGGACGACGGGTTGGGTGAGGTTTTCGGGCGGTCACTTATCGGCGTAGCAATCGGAGTGGGTGAGGGCTCCGGCGGCGGTGAGTGCGGGGTCCATGGGGTGGCCGCAGCGGGGGCACAGGAGGGGGTCGCCAGACATTGGCTGCAAAACAGCGTCCACAGCGTCCACAGCGTCCACAACCGCGTGTTTGGGCAGCTCAGGACCGGTTGATCTTGTGGACACTGGCGGACCCGTAGTGTCCACTTCAGCGTCCACAGCGTCCACAAGGGGGCCTTGTGGACGCTGAGTGGACACTGAGTGGACGCTGGCATCGGCTGCAGCGTCCACAAGGTTCCGCAGGTCAGACGGCGTTGTGGACGCTGTGGACGCTGTGGACGCTGTTTTGCAGCCGTTCTCCCCTGGGGCCTTCAGAGAGATCAGCCGATGCCTATGGTGATTCGCTGATCGGGCGGAGTCGTCGAACATGATTCCGACTGACCGCAACAGGGGCGCCAAACGCCTGAGCTGCCCGCCTGCCCGGGTGGCGTCTTTGGGCCACTTGGGGTGGTAGCCGTCCGGCGGAGAAACGTGCTCCAGCAGCTGCCCGGCGGTGCCGGACCACTGGCCGTGTTGCCGGATGAAGGCGGCGACGGCACTACCGAAGATGTCGCCTTCGAGAGCGTCGGCGGCGACGTTGTCGGCGGCGGCGGTATAGGACTTGAGAGTTTCCCAGCCTTGGACAGCGTCGATGGCGGCCAAGACGCGGGCGAAGTCGGCCATGCGCGGCATCCGGTCCAAGCGGACGCTGGGCAACCGGTCCAGGACTTTGGCGAGAAGGTCGAGCAGGGCGGCGAGGATGGCGGGGCGGGCGGTATCGAAGTGCTGGTCGAGTTCTTCTTCGGTGCGGCGCCGATCTTCACCGATGAGTCGAAGGTCGAGCATGAAGATGCGCTCAGCGAGGTCGCCGGCCAGGGCGCCGGCGTCGATGGTGGTCATGGCCAACACACGGCGAAAGGACAAGACCACGACGTCGTCGTCGGTGTAGAGGGCGCGGTCGATGATGCCGTCGCCGGTGACGGCCTTGCACAAGGTGTCCGACAGCCACGGCGCGATGGTCGAGACGTTGTCCAGGCACAACGCCCAGGAGTTGAACGCCTGGGTGGCCCAGGCTTTGACGTCGCGCGGCTGGGAGCGCTTCGTGGCGGCGGAGGGGTCGATGAGGTTGATGACCATCTGCGCGGTCTTGGACTTGCCGGTGCCCTGCTCGCCCTTGAAGGTCAGTACCGGGTGCGGGATGTGCGGCACCCAGGCGGCGACCAGCCAGCCCACGAGTTGGTGGAAGGTGGGGTCGTCCATGTTGACCAGCGCCCGTAGCCGGGCCAGGCCGTCGCCGTCGCCGGGGGCCGGCTCGGGCATTGGAGACATCGCACCGGAACGGCGAAACAGCACCGGAGAGCGGCTGTGCACGCTCCAGCCGTCGGCGGTGACGATGACGCAGCGGCCGTCGGCGGTGCCCAGATCGAGCACGACCTGGTCGGGTCCGCCGGCCACGCGCAGGTGGACCGGGACGGAGTCGGTGGCCGCGGCCATGCCTTCCAACACGGTCATCGCGTCGGTGAGCGCGGATTGGGAGGGGACCTGACCGCCGTTGACGTCGGTGAACTGGCGGGCCAGCTGGGAGCGAAGGCCGGCCTTGCCCCGCAGGGGCAGAGCGATGTTCGGGCCGTGACGGCGCACGCCGTAGGGGCGCCCGTCCTCGCTCATGACCAACTCGTAGCCCGCGCGCGCCAAGGCGACGAGCTGGGAGGCTTGAGAAGGCCCCTTTTCCTTGTCGCTCACGGTCGGACCCCCTTCACGGTGCGGTGGGCTGAGGCGATGGTGCGGCGCGCGGGCACCTCGGGATGCCCGCGGCTGACGGCGGCCTGAAGAAGCGCAGCGGTGGCGGCCTCAGGGTCAATGTGGGCGCTTTCGAATGCGCGGCAGGAGGCCCAGAACAGGCGGTTGTTGAGGTCATCGTCACCGCAGTCCAAGACGACCCGCACCAGTCCCTCCAGCCGGCCCGCGCCCCCTGGGCGGGTGTTGGCGGGACTGATGAGGGCCGGGGCGTGTGGGGTGGTCAGCAGGGTCAGCAGCCAGGCGGGGGCGGCGGCGATGCGGTCGGGTTGGCTGCCGGGGGCGAAGACGTAGCGCCCGCGGCGGGTGATGGAGCCGGGGCCGACCAGGTATCCGCCGCTGTCGCGGATGTCGATGCCGGGGGCGAGTTTGCTGACGGAATTGCCGACGCGCAGCCCTGGCGGGGCGGTCATCCACCGGTGCAGTCCCCCGGAAGGGGTGAGCACGGTTGCGGTGTCTGGCACGGTGTGGCCCTGCTCGCCGGCGAGAGCGTTGAGGGCGGCGGGCCCGTCCAGGCCGTTTTTGCGGTCCAGGTCGATGCCGATCAGGTGGTGCGGGGCTCGGCCGCAGGCGATGCCGTAGCCGGCCGCCCACGGCGCGGCGGCGAACATCTCTCGGATACGGCCAGGGTCGGTGCTGGCGTCGTGTACGCCGTGCCCCAGGTTGCCGCAACTGCCGGTGCAGCGGACCGTGTCGCTGGGGTGTGCGGCGGCGATGGCGGGGAGCTTGGTGCGACTGAGAGGGAAGACCGCCATACCCCAGGTAGCGGCGGTCAGCGCGCGAGCACGGGCGGCCATCCACGCCGGGGCTGGCGGCCGGTGGCGCGACATGGTGTGTGCGGGCATGGTGAAGGTCCTTTTGCTCTCGTGGTCGATCAGGTGAAGACTTCGGGGCGGCCGGCCCGCCGGCCGCCCCGAAGGTGCGATCAGAACGGCGGTTCGTCAGAGAACGCGCCGGCATGGGCGCTGGCGGTCGAGCCGTTCACGGTCGATGTCGCTCTCGCCGGCGCCCACGGGTCGTTGGGGGACGTGGCGCTGGTGCGGTTTGCGCTGGTGCGGCGGGTCGGGGTGGTGGTCGCCCATCGCAGGCTCGGGCCGATCTCTTCGATTTCCAGGCCGTAGCCGGTGCGCTGGATGCCGTCGGCGTCGGTCCATTCGAACTGGCGCAGCACGCCGGTGGCGATGACGCGCTGGCCTCGGGTGAGGGAGGCTTCGATGTTCTCGGCCAGGGTGCGCCAGGCGGTGCAGCGCAGGAACAGCGGGTCGCCGTCGCGCCAGGTGCCGCTGCTGTTCTGGAGTTGCCCCGGTTTGGTAGACACATCAGGGCTTTCGACTACGCGGCAGCATAGTTGTCTTCGTGCGTGGGCTTGAG